>JBBCAX010000356.1:0-11661 GCA_051382335.1 Deltaproteobacteria bacterium TL4
CTCTCCAAGACTCTTTCAACCAATAGGGGACTGACCCATCTCTATTAACAAGAATATCACTATAGTGATGAAAAATTTTACAGGCATAGGATTCACTGACGCCAAACTGTTTTCCCAACATGAAAAAGGTAGGGTAATGACGCAGATAAAAGAGGGTGAGCAACAGCTTATCCTCCAAAGATATTTCTGACTTGCACCCTCTCTGCTGTAAAGGATTATTTTGGCGTGCCGCAGTCAGGTGATTAGTGACGGCTTTGCGCAGTTTTTTAAATTTTTTCAAAGGGATCCCGGTTTCTCGTGTAAATTTCTCAGGTTTTTGGGTTCTCAATTTATTAAAGTAGCTCATAGGTCCTCCTTACAATACATTTGAAATACTGAAAATTTTGTAAAAGAGGAGGATACCCGTGAACTCGCTAAAATCCAGGCTTTATTTTGGAAAGATGTCTATTGTCAATCACTCTCAATACATGGTATAGGAGAATCAGATCGGACGTTTCTATTTCGAATTGAAGCTCTAAAAATAGCATTATCGGGGCAATTTGAGGTAGGCAATTAAAAAGGTTAAATTTTTAAATACGATTTCCCCATGGTTAGAGTCCAACTTTCCTATTATTTTAATCGAATTTTGTTGTTGGCCAATGAACATCGCTCGCTATCCTCGTTTTGTTTTGTTCTCGCAATACTCGTTAGTGTTGATGTGCTTTTTCATAATGTAATATTTCCAGCTTATCTCAACACTATGGAGAGTCTTTATCAGCCGGTTTCGTTGGAAGAGTCTAACCCTATTGGGTTAGGTTTTTCGCCTCAATACTGGATTGGAATGCTTGCGATGGTGCTCGGAACCTTGGTGATTGTGATCTCCATTGCGTCTCAAAGTATCCCTAAACTGATTGATATCTATATGCAAGATCGGGTGAGTCTGTTCTTTATTTGGTTTATCATTCTTTCTGGAGCACATGTTATTTTGGTTCGGATGTATGGTGATATCACCCTTTATAGGCAATCCAGCCGCATGTTGAATACTCATGTCTTAATTCCAGTGTGTATTTTTCTAACCTTTCCTTATATCTTTTATATTCTGAAATATACGAAACCTATCAACGTCATTAATCGTATTTCTAAAAATCAATTTCATCTCATTAAATCCTTGGCGTATTTTCGCATTTCCTCCTTGATGGATATGCCGATAATGGTTGAAATGTATCAAAGAATGATGTTTGAAGCACTGAATCAGTTGGATGATCTGCTGGAATATGTAAATTTCAAAGAACCTAAAGCAGATATCATCCAGGATCTGAACAGGTCATTGATAGCGTACATCCGAGGGAAATCTAAAATCAACCCCAAGTTTTTCCTGATCAGTCCTTCCATTCGCATCGATATTTCGTTCAAAACGCTCGTTGGACAATTTGAAGAGCTTGAACGGACGCGAACATTCTATGAACAGAAATGTTTTCGCTTATTAGGCAATATTTATATCAATCTAATTGAGGACAGTGAATTTGATTTGGCCTCACTGTGTGCCTCTTGGATGACAACCATTGGACTTCATGCTATTGAAGAAAAAGATGATGACTTGATCCATGTGATCATTGTCCGCTTTAATACATACTTACGCTTTGCCATCAAACATGGGGCCAAGAATAATGAAGGGCGCAACCTTTACACCACGGCATTCCATTATGGTAATTTCATTGAACATCTTGTAACTCATCAGAAAATTGACCATGTAAAACGCTGTTTTATGTATCTGCGCATCTATGGAACTGAAATCTTCAAGCACGGTAAAAAGAGCCCCGCGCTGTATTTCATCGTGGATGTATTTGCCGCGGAAATGAAAAAAATTTTAATCCTGGCTGACCAGAAAAATTGGGACCTCACGGTACAGGAATCGCTCTTGAAAGAGCTTTTGTTAGTTGATAGTCCTCCTGATTCTGCACGCGAAGACCTGGCAAAAGGTCTTCTCATCAATAACGGGGTGAGAGTACTTCAAATGGGTCTTGCCTTATATTATTTAAAAAAGGGCTTAACCCATTTTGTCGATTTAATCATCGAAGATGCTCTGGATGATCTGGAAGTCTTAGGAGAAAACCTGTTTTTGAATGTTATTGCCATGACCTGTAATCGTCTTCGATTTTCAGGTCCTACGTTTTGGGAAGATACGGACCGGGGAAATTTAAATATCTACTATACCCCCGATTCGGATCAGATTGATGAATTTCAATCCAAAATCGCAGAAAAGATGCGTCTGAGACTTTTAAAAAAAATAACTCAAATTTATGATTTATCTCCGTTGGAAGAGGACTTGATATGGAAAATTTCGCAATCCGATCCGAAAAATGAGGTAGTGGTTCTTTGTAAGAATGCGGATACTTTTGATAAAACCTTACATTTGTTGAGTTTTGAAGAAGAACCTCAGCTAAAAGCAGTGAACGCCCTAAGAAATAAACTACACTTCACCACAGAGAACATGAGCTTAATTCTTACGCACACCCGGCAGATTGCCCTCAACACGGCAATAAATGTCAGTTTTCTGCCTCCAGAACAGGATCCTGTTATTAGTTTTAACGGCATTATCCTGAATAATGAATTGGATACCTTCTCGGTAAAAATACTTAAAGCCTCAAAAAACTTTGACAGATTTTCTGAAAATAAATCCGCTTATTTTCAGTTGATTTTGCCTCAGAATAATTTTGCTTATCAATTTCAGTCGAAGATCGAAGATCTTTCAGCGGATTGTTTAAAAGTGGCTCATTGTACTCACTTCAAAAAAATTCTTAATTAGCCGCTGAATTTTAAACGTTCTCAACCCAGATTTTGTAAAGGTCGAAACACCCCTTCAGACACTGATTAATCTCATATTCATGAAGAACACTCTATTGCATTGACAGAAAAAGACATTGTTTGTAATGGGAAAGAATAGATTATTCAATGCCGCTCAAATTTCCTCTCAGGAAATTATCCTTAGAGGGCCTCACAAGGACCATAATTAATCAATGACAACTCAACGTGGAGACTCTATGAGTAAAACCGTAACAACTGACGTTGCCCAAAGTGACGCTTATCCTGATTACATCGATGCGATCAATCCTGCAACCGGTGAACATTTAGGCACCGTTCCTTTCACTCCTCTTCATGAAATCCCCACTATCTTTGAAAACGCGAGAAAAGCGCAGGTTGGGTGGTATGACATGAGTTTTGAAAAACGCAGAACCTATATCTTTCGAATCCGAGATTATCTGATTGAAAATGCGGATTCAATAGCAACTGCAATTTCACAGAGTAACGGAAAAACACGTTCTGACGCTTTAAATACAGAAGTTTTGCCCTCCATTATGGCTTGTGACTGGTATGCCAAGAAAGCAAAAAAATTCTTAAAAAGAAATCGAATCTCCTCTTCAAGTATCTTATTCGCAAACAAGCGAAGTTATGTTTTGCGTATGCCTTTGGGGGTGGTTGGCGTCATTTCTCCCTGGAACTATCCCTTTTCCATTCCATTCGGAGAAATAATAATGGGGTTGATGGCAGGAAATGCGGTTTTATATAAAACCTCTGAAGAGACGCCCCTGGTTGGTGTTGAGATTGAAAAAGCGATCAAAGCAGGATGCTTGCCGAAAGGCTTATGTACCTTTATCATGGGATATGGGCCTCAAATCTCAGACGCTTTTTTCCAAAATAAAATTGATAAGATTTTTTTCACAGGAAGTGTCAGGGTGGGGCAAATTTTAATGAAACGTGCCGCAGAAGAGGTGATGCCTTTATCCTTAGAACTTGGAGGCAATGATGCGATGATTGTTTTGGAAGACGCTAATTTAGAAAGAGCCGCAAACGGGGCTGTCTGGGGCGGATTCCAAAATAGTGGACAAACGTGTGCTGGAATTGAAAGAGTTTACGTACAGGAAAGTGTCGCGGAGGATTTTATTGAAAGGGTTGTAGAAAAAACAATGGCCTTGCGCCAAGGCGTTGATCAGGGAAACTTTGATATTGATGTGGGCTCCATGACGACGGCCCGTCAACTTCAAGTGGTAAAAAACCATATTGAGGATGCCTTAAAAAAAGGGGCCAAAATCGCAGCACAGGTGAAATTACAACCGTCCGCCTCACCTAAATCGTTTTATCCCGCAACCGTCCTGGTCAATGTGAATCATGAGATGGATGTTATGAAAGATGAAACTTTTGGGCCGGTCATCGGAATCATGACTTTCAAAACACATGAGGAAGCGATCACTCTGGCAAATGATTCTGATTTGGGATTAAGTTCAAGTATTTGGTCTCAAAATACAAGTGTCGCCAGAAAAATGGCGGAACGACTGCAAACAGGCATGACTACCATTAATGATCATATTTTTACTCATGGTGCCTCAGAATTACCATGGACTGGATGGAAAAAAAGCGGTTTGGGGGTCACTCACGCCCATCTTGGTTTGGAAGAAATGACCAAAGTGAAGTTGGTCAATTATGACATAACTCCAGGATTAAATACGAACTTATGGTGGTTTCCTGTAAATAAACTTTCTTATGAGGCCATCTTGGAAACACCCAAGTTGATTTTTGGAACCAAAATCTATGAACGCGCTGATATTTTGATAAAACGCATTCCGAAATTATTAAGAGATCCCCTCTTGAAAGATAAGGCCTTGTATATGCTGGGACGTGTACGGAAAAAAGGGAAAAAAGTGATGCAAAACCAGTTTTCTAAAGAAAAAGAAGAAGAGTCTTCACTGGACTAAAAATGCTCTGCTTTTTTGATGAGATATTTCCTGCGTTTGTTGATGGCGATATACTCTCTGGCCCAAGATAAAATTTCGGAAGAATAAGTGGAAGGGAACCCCATTTTCTTACCCACATAAATAAAAAAATTGGATTCTGTATCGTCCAATTTTCCATCGGTGACCGCCAGGGTTGCCAAGTGGATGAGTATTTGGGCTCCGGTTTGCGGATCTGTTTTTAGTGTTTGCAAAATGATTTGCTCTTTAGATTTGACAAGTTTAACAATTTCATTAATGGCATCCATATCTTCTAGAAAGCTGATGGTTTCTTTGAGAAATACCAGTTCGCTTTCTGTGACAACGCCATCAGCGGTAATCATTCCAACCATGGCCCGAGCACACCAGTTTTTAACATCAGAAGGTAAGTTTTCCAAAATAGACTTTGCCATGTTTCTCCTTTTTGTTGATGATAGAGCCCGCAATCTTAAAACGAAGTCCATGAGTGTTTTACGGTTGGGTCTTTTAAAACGTTAACAAATCCAAGAGATCAATGTCGAGGCTTAGCGTACTTATGCTGCATTATTTCCTATTTAATGTTTTTTGCCTGAGGAATTTTTTTTGTAATCATCGAAAATAACAAGGAGTCCTATGACACTTAGAGTAATGAACCCCTATAATCAAGAACTCGTTTTTGAAACCCCTTATGATACGAATCAGCAAATTCAGAAAAAAGTGGACCAAGCTTGTCAAACATTTCAAAGTTGGCGTCACCAAAGCGTTGCTGAACGGAAAAAAGAAGTAGAAAAATGCTTGGCGTATTTCCGAACACATCGTAATGAAATCGCCCAGGATTTGACTCAGCAAATGGGAAAACCCATTACAGAAGCCCATAATGAAATCAAGGGATTTTTTGAACGTACGGAATGGATGCTCGCCAATGCGGAAGAGGTGCTGGCTCCTGATGAATTGTCACCCAAGGAGGGATTTCATCGACGGATTGAGCATGATCCCTTAGGTGTGGTCCTGGATATCGCTGCTTGGAACTATCCCCTCTTGATTGCTGTGAACGTGGTCGTTCCCGCATTGTTGGCAGGAAACACGGTATTGATTAAGCATAGTGCCAAAACCCCTTTATGTGGAAAGCATTTTGAAAACGCTTTCGCGGAATCCTCATTTCCAGGGTTGGTCACAAATCTCTATTTAACTCATGAACAAACCACCCAGTTGATCCAGATGCCTAAAATTGCGCATGTCGTCTTTACAGGCTCTGTCCCCGGAGGTCGTAAGGTCTATCAGGATGCGGCTCAACGCTTCATTGATGTTGGCTTGGAACTGGGAGGTAAAGACCCGGCCTATGTCGCTCAAGATGCGGATTTGGCGTTTACGGTTCCGAACGTGATTGAAGGGGCCTGTTATAATGCGGGGCAATCTTGTTGCGCGATAGAAAGAGTGTATGTGCATCATTCGGTTTACGCTGAATTTATGGAGAGAGCTCAGGAGGCGATCAAGTACTATCAGTGTGGTAATCCTTTAGACTCTTCAACTACGCTGGGCCCTCTTGCCAGTAAATCCGCCCTCAGTTTTTTAGCACATCAAGTCCAGGACGCTCTTGACAAGGGGGCGACTTTGCTCACAGGCGGCCGTCCCCTTGCGGATACGAAGGCCAACTTTTTTCCCGCGACCTTATTGGCTAATGTGCCCAATCATGCGGAAGTGATGCAGGAGGAAAGCTTTGGCCCCTTGGTTCCTGTGCTCAAAGTCCAGGATGATCAGGACGCCCTGCAAAAAATGAACGAGACCCAGTTTGGTCTAACCGCCTCCATTTGGACTCGCGATTTAGATCGAGCGAATTATTTTGCAAAATATCATGATGCGGGTACAATTTACCAAAACCGCTGTGATTATTTGGATCCCGCCTTACCTTGGACTGGCGTCAAAGATAGCGGAAAAGGGTCCAGTCTTTCTCCCTATGGTTTCTATCATTTGACACGGTGTAAAAGTATCCATTTTCGTCAAATTTAGACCTCAAGTGCCCAGGGATGGACAACCTTTCGACATCTATTTGTCCGAACAGAAATTTTAAAGGAAACGTGTGGTGCGCCTGGTGTGTTGGGCGCACTAAAAAAGTAAGGAAGTGATGTCTTATCCCAAACTTAAAAAATTCATTCTCATTGGTTTCACGTTTGTTCTGGCTGTTATTTTGCTGACCAAGTTCGGTGTTTATATTTTGCGCCTTGATCCTACCGAGGCGGTTGATGCTCAAAAAGGCATATATTTCAAAGGTTGTATTGCAGAAACACCAGAATCGCTGTCTTCAATCTTAAGCGTTGAACCGATATTCACCAAATTAAGTTTTGATCTTCCTATAGGCATGCGTCAAGTGCCTAACGATTCTTCACACTGGTATGTGATAGAGCAGGCTGGAAGAGTTCAGAAATTTGAAAACCAGGAGGACGTTTCCACTAAGCTTGAGTGGGCCAACATCACAGATAAAGTTTCTGATCCTCATAAAAATTGGGAACATGGTTTTTTAGGTCTTGCTTTTGATCCGAATTACCAACACAACGCTAAAATATACCTTTACTACATCACACCAAGCGAGACCTCCCAGTCTAAAACCAAAGCTGTTCTCTCCTCATTTACGGTCAATCCCAAACTCAGCATCATCGATGGAGCTTCGGAACAACCCCTCTTAACGTTAGACCGTAATGGGATTTTTCACCATGGCGGAACGCTTCATTTTGGTCCTGATGGCTTTCTTTACCTTGGGTTGGGGGATGGTAACGGGGGCGGTGATGATTTGAGGCCTGAAGTGGCACAAGATATCAACGATCTGAATGGTTCTATTCTTAGAATGGATGTCACCACACACCCCTATAGGATCCCCAAGGATAACCCTTTTGCACAAGGTGGGGGAGCCCCTGAAATATTTGCCTGGGGGTTTCGTAATCCATGGGGTTGGAGCTTTGATCGACAGACAGGTGAGCTTTGGGTCGGAGATGTTGGGGCGAATCTTTGGGAAGAAATCAATCGTGTCTCCAAGGGGGAAAACTATGGTTGGCCTTTATTTGAAGGGCCCAAGTGTTTTCAAAAACATAATCCCTTTTGCTTATCCAGAGGGCTGAATTTCCCTTTAGTGGCTCATCACCATCAGGGAAGTGAAGGTATGTTATCAATCACAGGAGGTTTTGTTTATAGGGGAAAGAAAATTCCTGAATTGCAAGGGCTCTATCTTTATGCCGGTTTTTTGAAGGGTACGATTTATGGACTTTCCCTCGATCCCAAGGGGCCTAGGATGCAAAGATTATTAATGACCCCCTTAAAAATCACAGCATTTTCAGAAGATCAGGAGGGTGAGATCTATCTCATTAATTATGAAGGAAACCTCCATAAAATTGTTCCTTCTCTTCATCAAAATACCCCTGCAACGCTTTTTTCAACGTGCCCTCATTCTGAAAATTCTTCTTCTTTTTGAATTTTTCGAATTACATTGAAACAATGTTAAATTATTGACGAACTGTGTGCAAATAAACTTGGGCGCATGGAAAGTGTAGGGGAAAACTCAAAATACAGGTGTGAATTAAAAAGGAATCATGGGTACAGTAATCAGTTTCGCGGAGCGTCGCCAAGAACGAGATGTAAAAAAAAAAGAGGAAACCCTTCGTGGTTATATCACTTGGTTGCATTGTCCGACATGCAAAACCCTTGAGTATACCGAATTATATATGGCAGGGGGTCGTATCCATAAATGTGGAACTATGGTTGAGGAAAAAGGCGTTGAAATTGATGTAAGGGCAGAATATACCATTTGTCGAAGAAATCTGGATACTTTAAGCAGTTTTTTGGAAAAGAGTGACAAGTTGAAAAAGAAAAATAGCGTTAAAATTGTCAATAAATTATTTGGTTCTGCCATACAAATCATCCGCCAAATGGAAGTTTCCGAAAAAGAATATATGAAACGCTTAGAGTTGATTGCGTCCACTTCAATCGAAACCTATCCCGATCAGTGGACCCCTCAGGATCACAATCTTGAAGTTAAAAAAATTGAGCCTTTTGGCGTTCTTTTAACCCCCGCAAGGCAATCCGATCTGTATTTTCCAAAACGATAAATTAAGACCAGAAAGATAACATCGAGAATGAGCACTGCTCTGCTGAGCACGCTCAACGATATACGTTTTAGCGGCAAAAACTGTGTTTCTCCCCTGTACAGAGGACGTGGTTTGCCATAATTAAAACAAATTAACTTGCGGATATTGATATGGAACTCCCTGCCTCTCTGGAAAGATTAATCCAGGAATTTGCTCGCCTACCAGGAATCGGTCGAAAAACGGCTCAACGGCTTGCTTTCGGTGTTCTTCGGTATAATGATGAAGAAGCGTCTCACCTTGCAGAAGCCGTTTTAGGTGTAAAAAAACATATTCACTATTGTCAGATCTGTTATGGCTTTACCGATGTTGACCCCTGTCGCATTTGTCAAAACAGAACCCGCCAGCAAGAGGTTATTTGTATTGTAGAGCAACCGAATAATATTTTTTCTATTGAAAAAAGCCAAATATTTAAAGGTCTCTACCACGTTCTGATGGGATCCATTTCTCCGATGGATGGTGTGGGTCCAGATCAATTGAGAATACGAGAATTGAGAGAGAGGGTCTCTCAGGGAAAGATCCAAGAACTCATTATCGCGACCAATCCCACGGTACCTGGGGAAGCAACTGCCTTATTCCTGCAACATGAGTTCGAACGCTTTGTTCCTAAAATTTCACGACTAGCCAGGGGGTTACCTGCGGGTGGGGACTTGGAATACACTGACGATGTTACCATGGTTCAAGCTTTCTCAGGACGGGTACTCGTTCGCTCTTGAGAATTCTGCGTTAAAATTGAGGTCGCTCAGGATGTTTGAAGCAAATTTCATAAGCCTTATAAGACTTTTCTTTTTTCTCCGTGACGATCGACCCACATTGGAGTTTCCAAGGGGTCTTCCTGCTGCACTTTGGACTCAGGGATAAACAAGGTGATTCCCGCGCCTTTGAGTTGCTCTATTTGAGGTTGTACCTCATAAAATTGCTTATAGCTGGGAATCACGCAGAGAACCCGGATCAAGGTTCCTTCTTCGTAATGAAAGCGGTAAAGGTGTTCGTTCCTGGCCTGGTATAAAAAATAAAATAAAAGATCCCGACTGATTTGCTCAAAGCTTCGCCAATAGTGGATGAAGTAAAGTCGTTTTTCACCATCCGGGAATTGAATGGTTGCCAGGCCTTCAGGCTTTAATTGTTGGGATTCATGTTCAAAACGGGTAATCAGAGGCCGTCTTCCAAAATTTCCACCTCCAATCCATTGGATCAAGTTTAGATTACGATAATGGCTGAGTTCTTTTTCTATTCCAAACCGTAATTGATTCACCGTACAAATGCGTTGTGCCAGTTGTTCCGTAAAGCTGTATTGAGGGTGATGTTGAATTCCCAGTGTCTGGAACCCTAGTGCCGTGAGGGAGAAACATTCGAAGCCTTGGAATACATGTCGATGGATGAGTTTCGCCCTTTCCGCCTGTGTGCGCATGTCCTTAATGGCTTTGAGGGAATCTTGAGGAAAGAGACGTTTGAGTAAACTGTAGTTCACTAGAGTATAATGATTTAAAACTTGTAAAAAATGCTTGCGTTCCATGGCAAATTATGATTAATACTCATACAAGGTCTATTTTCATAGGCTTGTGTTCTCTATTGTTTTTCCTGTGCGAATAGTCTCATCGCATCAATGTACATCAGATCGACGTTATTTCAGAACACTTGCACCAAGGGTACTGTAAGAACGTTTTTGTGCATATCATTCAGACCTAATCCAGTTTACCTGAATTTGGTTATTACGGAGGATGACCAAAGTTCCACTCGTGGACCATTCATTCTCAATAAAGGCCGTGTTGTTCCAACACGCTCATTGGTTGAGACATTCTTTAATGGTCGTTGAGCTCGTTCCATTGGGAAACTCCAGATTAATAAAGATTGCGGACTGCGGGGAGGCAGCCGGGATCTTCATTAGTCTGGAGTTTCCCGGAGTCTTGGGAAAAATAGTTATTGTAAGTTATTCCTTTAAAAATGCAAATCGGTTTTTAAAGAGTTGTCGTCGTTTAGGTCAGTGGGAGTAAGCAATCCCTAAATTGCTTACTCCTTTGTTCTTGCTCAGATCGCCAACCCGCGTCCCTTCTTCTCTTCGGCATTTCCCCCAAAAACCTTTAGTAATATTTTACGCTGTGGCAAGAATTCCATGTTACTTCCTGTTTCAGACTACTTTTCGGTCTTTCTAAAGGGGCTCAAAAAATGGATTTTAAAGAGGAGTTCACTCTAAATGAATCAAAATAGTCACTCGATCGATTCAATCCCGATAATTCGGTGGTGTCCCAGATTGACTTTCAATAATTGTATGATGATATCAATCGTTAAATAAAATAACGAAACATAGCATGTCGGCTATTGAAAACACCTTATTGAGGAACAATAAGGTCTTGCAGTCCTGCTTCAGACATATAGCCCAATACCCGTGAATGAAATCATGTTCGTAGTTCCGCCTTTAGGCGGTAAGCCTTGCAGAAAAGCCGCCTAAAGGCGGAACTACGAACTTTTCTCAATGACTTCAGAAAAAGGCTACCCACTTAAGCCGGGACAAATTCTAGTTCCCAAGCTCCAGCTTGGGAACTCAACAACACGGAAGCTCTGCTTCCTTGAACTGAAGCTGGAGCTTCGGTTGGAGCATTCCCAAGCTGGAGCTTGGGAACGAGTTGGAATAGCTGTCCCGCCTTAAGTGTGTAGCCGGAATCAATGATTGAATCCATTTTTAAACTACTGATAATACTCGACTTTGAACAATTTGCTCAATATTACTCCTGAATAAAATCAGAGACTTATAAAGTCGTATTAGAATTAATGATAGGTTTGGCCTGAAAAACGGGAAATAATAACCT
>JBBCAX010000357.1:0-1330 GCA_051382335.1 Deltaproteobacteria bacterium TL4
ATGTCCGTTCATATAAGACCAGATGAGATCGCCGCGAGGGAAACCTTCGGACACTGGGAATCAGATTCAATGATTTATCAAAAACAAAAGACGATTCTTTCGGTTCAGGTGGAGCGCAAATCTAGGCTTCTCCGCTTCCGCCGGGCACGGAACAAGACCGCCGAGGAGACCGAGCACGCCATTCGCAAGACGGTTGAATCCTTGCCGCCAGAGTTCTTTAAAACCATGACTTTTGACAACGGCACGGAAGGAGCCGATCACAGAATGATTAGGGACGATTACGGCCTTCAAACTTACTTCTGCGATCCTTATGCTTCCTGGCAGAAAGGTTCAGTGGAGAACATAAACGGGATCATCAGAAGGTTCCTGCCCAAACAAAAAGATCTCTCTGCCCTAACAGACAGAGAGATCTATGACATTCAGGAGACAATCAACAATACCCCACGAAAGTCTCTTGGCTACTTTACCCCGAACGAGGTCGTCTCGCAATATCTTCAGAGCGGTGGTGCGTTAATAACTTGAATTTTCCGGTACCATACATCTGGCACGGTCATTTGACCGTGTATGTACACCTCTTTTAAATCAGGTTCTTTTCATTTAGTCGGAGATATATCAATCTTGAGCTATATGCTCAAAACCATGTCTCTGAAACTATCTGAAGAAGCCAGACAGCGCCTGGCCTGGATGGACGCATACCGCGAATGCGGCAATGGCGCCCAAGTAGTCAGGCACTTCAGCATTCCGCTCCGCACTTTCTTCCGCTGGAAGAAACGGTATGACCCCTGGGACTTAAAAAGTCTGGAAAATCATTCCCGAAGGCCCAGGCGCTTCCCGCGGAGAACCTCTTGGAATAATGAAAAAGCCGTTCTTGAACTTAAGCGCGCTCATCCCCGCTGGGGCAAAGAAAAGCTATCCTTGGCCCTTAGGAATCAGGGCATCATTATTTCCGGAAAAACCTGCTGGAAAATCTGCAAGCGCCATAGCTTGATTGTGAGATATAAGACCAGGAAGAGGAGGGCACCCAAGCCCAGAGTCAATCTAGCTTCCATCAAGCTTCCCGGCGATCTCTTCCAGCTGGATACCAAGCACGTGAATCTCCACGGAAGAAAGGTTTATCAATATACCATCATTGACGTGGTTTCAAAGAAAAGGCACGCGGATATCTATTGGCACGCCGATATGGCCACGACTGTTAAATTTCTGGAAGCTACTCTTAAAGAGCTTCTCTTTAGTCCCAAAATGATTCAGACCGATAACGGAGCGGAGTTTGGACGGATGGTGAGCCAATGGTGCCGAAGCCAAGGCATCAGGCATGTTTTCTCTCATAAGT
>JBBCAX010000358.1:0-3391 GCA_051382335.1 Deltaproteobacteria bacterium TL4
TGTGTTCTTGGTGTTTTTAAAAAGTTTGGTGGGAAAAATATGAAAGAGAATCTTGATAATTGCAGGGACTCCGAACCCTTTTTTATGAATATACTTTGTCAAGTTGGTTTTTTATGAGAAAGCCGTGGTCATTCAATGGTGGGGCACTGCCTTAAAGAAATAGAAGAAGGAACACGCAAAAAAGACAGAAATTATTGATAATGTCCACGAAAGGAGGAAATGTCAATTTCCTGAATGTCGTCATAGATAGTGTAAACCATACGGTCTTCTTGGTTGACTCTTCGGCTATACACTTCCTTTTCAAAATATTTGAGTCGTTCCGGTTTGCCCGTTCCTTCCCTGGGATGTTCCACTACTTCTCTAACGAGATCAAAGCTTTTAATGTAGCTATTTTTGTTATTCTTTCGGAACCAATCCAAGTCGTCATTGGCGTTTTTAAGGATATTGATTTTATAGGTCATGAAATGCCTCTTCAACACTTACACTCTCTTGAACCTTTCCTTCATCTCTGGCTTTTTGTCCTTCCAGCAGAGCATTCAAGGAAATTGGATCACGAAGCAGTTTAATCGTTTCCTGCATATTTTCCCACTCGTGTTGATCAATCATCACTACCGTTCCTTCTTCAGAAACAATTAAGGTTTCTTCAGAGTTACACAGGGTGTCATGAATGAGTTGTGGAAGGGCTTTGGCAGCCTGTTTGATTCCAATAGTATTCATAGGATCCTCATTTAATCCAGATAATTTGAAATGGTCTTCTCAATTATAAGTTCTTACTTTCTAGTGAGTCGTAAGTTTTAAACTAGTTTTTTACAATTTGCTCAAGTGAGCATACAATCTTAATTAAGAAAATTAAGATAACCTTCACAACGAAGGAGGATTGTATGCTCACTTATATTTATGACGCATTATTAGGTTTTCGTAAAGTTTTTTCTCGTCAACAAAGTACAAGGACAGATTACATAAGAGTAGAAATGGGGAGAGATGTCTCCTCATCAGATCTATTTTGAGGAGTCAGAACATAAAGATTGGGTGAAAGCTCTCAAGGAAAAATTGAAAACCTTTAGACAAGTTTCGCCAGACTAAAGCCAGGTCTGCAAGAAACAAGAGAAGAATGGGGACAGGCAAATAAAGTTTTTTCAGGGTGTTCCTGTGGGAACGTATTCTCTTAAAAGACCAGGAGTGCCAAAGCTTGCTTTGGCGAATAAACGGGGAGGAAAAGTCAAAGCAAGCTTTGACACTCCACTTAATTTAAGGAGGTATTTATGGTGAAGTCAGTTGGAATTCTAGGGTTTTTATTGGTTTGGGGAGGGAGCGCCTGTGTGATGGCGGGACAATGGTCTCTGAATGGGGGCGATGGCACGGTCACGGACCGCAAAACCGGGTTGATGTGGCAACAAGTGGATGATGGCACAGTTCGAAATTGGGAACAGGCACTGCAATACTGTGAGTCGCTGGAATTAGCGGAGCACACGGATTGGAAACTGCCCAATATCAAGGAATTGCTGTCCCTGGTCGATTATACTCGTTCAAACCCAAGCATTCATCCCCTTTTCCCTAATACACAGTCGTCGGGCTACTGGTCGTCCACGGTCAACGCGAGCAGCAGCAGCTACGCGTGGTACGTGTACTTCTATAACGGTTTCGTGTACTACTACTATCGGAGCAATACCTACTATGTCCGTTGTGTCCGTCATGGGCCGTGAGTGGGTTATTGGGGAATTTGGATTTTTGATTATTTAAAGGAGTGCCAAAGCTTGCTTTGGCTTTTGGAGTACCGAAGCTCCTGGAGTACCAAAGCTGGCTTTGGCTTTTGGAAGTATCGAAGCTCCTGGAGTACCAAAGCTGGCTTTGGCTTTTGGAGTACCGAAGCTTGCTTTGGCGAGTAAACGGAGGGGAAAAAGTCAAAGTACTCCAATCGCTGGGCTTTGATGTGGAGTGCCAAAGCTTGCTTTGGCTTTTGGAGTACCGAAGCTCCTGGAGTACCAAAACTCCTGGAGTACCAAAGCTTGCTTTGGCTTTTGGAGTGCCAAAGCACCTGGAGTACCAAAGCTTGCTTTGGCTTTTAGGAGTGTCGAAGCTCTTGGAGTGCTTTGGCTTTTGGAGTACCAAGGCTTGTTTTGGCCTGGAAGATGAAAGGTTTGTTTTGTCTTTGGCCAAAGCAAGCTTTGGTACTCCAGGAGCTTCCATGGGCTTGGGCGGAACAGAAAAGCCAAAGCAAGCTTTGGTACTCCAGGTGCTTTGGTACTCCAGAAGCTTCCATGGGGTTGGACGGATAGAAAAAAATTAGGGGGACAGGTTGATTAATTTTGTTATTTCCTTGCATGAAGAAAAAATTAGGGGGACAGGTTGATTGATTTTGTTATTTCCTTATATATCCTGAGCATGAAGCGATTATTTAGAACAAGTTTCGACAATCTCATGGCTTTTTGATATAATTAAACTTATGGAACATATTTTTGGACAGACGCCAATTTTCAATTTATTAAAGAATTGTAATTGCACTGACCTAAGGTGTTACATACAATGGTCTCTATAGATGTTCACTTGAATAAGTGCAGGGTAGCCTCGGGTTTCGCCCCGAGGGAATGAGCGTCGTCGCCCCCTGGGACGAAACCCAGGGCTACCGCAAAAATGAAATTATTTAAATGACGGTCTATAGGTCGGTTACTCAATAAGCGTAAAACTTTAGACAATGGGGTAAAAGTGGAGTTCACAACAACAGCAGAGGAATTACCGCAACAAATGCAGCACCTACATCTTTCACCTAAAGTCGTGGTGCATATCCGGATTGAAGACTCAGAACTCAAACAACCCTCTAAACAAGGAAATGATCCTCAAGATGATTTGTTGGACAAGAGAAACTCAACCGATAGGGTTCAAAACAATTCCATAAAATTGGCAAAGACAGCCTGATTTAATCCCAATATTTGAGATTTTTGATGAAATCAACTGTTTATATTGAAACCAGTATTCCAAGTTTTTATCATGAAACACGGAAGGAACACTCCGCTATTGCACGTCGAGACTGGACACGCGAATGGTGGGAAAATTATCGAGATCAGTACCACGTTGTCAGTAGCGTTGCGGTAATTGAAGAGTTGGAGGATGGAGAGTATGATAAGAAAACCAAGTGTTTAGAGTTCCTAAATGAAATTTCACTTTTAAAGATGAGTCTACTCCGAAAAGTACGACAATTAACTATCTGAAATAATTGTTAATTTTGCGAAATACTATCTTGACTGCGAGAAATATATTCAGTATATTCTGAGTATGAATTGTTCATTGATACTCTCTTTTTCAACAATAGGTGTGCTGTATGTTTCGCAAAAGTGGACTCAGTCAACAGGAAGACTTTTTTGGTAGTTTTGATTTTAACTTCAGTTCTCGTAAA
>JBBCAX010000359.1:0-26062 GCA_051382335.1 Deltaproteobacteria bacterium TL4
CAAAAAAATATGAAAGAACTGTTTTTTGAGCAAGTTATTAATTTCATTAATAAAATTGCAGCGTAAAAACATTCATGCACGGGTATTGAGGCTAAGGCTGCTGACTTTGAAACTAAGGTCGAATTGAGAACTGAAGAAAAAGCACTCAGCGCTTCAAAAATACAATACATCGTAAAAAGCTGATTTTCTCGCTTATATTTCCCCGCACGAAGGGTTAAGGACGCTAGACAGAGACATACGATCAGTGTTAAGAAGGGAGGAATCCCGTAAGGAAAGAGGTATTCAAAATGAAAAATTTCTGTCATTATGCCGCGTCGTCAATTTTTGAAACAGGGATTATTGTTATGTTTCTCATTGACACATTGGAGGCCTATTGACAAGGATTATTTTCTTCAGAGAGAACCTGTTCTGTTAGGTGATCTGATAATGACTGAAGTTCTTCAAGGATTTCAAACTGACAGAGACTTTGACCTATGATGGCCCTATTTGATTTTTGCGACAATTAACGTGATGTCATCTTCCTGAGGCGTTGTTCCGTAATGTTGATAGGCTTTTTCGATGATACGATTTTTAATTTCTTCAGCACTGAGTCCCTGTGCCTTCTGAAAGACATGCTTGAGTCGACGGATTCCGAAATACTCTTCCTTTTCGTTGTAATTTTCAGTAATGCCATCGGTGTACCAGACGATCACATCATCCTGTTTCAACTCCATCGTTTCGAGCCTATAAGCTTGTCCAGGCGTGGCGCCCAAAGCATGACCAGGAATGAACAGCTTTGAGAATGGATTTGTCTTCTTTGGATTGCCCTCCACTTCAAAACCGGAAGGACGCCAGACGTAACAGGGGTTGTGAGCGGCACTTGAATAAATAATCCGTTTATGCTTTAAGTCAATCACTGAATAAAACATCGTCATGTGATACAGTCCCCTGGTGGTATCACACAAGACATCATTGAGCAGTTCCATAAAATAGCTGGGATGCAACAAATGCGTTGAGTCCAGGCCCATCTCACCTGATTTCAATTCCTGGGAGGCCACCGCGTTATAGAGGCTATTCACCATGGCGGTAATCAACGCGGCCGGAACGCCATGTCCTGTAACATCTCCGATCACCACATCCAGCGTTTGAATCTCCGGGTGATAATAATAATGGTACCAGTCTCCTCCAATTTCTGAAGCGGATTTATAGAAACTGGAAATTTCAATCGTAGCTAAAATAGGGTCTGATTTGGGAATAAGAAGTTCTTGTACCGTCTGTGCTGTTTTTAATTCCATTTTTTGGCGCTCGCCTTCTTTGAGCACTTCCACGGCTTCCTTGATTTTCAAATGAGAATCCACACGGCTTAAAAGCTCTTCTTTATGAAAAGGTTTGGTCAAATAATCACTGGCACCACAGTTGAACCCGTGGACCAAATCATTGAGCTGATTTTTTGCGGTCAGCATCACAATGGGTAACGTCGCTTTATTATAAGTGGTTCTGACTTGTTGACATACTTCATAACCACTCATGCGGGGCATCATTAAATCGAGTAAAATCAAATCAGGGAGAACCCCTTTTTCTGCTTGTTCACGAAGAAGTTCCAAGGCCTGTAACCCATTTTGGGCGGTTAGGGTTTGATACTGTTTCATCCCCAATTGATTTTGTAACACCTGAATATTGACAGGCTCATCATCAACAATCATGATGGTATATTTTTGATTTGCCGCATCATTTTTGCTCATAGATTGACGCGTGTCTTCAGCTTCAGACCTCAAATTTTGGCGGCTGTCGAGCGCTCCTGTTGTGTCCGGAACCTGCGCTTCTGTCACCCTTTCCACTTGTTGAGGAAAATGTCTTTTGTCCTTTTCCTGAGCCGGATTTTGATTTGAAGCGACAGGTAGGGAAAAAGAAAAAACAGAGCCCTGCCCTTCCTGGCTCTCGACCTTGATAGTTCCCCCATGTAATTCTACTAATTGCTTGGTCACCGTCAAACCCAAGCCTGTCCCGCCATACTCCCTCGCGGTGCTCCCATCAACTTGCTCAAAGGAAAGAAAAATTCGCTGTTGTTTGTCTTTGGGAATGCCAATGCCCGTATCGGAGACGCTAATGATGACGATACACTCAGGATTGATGTTTTCGTTCCTCTGGTGAACTTCCTCCTTACCAACGGACTCCCCATGGCTCTCGATTTTTAGGTTTGCCTTAACTTCAGCAGACACAAGCACGGTGCCTGCATGCGTAAATTTAAGCGCGTTTCCCAGCAGATTGATGAGAATCTGCTGTAAACGATTTTCATCAGCCCATACCAGTAAAAAATCCTGGGGTACCTCACTCGTCAGATGAATGGCTTTATTCCCAATTAACGTTTGCGACAGTGCCAAAACAATGTCTACGGTACTTTTAATATCCACCGGTCTGAGTTGTAATTGCAGTTCTTGATTTTTCATTTTTGAAAAATCGAGTAAATCATTAACCAGATTGGATAAGCGTTTCCCGCTTTGAACAAGCATTCTTAAATTTTCAGCTTGTTTGACAGTAACCGGACCGCCAACTCCGTCTAAAATAGACTCTCCCAGACCAATAATTCCGTGAAGAGGCGTTCGGAGTTCATGTGAGGTATTCGCAAGGAACTCGTCTTTTAACTGATCCGCTTTTTTAAGATTCTCGATCGCTTCCTGCTGGGCTTGCAAGGTTTGATGCTGCGCTATAGACTTTTCGCGTTTCAGATGATTGATTCTTGCGGCTAAACCTAAGGACAGCAACATCATCTCGAGAACCGAGCCAATTTGATAGGAGTGTTTGACGATAAAATGACCAGGAAGCACTCCCATCATGCCAAGGAGTACCAAGACAATGCCAGCGATTAACGTGCTCCAGGCCAACATAAAATATTTTGCGCTGGGGACTTGGAGCCACAAGCATTTAAGCCCAATCCATAAAAGCAAAAACAAACTGATAGCCGAGATAATAGCGCCTGTTCTGGCGGTGGTGGCATAAGGCATAAAAAAGGTCGTCACAAACCACAAGGAAACCAGAACCAGCACCCTTATTAGCCATTGATCCAGCGTGGGTGTGTTTTGAGGCGTATTGAGAAAGTTTCGGGCAAACAAGAAGATGGAATAGATGAATCCCACTGTTGAAAAAATCAAATTATACTTGGAAAACTCAGGAGAGTCAGGCCATAAAAACTCATTGGCAAAGCCATGTGCCGAGAGTTGATACGAAATAAAAAATCCTAGATAGAGGACATAGTACAGGTAGCTTTTGTCTAGAATGGCCCCATAGAGCAAAAGGTTGTAAAATAACATAATGAGCATGGTTCCATAATACACGCCAAAGAGATACTGCTCATACCGTACGTGTTCAATCAAATTTACGGTGCTTCTTAGATTGGCTTCAATGGAGATCGTGCTTTGGCTTTTAATGCTGAAATAGTAGGTTAGACTTTGATTCGCTGAAATTTCAACAGGAAATAAGAAAAGTCGGTGTGGAATTTCTCTCGTATTGTAGGGAAGCAGAGCTCCCGTCTTTTTTTTCAAATAGGTCTGTTGTTGGGGGATATAAAGCGTGAGATAGTCGAGGTACGGAGGACCTATCTCCAAGACAAACTGTTTCTTTACAGGGAGCGGGTTCTTAATCGTTAGCCGAATCCAAAATGTTGAAGAGGAATATCCCACATTGGGTTCGTTGCTTTGGGACGGTACAAATGAAGAACTCGGTCCGGCATGACTTATCGTCTCAATGGTTTTGTTCCCTTCCGGATCCTCCAGAAGGTCCAAATAGGGACCAAGCCTATAAAAATCAGACGGGTCGGCGAGTACCAAAGTCTCTGCCTTGAGCGACGAGGGACTCCAAAGAAACAAGCACAATAACAGGATAGAACGATTCATTGAGGAAGGTGTTATTTGTTGAAGAAATACCTTTAAGTTCACGAGACTATTATATCATGCCTTGTTTGTTCCAGAGTTTCCAGGCTATTTTCAAGTTCAGTCTGAGCGAGTTTTTCTTTAGGAGCACCGATCAGAAATTTCCAATTTCTAAACCAGTAAAATCAAAGCAGACAGAGGATTTTTTCTTTTTCTTCCTTGCGTCTTTTTTTAAGACCTGTTCACTTAAGTCTAGTGCTTAAGGAAAGTTTTGTCCTGGGAGCGAGGGCCTCTTGCCCTCACCGGAGGGCGGGACGCCCTCCCCCCGAGACAAAATTTTTCTGGACATCTATAATATTGGTGACGGCTTTGCGCAGGTTTTTGAATTTTTTCAAACTCTTCAAGATTAATGAACTCAAACAGCCTTTCGACCAACGATAGACGCAGTGTTCTCGTTGAATTGAAAGTCAAGGAAACAATCAGGTTAATATTTTGACATCAGGAGAACCGCATGAAAACCGTTTCAACTAAAAAAAACACCTCGAAAACACAAACCCCGTCTTCCAACCATTCCGCGAAGGAAGCTCCCTACACTCATTACGCCACTGAGGTCTCGTTATATTCTGGAAAAACCAGGGCCTATCTCCGTTATAAAGATATCCCTTTTATTGAAGTCATCCCCTCCAGAAAGGTTTGCAAAGAAATTCTGATTCCCCAAACAGGAAAGCGTATGGTCCCTGTCCTCATGTCACCTGATGGCCTTTGTGTTCAGGATACCACAAAAATCATTGATTTTCTGGAAACCCGTTATCCTGAACCTTCTGTCTATCCATCAACGCCCTGGCAACGGTTGGTTGCGTTATTACTTGAGGTTTATGGGGATGAGTGGCTGCTCATGCCCGCGATGCACTATCGCTGGCATTATAAGAAAGACAATTTATGGTTCATCCTGCAAGAATTTGGAAATTGGGTTGAACCGGAGTGGCCTGAGGAGCTTAAACGAATTGCCGGAATCCGCCTGGCTCTCTACTTTGGAGAACTCTATAAGCCTGTCCTGGGCATTTCCCGTAAAATCCACAAACCTCTTGAAGCCTGGTATGAAGAATTTTTAAGATGCTTCAACGAACACTTGGACATTCATCCCTTTTTATTGGGAACTCGTCCCTGCCTTGGCGACTTCGGTTTTATGGCTCCCTTGTACGCGCACCTTTATCGGGATCCTTATCCTGGAAAATTAATGCGGCGGATTGCTCCCAATGTATGCCGCTGGGTCGAACGGATGAATGCGCCGATTCCTGGCAGTGGAACCTTTTTACCTAAGGACGAAGTGCCTGAAACCTTATACCCCATTCTGAAAATGATGTTTTCAGAGCAATTTCCGGTATTGCTCGATACGGTCAACAAGGTTGATAAATGGCTTAAAAACTATCCCAAAGAAATGACGGTTCCCCGATTCATCGGTCTTCATGATTATGCTATTGGCAATGTCAAAGCAAAGCGCACCATCATGCCTTATTCCCAGTGGATGTTTCAGCGTCCGGTCATGTTTTACCAAGGTTTAAGCGCTGAGGAAAAAGCTCCCCTCAATAAATTCCTGAAGCAACTGGGAGGTTATGAAGGACTGAATGTGAACATTCAGACCCGGTTGCAGTATGAAAATCACAAACTCACTCGCCTGTAGTTACAAAGAAAGGAAACAATGACAGAAACGAAACCACTGATCTCCCAGAACATTTCCAAATATCTCAAAGTCGCTGTTCAAGGAATCACGAACGATGTGGACTTGAATACGCCTTTGTGGGCCATAAACTGGTTCGATTTACGGAGCAAACGTTCTTATGATTTCTACAATATCCTCGCGCAGCCCTTCTTGTTGAAGGTTAAAGGTCGGGCTCACTTTAAGGGCCATCTCCTCAAAAAACTGGAAGGCTATACTCACTATGATCGAGAAATGTTACTCATCGTTTACTACCCCGGTGCGGATAGTTTTTTGACGATGGTGACTAAAAAGGCCTTCCAGGCGCTCAGCCTCTTCCGACTGTTGGGCGTTCGTCATTTCGTGTTTGGTTTTACAGAACGAATGGATGCCGGTCCGCTTCCTCCTGAAATGCCTCGAAAATACAAAGGAAAATCTATCTATCTGGTTCATCATTTTCAGGTTGAAACAACCGCCTTGCCTCATTTTCATGAAAATTTACCGACGCTAACTGAGAAATATGGTACGGTTTTACACTTCGCGGGAAGTACCAAGGGCAGGCTTGGAACCATCAAAGGAAAAAGTGAGGTCAAGACCGTTCCCTTTTTCATGGATGGGATTTTCGTTATTAAAGCACCTGATCAGGCTGCTGTTGCAAAATTGTTGGAGGACCCCGTCTATCAGAACTTCCGGAATCAAGCGAAAACCAACTCGCTTTACTTGTTTGGACGCGAATTCTAGAGTTTAAAGGATTGCCTTAATTTTTGTTTTGACAATAAGAACCACCCTAGGTATCAACAGCTCTGGTATTTTTTTTGCTCATACAGCAGGGGGTTCTTTGTGATAAATCGAACTCTAACATGGTGTTTGGTTGTTGGCAGAATAACAGGGATGTTTCGTTGTGACACTGTGAATTGGTTCGCTCCGGACAAGCGTTCAACCGTCTTTAGTAAGGATGGAAAGTACGTAGTTTTACTAGTGGAATTAGAACGCTATAGGGAGTAGAACGGGGGCGGAATTTTCAAGTTAAGCTTAGTTGACAAATCAAAAGGCCATTTCAGTAAACATAATCAAAAGGAGGTTGCATGCGTTTTAATAAAGGTTTTCTAATGTTCTTGGTATGTGGATTGATAGGGTTCTTTTCTTTCACCACAAGTAGTGAAGCCAAGTCATTCAAATATGTGGGCGTTGATAAATGCAAAAAATGTCACAAGAAAAAAGACGAAGGAGCTCAATACGACATTTGGAAAAAATCCAAACTTTCAAAAGCTTTCGAAACTTTAAAATCTGATAAAGCTGCGGAAGTAGCCAAAAAAGCAGGAATCACCGGCAACGCTTCTGAAAGTCCAGAGTGCTTGGCATGTCACGTTACCGCGTTTGGTGTGGATAAAAAATCGTTGGACAAAAAGTTCAACGTGGAAGATGGCGTTCAATGTGAAGCTTGTCATGGTCCTGGAGAAAAATACGCTAGTAAAAAACCTAAAAAGGAGATCCCAAAGTTGAGAAAAGCTTTGGCTAAACTGAAAGAAGGTACCCCAGAGTACGCGAAAGTAGCTGCAGATCTCAAAAAAGAACGAGATGGTTTGGTAGCGTTAGGGATGACCTATCCTGAGGAAAAAGCCTGTAAGATATGTCACGCCGCAGAAATTACCGTTGGTGGAAAGACCTACAAAAACCCAAGTTGGGATCCTGCAAAGGGCTTCGATTTTGAAAAAGCCAAAAAGGATATTGCTCATCCCAGACTTAAATAATTCATAATCAAACACACCCGAGTCATGAAGATTCATGGCTCTTAACGCAAAGACGTTGAGGCCATCTGAAAGCCCTTTAGCGAAAGATCCTCTACGTTCTTTGCGTCTCTACATTGAATGAAGTCAACTTAACTTTGGTTCGGATTTGCCCCGGTTAGGTTGAGAAGACTATTGGTATTCTTTAAGACTGCAAAATAGATAAGAGATGAAGCGCCATAAACCCTCGCAAACTTTTAAAGTACCCGTCGTTCGCCGTTTACTCCATCCCTTTTTACATTTGCTTAAAGAAGCGGAAACAGATGCCCCCTTTTGTTAATCACATAACTTAATGGTTTTTATATGCCTATTCAAGAAACAGAAACCCAGCCAGAGAGACCAACTCCGAAAACCGTATATAATTTAGTCAGCATTGTTGGGGCGGCTATCGCTATTTTCGGTACCGTCGGCGAGGTGTTTTTCTTCGCGATGGAACTGATGTCCAGCCAAACTCCCGCCTATCAGGGGTTGGTTTATGTGTTGCTTTTGGTCCTGATCGTTGTGGGGCTCGGAACCTTCTTTTGGGGATATCGACGGGAGAAAAAACGTCGCCAGTCAGGGTTGGGGCCAGGGATCTCTGCCAAGTTCATCGCGGAAAATACACTGCTTATCTTTTTGTTCGGTATAGGCTTGATTGCCGCCTTGACCATTGTGGTGGGTATGGGGTCCTATAAAGTTTACCACATGACAGAGTCTAACGAATTTTGTGGGCAAACGTGTCACAGTGTCATGAATCCTGAGTATGTGACCTACCACAGTTCCTCTCATGCCCGTGTCCGGTGTGTGGAATGTCATATCGGGTCAGGAGCCGGATGGTATGTCAAATCCAAGTTGTCAGGACTCAGACAGGTGATCGCGGTTGCCGCTAACACGTATCCTCGTCCAATCGAAACCCCTATCCACAATCTGCGTCCTGCTCGTGAAACCTGTGAACAGTGCCATTGGCCGAAAAGATACATCGGCTACAAGGAAGTCATTCGTTCCTATTTCCTGTCAGATGAAAAAAATACACCGCTCAAGTTGAGAATGCTGATGAAAATTGGAGGGGAAAAGACAGGCTTCATGAAAGGTTCAGGTATCCATTACCATATGCTGCTCGCCGCCAAAGTGGAATATATTTCTCGTAGCGAAAAAAGGCAGGACATCCCTTGGGTTCGAATCCTCCGTGACGATGGCAGTGTGACCGTCTACAATCATCAGGAAAAACCTCTCAGTGAGGCCGAAATGAAAGAGCTGCCCGTTCGCACCATGGACTGTATGGATTGTCATAATCGGCCTGCGCATAAGTTTTTGACACCCATGGAAGCGGTCAATCGTGCCTTGGAGGAAAATGCTATTTCTCCTGAAATTCCGATGATTAAATTACAAGCTGTCAAGGCACTGGATGCTGATTATAAAACTACCGAAGAAGCACTCACGGGTATTGCCAGTAGCTTGCGTACCTATTACCAAAAAAATTATCCCGAGGTTCTTGAACAGGATCGATGGCAAAATACCGTCAAGGAAGTTCAACGTGTCTATCAAAAGAACATTTTCCCGGAAATGAACGCTAAATGGTCCGCTTATCCGGATAACATCGGGCATCGTGATTGGCCTGGATGTTTCCGTTGTCATAACGACCAAATGAAATCCGCTGAAGGCGACACTATTTTTACCACGTGCAACAAGTGCCATCTGCTGCTTGCACAGGGTCAGGAGGTAGATCAGGTGAATGTCGATTTTTCAGAGGGGTTGACCTATGTCCATCCAGGCGAGGATGAAGAATCCATGGATAAATATACGGACTGTAGCGACTGCCATACAGGCGGTGCGGAAACATACAACTAAACATGTCATAGCATTGAGGAGGATTTTGATGATCAATATTCGTATAAAACGGCATTTATTTGGGGGAAACACAGGTTTGGGTGTCGTGTTGGCCTTGGTTGTGCTAATATTTCTGGTGCCGGGAGGAATCCTGCTTGCGGAAGAAGTCGATAATTCCTGTGTGGATTGTCATAGTAATCCGGATTTCGTCGTGACTAACAAGAAGCTTTACAATTATTTTCAAGAATGGAAATTATCCACCCATCAGCAGGAAGGGATCACTTGTTCCGATTGTCATGGTGGAAATCCCAAGCTTACGGACAAGAATGCTTCTCATGGCGATAGTGTGGGGGAATCGAAAAAGAAAAATGCTGTTAATTTTGAAAATATTCCAGCGACTTGTGGTGAGTGCCATGAAGACATTTACAACGGGTATCGTCAAAGTCCTCACTTTAAGCATCTCAGCAAAAAGAACCAGGAACAACAGGGGCCGAATTGTGTCACTTGTCATGGTTCCATTAACGTAGCGGCTCTGAATGTCAACACCGTACAAAAAACCTGTGTGCAGTGTCATAACCAAAAAACAGGAAATCATCCTGATATTCCTGACAAAGCTCACCAGTTACTCAACAAGTTCCTCTCCCTCCATCGGTTTTACCGCTTCATCAGTATCAGAGGCGAAGCTAAGGAGACGCGAGAGTTTCTTGAAAAGGTCGATGCGCAAATCGAAAGTCTGTCCAATAACTGGCATACCTTCGACCTTGAGATCATTGAACTGAAAACCCAAAGTCTGCTTGAGTTACTCAAAGCGAAACGGAATGAAATAAAAAATCGGCAATCTCCACCTAAAGCAGGAAAATGAAAAATTTTACTTACAGTCTGATCGGATTAATAACGCTTTTCATCGGATTCCTGGGAGGAACCGTGATTGTGCTTTCTTGCTATGACGCTACTGTTGCGGCAGCAGAGAAAGAAGACGGAAGCACAGAGGAAGGGGAACTCAAGTTGTCTCAGGACTCTGAAGTCACGCTCGGTAAAGTTCGTGACTTTTGGAAAAAAGAACAAATCAAACACAAACGGCTCCTGCCGGAATTTTCTCCTTTTCGTGTTCCTCCCCGCAAAGAAACGCAACTGGAGGCGTTTCCCTGTTCGGATTGCCATGAAGATGACGAAATCAATATTGACAAAGAACGCAAATTAACGGAAGAGCATCAAAGCATTGTCCTGGATCATGGAGGAGGCCGTTTTTG
This sequence comes from Deltaproteobacteria bacterium TL4, assembly GCA_051382335.1. Classification (GTDB taxonomy): domain Bacteria; phylum SAR324; class SAR324; order SAR324; family NAC60-12; genus JBBCAX01. Next base: position 10,385 of record JBBCAX010000359.1, read on the forward strand.
GTGTTTGACGTGTCATAATTTGAAAAATATGAATTATTTACGCTCTCTCAAGGATAAAGAAATTGATTTTAATCAATCCTATTTGCTTTGTGGACAGTGTCATTCCCCCCGTCAGAAAGATTGGTTTCTGGGTGCCCATGGAAAAAGAGTGTCCACTTGGACTGGTGAGCGAATCATTTTGCTTTGTACAGAGTGTCACAATCCTCACTCCCCTTACATCAAACCCAAACAGCCGGATCCTCCTCCAAAAAAACATAAAGGAGTTCTCCCTATGGATAAGCATTTAACCCAAAAGGAGCGAGAGACGAAATCCAAATTTGATATGTGGAATTTCAAATTTGAAATAAAAAAATGAGTGTGAGTTACCAATATTTGAAAAAACGTATTAGGAGTTCCATGTCAGATCAAGAAGATTCGAATCCTCAGGAGAATGAAAGCGCTCCTGTCAGTACAGTTTCCAGACGGGATCTGTTAAAGAAAATGGGGTTGGCAGGAGGAGTGGCTGCTATGGCAGCAGGAACCGCTTCAACGGTGGTCGCTAGTACCGTTGAGGGGGAAGCGTTTAGTGATGGACTTAAAGCGTTCTTCCAAAGTCATTACCAGCAGATGACCAAAGAGGAAATTGAAGAGGTTTTGGCACGTCTGGAACGCGGCGTAAAGCGGGAGTATGGTGTGGACATTCAGATTGAAAATACCCCTCCGATGGATAATGTCGTTTTCGGTTATGCGTTGAATATCTCAAAATGCAAAGGCTATCGTAAATGTGTTGGGGCCTGTATGAAGGAAAATAATACAAGCCGCGAACTCCAGATTCAGTACATTCGTGTTTTGGAACTGGATAGAGGTTCCATGAACCTTGAAAAATCAAACCATTATTACGATTCTGAAACGGTTCCTCTGCCAGGGAAAACCTATTTGCCCATCCAATGTCATCATTGTGAAAATCCACCCTGTGTCAGGGCTTGTCCTACGAAGGCGACCTGGAAGGAACCGGATGGGGTGGTGGTCATTGATTACAACTGGTGTATTGGCTGCCATTATTGTGTAGTAGCCTGCCCTTACTGGGCGCGACGCTTCAATTGGGAAGCTCCTAATTTGCCGAAAGACGAAATCAACCCCAACACTCACTACCTGGGGAATCGACCTCGGATGCGGGGTGTGATGGAGAAGTGTACCTTTTGTGTGCAACGGACCCGTAAAGGAAAATTACCCGCCTGCTTGGAGGCCTGTCCCACAGGTGCCAGGGTTTTCGGAAACCTGATGGATCCTAAAAGTGAAATTCGTTACATTTTGTCCACCAAAACCGTCTTTCGTCTGAAAGAGGAATTAAATACAAATCCCAAATTTTGGTATTATACGGATTGAGAGAAGAGCTATGAATATACTTTACTTTTTTTGGGATGCAGGAAAAGAGATCTTCAAGGGAGGGAAACATTACTGGAGTTGGATGGGCTTGTTGAGCCTGGGTGCCCTTTTTGGAATATACTGCTATGTCCAGCAATTTCACTATGGAGCACTCCACACTACCGGTTTGGGTGAGGAAGTTCCTTGGGGGATTTATATCGCGAATTTCGCGTTTTTGGTGGGAATCGCGGCGGCCGCTGTGATGTTGGTCATCCCTGCTTATATTTTTCATCACCAGGAAATCAAGAACGTGGTCATTTTGGGAAAAATGATTGCGGTGGCTGCCTGCATTATGTGTATCCTTTTCATTCTATCAAGTTTGGGCCGCCCTGATCGGCTTTGGCACATCCTCCCCTTTATTGGCAGATTGAATATTCCAAACTCGATGCTGGCTTGGGATGTGATCGTCATCAATGGCTACCTGATCCTCAATATCATCATTCCTTTTTATATCCTTTACTCCAAATACATGGGGGGAGAGCCCAAAACAAAAATTTATTATCCCGGGGTGTTGATTTCCATTGGTTTCGCCATTTCCATTCATACCGTGACAGCTTTTCTGTTTTCCTCCAACGTTTCCCGTCCTTTTTGGCATACCAGTATCCTGGGACCCCGCTTTTTAGCCTCCGCGTTTACCTCGGGTACTGCACTGATGATCATCACGCTTCAGGTGATTCGTTCTCAAACCAAGTTCAAAGTGGACGAGGCCGTGATTGAAGTTTTGGCGATAATCACTGCCATTTCGCTGCAAATTAGTTTGTTTCTGTTGGCGGTAGAATTATTTACCGATTTTTATAGCCAAACCCAACACGCAAGTTCGATCCAATATCTCTTTTTTGGTTTGGAAGGACATGCCTCTCTGGTTCCCTGGATTTGGACCGCTGTGGTTTTGAATGTGACTGCCGTGATCATTCTCAGTATTCACAAACTTCGGGAAAATCTAAAACTCCTGAATGTTGCCTGTGTTCTGGTTATGGTGGGGATTTGGATAGAAAAAGGGATGGGACTGGTCATCCCTGGGTTTATTCCGACTCCCTTGGGTGATATTGTGGAATATACTCCAACGTTTTACGAAACCGGGGTTTGTATTGGAATATGGTCTATCGGCGCCCTCATTTTTACGGCTTTGGCGAAAGTGGCTATTCCCGTTGAAATGGGTCTGCTAACACGGAAAAAATCGTAGGTAACCTCAGTTAGTAAAAAATAGTGAGTTTAGTTTTGCCCCGGCTAAATATTCGCTGTTGAAGGATTAAATGTTTGTGTCAATCCCTGACGAAAGGGTCAAACCCCTCGTAAGTTTTTTAACTTACAAGAGGTAGGATTTTTGTCATCGGTCAAAAGGACGTGAATTTTTATTTTGGAGACAGTAATCATAATTTAGAAATGGAGACAGAATATGATATTCAATAAAGGGCAGAACGTTGACTCACCTAATGACGATGTTCTCACGTCAGAAAGCTTAGATATGGACTGGTTCGAAAAATTATTAGAAATCTACAAGACGGATAAAATCTTGGCTTTCGGTATTATGGACAAAATTCCAGCCAAAAAACTTAACTATATCAAACTCCTTGAACTCCAAAAATCAGAAGATGCTGATGTTCGCAAGTTGGCCGCGGAGATGGCTTGGGACGTTCCCGCGAAACACCTGGACTGTGGGTGCCTCTTTGATTTTCAGGAATCTGACAATGCCCATGTCCGTGATTTGGCAGCAGAACTGTTGCAGCGAGTTACAAGTTCCCAACTCAACTATCATAAACTTGACGAATATCGAAAGTCCGAATCCCCACACGTCAGAAACAAGGCCGCTTTGCTGCTAATGAAATATTATGTCCAGCGTCTCAGCCATGAGAGACTCCTTGAGTTCCAGAAGTCAGATCAGAAGGAAGTCAAAATCAAGTCGACGGTGCTCCTGTTGAAGTATTTTGAAGAACAGTTTAGCGATGAGGAACTTTTTCAGTTGAGAGACTCAAAAGACAGTGACGTAAGTAATCTGACACGTAAAGCGTTACGAAAACGAGCTCTGGAGTATAATACTGCCAAAAGAATCGAAAAGTACATTACCAAGTTTTTTTAACGGCAGCGCTGGATTGTCTTCCCGCTCATTTTGTGGGGACGTGATCCTCAACCCTTACATCTGAAGGCAATTTCGCAGTAGCGGTTGGTTGGTGATGCCAGAGTAAATAAAGTGCTTGACGCTTAAAAAAGCCTGGACTTTATGTTTCAAAACGAAGAATATGCGAAATTTGTAATCGGTATCTCAGGTGAGTAACGTTCATTCTAAACAGTGTCTTATGAAATACTTAGCCCTTTTCCTGTTGATTTCTCTTTGGCTGTTCCCCAGTTTCGCGTGGAGTAACGAAGATGAAAATGAAGATGAAGATGAAGATGAGGATACGGTCCAAACGTCGGAAGCTCAAAGTAGCGACGATGAAGATGAGGATGTGGTCGAAACGTCGAAAGCTCAAAGTAGCGACGATGAAGAAGATGAGGCTACGCTCGAAACGTCGAAAGATCTAAAAAAAGAGCATACTCTGAGCATGACGGGATATGTGTCCGGTAAATACCTTTCCAGAACAACTCAAGTTTTGGGTGATGAGGTCAAAGACACAGATCTCCAGGGGCAAATGCGTTTCGATGTGACGTCTCCTGCCAACTCCTATGAATTCCATTTTTTTGGTACGGTCAGTGGGGATCTGGATCAAGATTCAAACCAGACCCGCTTTTCTCCCTTTGAAGACAGCAACAACACCGGAGCTGAGGACTGGAAACAATACCTGTATGAAGCCCATTTTGCTTGGAACCAGTTTCTTCCTCATTTCAAGCAACTGCGACTTGGCCGACAGTCAGGGACGCGTGATGAAATAGTCTATTTTGACGGACTTGCCTTCGATCTTGAGTTTTTCCAGAAGTTGGCTTTGGCAGTATACGGCGGGTTACCCGTTCATTTCTTTGACTTGGAGCAAAGTGACAATACGCTCAGTGGTCTGGGCGTTGATTATACCCCTCAAAAAAGCACCCGCTTGAGCTTGGATTACCTGTCCACTCAAGAAGTCCAGGAAGTGAGAGTCAATGAAAAGATTGAAGACTCTACGTTACAGGACTCCTTAACTTCCTTGAAAATCTTGCAGTTTTTTTCACCTAATGCCAAAGGGATGCTCCGCTATCGCTGGATCAATGGGGAAAATCGTGACTTCAGATTCCGTTCCACCAATAAGATTACTGCTGTTGATCTTGAGTTGAACTTGGGTTATTTTAGGCAATTTCGTGTTCAGAATGTGTTGACTCAGGAACTTTCTCCTTTTTATCAGGTTCTGGGACAATCTTATCCCTTTCAAACGGTGGAATTCCAACTCAGAAAACCCTTTGGTGAACACTATGCCTGGGAGCTTGGCTACAATGAACGAAACCTTTTGGAAGATTATGAAGAAAGCGCCTTCAACCATGATTATAAACACCTCTATTCCGTGTTTGAAATTTATAACCGTCTGATGCAGGATTTGACCTTATCCGTTACAGCGGAGCGGTGGGAAAGCGAGCAAACCGTGGATTCCGCAGGCTGGGACATTAAGTATCAGAAACGGGGTGCCATGAAAACCAAGATTCAGATCGGATCCTATTATAGCCTCTATAAGTACGATGAATATTTTGATCGTGGCGAACAGGCTGATGTTCGAACCTACTATCTCAAAGGAAACTATCCTCTCGGTGACCATTTTTCTGTCAATGGCAGTTATGAGATGGAAAACAGTCATGATGACTATAATGCTTTGAAAATGGGAGCAAAGTATGAGTTTTAACCGCGTCTCCATAAGAAAAATGTCGATCTTCGCGCGTTTGAGTGTTATTTTGGCACTCTGGCTTTTCATGTCCGCGTGGAAGTTGTCTTGGCCATGGGCGGAAGAAAGCGCCCGAACCATTAAATTCCGCCATTCGATTCATGTTCAAAAAGAAGAAATGGAGTGTACCGATTGTCACGAAGGCGCAGTGGAAAAAGAGAAGGCGGGAATGCCTGCCAAAAAATTCTGCATGGATTGCCATGAGGAAAAAATGGACATGGATGACAAGGAAGGTTGTCTATTTTGCCATAACGTGGAAATCTCACAACTGGATTCGATCACTGAGTTAGGTCGTCCGAAAGGCTCGTTGGGAATGGTTTTGGGACCAAAGCGCCTCAACAAGGATGTGAAATTTTCTCATAAACACCACGCTGAAAAAGAGGTTGGCTGTCCGAAGTGTCATGGTGATGTTGGCAAGGATGAGGGGCCTCTCATGCCTCGTGATATTTATGTACCAACGCAGGCTCAATGTCGTGAGTGTCATACTCAGGAACAGGTTTCTCTGGAATGTACGGTCTGTCACAAGACGTTCAACAAAGATAATCCTCCGGAGGGGCATCAAGGCGGTTGGCGAACTTTTCATGGGATGTCCGCCACTTTGAACCAAGTGGGACAGCATGGGAAGGATTGCCTCACCTGTCATGTGAAAAACGATTGTACGGCTTGTCATACAAGTGAAGCGCCAAGAGACCATACCCGTTTCTGGCGGACTCAGGGGCATGGCCTGATGGCAGGTTGGGACAGAGAACGTTGCTCCAATTGTCATCGACAGGATTTTTGTGTGACTTGCCACAGTGAAACAGCACCACGGAGTCATGTCAGTAACTGGGATGCGAATCATTGTACTAACTGCCATTTAGAGTCTAACAGCAACGCAGAAGGGGGTGGATGCAGGCTTTGCCATCGTCAACCCGCGCATTTGGATGCGATTAAATGGCCACCATTGAAGTAGTGGCACAGAAACATGGGCTGGAAAGTACAAGGACCGGAGTTTAACAAAAGAGTCTATTTATTAACAGTTGGCAGTTTAATTGTGTGTGATTATGAAAAGCAGGATGAATGGAATGTTGAGAATATTACTGTTGGGGGTGACTTCATTGATTTTTATCAGTTGCGGTACGCCTGAAGAGGGAAAAGATTCTATTGCCTCAGTCATTGACGGAAAAAAGGCGGCGACTGATGGCGAGGTTTTGTATCAGCAGTATTGTGCCTCCTGTCACCATGAATTGTCGAACACCAATAAGCCTAATCGAACTGCGGAAGGCATTCAAAAAGCCATTGAGGACAATGCCGGGAACGAACACGATGGATATATGGGAGACCTGAAGGGGCTTATTGGGAACTCAGGCGTAGTGAGTATGAAACTCGAAAAAATAAAGTCTGCTTTGTTGAGAGAAGAGAGCCTTTCTGATGGAGATACACTTTATGCGGACTACTGTGCTGGCTGTCATGGCGCGCTTTCAAACAGCAAAAAAACCAGAAGAACGGCAGAGAGTATCCGGTATGCCAATCAGCAGGTAGCGGACATGAACTTTTTAAGTAATGTCCTTTCTCCAGCGGCACTTGACGCCATCGGAAGTTCGCTGGCCTCCGCTCCGCTCCCTACCATTGCGGATTCGGATGGTGGCGTGCTATACACGGAGTATTGCTCAGGGTGTCATGGTCCTCTGGCCCAAACGGCAAAAGCACAGCGTCCGATTGCGAGTATCATTTACGCCAATCAAAACATTAAAGAAATGTCCTTTCTGAATGCGGTTCTTTCCGCGGAAGCGGTTAATTCCTTAGGTATTTCGCTGGCGGCCGTTACACCCTCCATTGCTGAGACCGATGGCACCGCGTTATACAGCTATTATTGTGCAGGATGTCACGGATCCTTGTCCAGTACAACCAAAGCACTGAGGAGTGTTGCCAGCCTTCAGTCTGCCAACCAGAACGTTGACGCCATGAAGTTTCTCACGCCTTTGCTATCCCCAACCGCTTTGGGTAGTGTGGTTACTTCTCTGGCGACGATTACCCCCTCTTTTCCTGAGACGGATGGAGCGGGTCTTTACCGTTATTATTGCGCTGGATGTCACGGGACTTTGTCTGTAAGCTCCAAAGCTAAGAGAAATTCCGCTAGTATCCTGTATGCCAGTGATAAAATTGAGGCGATGAAATTTCTCTTTCCGTTACTGTCTGCTACTGCGCTGTCAGCAATCGGAACCTCTTTGGACGGTGTGACTCCTCCTGATATCGCAAATTCGGATGGTGCCGCCATTTATAAATCCTACTGTTCCGGATGTCATGGTGCGTTAACTAACAGTACGAAAGCCAAAAGGAATAGCAACAGCGTTCAGTACGCAAATCAAAAAGTGGCCGCTATGGCGTTTTTGCAACCGCTACTTTCAACGGGAGACACCACTAAAGTTGCCGCAGAACTTGCTGGCGTTACGCTTTCAAGTGTCAGCGAGTCTGATGGTCCAGCCCTTTATCAGTCCTATTGTTCCGGATGTCACGGGGAACTGGCGAATACTGCTAAAGTTCAAAGAAGCGTTGCCAGCATTCAATACGCGAATGAAAAGGTCGGTGCAATGACGTTTTTGAGCGATGTTAAAGTCCTGTCTTCGAACGCCATCAGCTCGATTGCGGCAACTCTTGGCACGATCAGTGCGCCAAACATCACTGCTGGAGATTCGCTTTACAGTGCGTATTGCGCCGGATGCCATGGAACATTGGCAACCAGTACGAAAGCTAAACGGAGTGCTGAAAGTATCTCTTACGCGAAGACAGAAATTGAAGCTATGAAATTTCTCAGTTCTCTATTGTCATCCAATGCGTTAGCGGCCCTGGAAACCTCGCTTTCCACGACGACACTGCCCAGTATTTCTGAAACCGAGGGCACGGTTCTCTATGCTTACTATTGCTTAGGATGTCATAATGCTTCGGCCAAAGCCAGAAGAACGAAAGCTTCTATCGATTATGCTACCCTGGGAATCAATGCCATGAATTTCCTCAGTCCCCTTCTTTCTTCCAAGTCAGTAACCGCAATAGCCGATTCCTTGGCAAATATGGCTCCCCCAACCATTGCGGATACCGATGGTGTCGGCCTTTACGCTTATTATTGCTCAGGCTGCCATAGCGATACAATGATCGGCGTAACGGCAAAAGAAATTCAAAGTGCAATATCCATCAACGCCATGCGATTCCTTAATACGCTTTCCACCACCCAAGTGAATGCGATTGCGGGCCTTCCATAAAGTCAAATCCCGGCTACTCACTCAGCCGGGAAATCTCAGAAAATAGTTGTAGATCTGGAGTACCAAAGCTTGCTTTAGCCAAATGTCTGTAGGATTGTCAGTGCTTGTTTGGACCAAAATTTTGAGTTGAAAAACCTGTCCGGAAAGTATACGTTAGACATATACACGCTGCTGAGAATAGAGGGATATGTTTACAGAATGTGACAGTTTTGATTGGGATGTTGGTAATTTAGAAAAAAACTGGATAAAACACAAAGTTTTCAAAAGTGAATGTGAACAAATATTTTTTAATATCCCATTGGTACTGTTAGAGGATGATGAGCATTCCATTGAAGAAAAACGTTATGTGGCATTATCCCAAACAGATGCGGGACGTCTACTCACAGTCATATTTACTATAAGGAAACATAAAATCCGCGTTATATCCGCAAGCGACATGAGTCAAAAAGAAAGAAGGTTTTATGCCAAATAAAATACCTGAGTTCAAGAATGAGGATGAAGAACACGAGTTTTGGATAAATCACGATGTCACTGATTATTTTGACATAAGCACAGCAAAACGAGTTAGCTTTTCAAAGCTAAAACCCTCCACAAAAACAATCTCAATTCGCTTGCCAGAGACGATGCTGGATTCTTTACGTCTATTAGCCAATAAAAGGGATATCCCCTATCAGTCACTGATCAAAACCTTTTTGCAAGAACAAATTGATAAGAATTTTGAAAAAATTTCGTAGAACGAGACACGTATAGTGCTCAAGATAAGTTTTGTCCTGGGAGCGAGGGCGTCCCGCCCTCCGGTGAGGGCAAGATGCCCTCGCTCCCAGGGAAAAAACTTTCCTGAACAGCTATAATAAAAAAATCAAGAAGGATTGGACGGATGCGGTTTTTTTTACTTGTGTTTTGTTCTGCTGCGAGTAAAGAGTTACCCTCTCCCAACGTCTCCGGGAAAAGGTATCAGGAATAGGACATCAAGCCTTAAGACGGGAATTTTGATGGGTGCCGCTTCGCTAACCCCTCCTGCCAACCCCTCCTCGGACGGCTCCTGGAGCAAAAACGACTTTTCGTGAATTCTGTGCATGTTGCATCAGTAATTGGGGGTTGGTCACATTTTCGGCCATGTGTCAAAAAACGGTCTTTGCTTTACCACCTGGTTTGGGTTTTGTTCTGTAGGCAGACCTGAGTGTCTGCCCGGGATCAGCGCGAACACACAGGTTCGCCCCTATAATTTGTGGCCGAAAATGTGACCAACCCCAGTAATTGAAAGAAAACCCTTTTGAAAATATAGAGTTATGAAAATTTTTAAATTTTTCAGCAGGCTGAGGTTAGTGCTCATAGTGGCCTTGCTTCTTTTTGGGGGAGTGCCATTGATGGCCGATGAGGATGCGGATGAAGACAGTAAAGCGCCTCCGGTTCCCATGGAACAGATCCTTTCCTATGAAGAACAGGTGCCTGCTTTTAGGGTGAAAACCCGTAAAGAAAATTTGGAGGCCTATCCCTGCTCTGACTGTCATTTGGATGAAAAACCGAATCCGAAAGAGCGGGAGCTCAAAGAAGAACATGCAGATCTCAAACTGAAGCACGGAGAAGGGCGTTTTTGGTGTCTGACTTGCCATCATGAAACGGAAAGGAATTATTTACGTTCCATGAAAAACAACCTTATTGATTTTGACCGACCTGATCGTTTATGCGGACAGTGTCATTTTCAACGTCAAAAGGATTGGCTCTTTGGGGGACATGGGAAGCGCTTTGGTACTTGGGAAGGTGTCCGTCAAATGTATTTGTGTACGGAATGTCATAATCCCCATGATCCTACGATCAAACCGCAGCCGCCCAATCCTCCTCCCCAGCCCAGAAAAGGGTTGCTTAGGCCGCCGAGCGCACATCCCTCCCATCATCTGGGTCACAGAGTATGGGAACGACAACAAATGCATCAGAGCAAGGAGGAATCCCATGGAAAATAAACCAGAGTTTCCAATAATCTCACCGGAGCTGACAAGGCGAGATCTGCTCAAAAAAGCAGGTGTTGTGAGCGCAACAGTCGCTACGGCCACCGTCGCAGGTACCGTTGTCGCCGGAGACGAAATGGAAAAGGGCCAGACGTTCAGTGAAACTGTCGCCGATTTTTTCCAAAAACATTACAAAAGAATGACCCCAGAGGAGGTTGAAGAAGCCATCGCCCGTTTGGAAAACCAATATAAACGCAAATATGGAGTAGCTGTGAAGGTGGGAAATACGCCTCCTTTGGAGGGGGTCTTGTTTGGTTATGCCCTCAATCTCTCCAAGTGTAAAGGCCTTCGTAAATGTGTGGATGCCTGTGTCGCTGAAAACAATCAGAATCGTGATTCCCAAATTCAATACATACGGGTACTCGAAATCGAGAAAGGCAGCATCAACATAGAAGAGGCGAATCACTATTACGATCCGGAAACCGTGCCTCAGGAGGATAAATTTTATCTACCAGTGCAGTGTCACCAATGCGAGGATGCCCCTTGTGTCAAGGCCTGTCCTACGAAGGCAACCTGGAAAGAGCCGGACGGGATCATTGTGGTTGATTACAACTGGTGTATTGGCTGTCGCTATTGCATGACCGCGTGCCCTTACTGGTCTCGTCGTTTTAACTGGAATGATCCGAAAATTCCGCAAAATGAACTTAATCCTGATACGCATTACCTGAGCAATCGCCCCCGGTTCAAGGGTGTTGTCGAAAAATGCACCTTTTGTCTCCAGAGAACACGTCAAGGCAGACTCCCGGCTTGTCATGAAGCGTGTCCTACAGGAGCCCGTGTTTTTGGTAATCTCCTGGATCCTGATAGTGATATACGTTACATTCTGAAGAACAAAACGGTTTTCCGCTTGAAGGAAGACTTGAAAACAGATCCCAAATTTTGGTATTACACCGATTAATCGTTGTTAGCGGTCATAAACATAATGTACTGACGCGGGAGGGCCTTCCCGCAAAATAATCATCCCACTTTGGGTGGGTAGAGGACCAACCGAAACAGGTACCTCCGGAGGAAAACCATGATAAAATTTTTTAGTTTTTTAATTGCTGTGATTCGAGAGTTCTTCAGTGGCAGCAAGTTGTTTTACGCCTGGATGACGGTTCTGACAGGCATTGTCCTGACAGGAGCGTGGTGTTATCGTTTGCAGCTCGAACAGGGATTGATCGTCACCGGAATGAGTGATCAGGTTTCATGGGGGATTTATATCGCGAATTTTGTTTTTCTGGTGGGCGTGGCCGCGGCGGCTGTGATGCTGGTGATTCCTTCCTATATCTTCCATGATCACCAACTCAAGCACGTTGTACTGCTGGCGGAAATGTTGGCCATTGCGGCTTGTATCATGTGCATGTTGTTTGTGACGGTGGATTTGGGACGGCCTGATCGGTTTTGGCATTTGATTCCTTACATGGGAGAATTTAATTTCCCGCTCTCCATGCTGGCTTGGGATGTTGTGGTGCTGAGCGGCTATCTGGTTCTCAATATAGCCATTCCTTTTTACATTTTGTTCAGCAAATATAGAGGAAAGGAACCCAATCTCCGTGTGTATTTTCCGTTTGTGGTGCTTTCGATTCTCTGGGCTATTTCCATCCATACGGTTACCGCCTTTCTGCTGACTTCCAATGTCGCTCGTCCTTTTTGGCATACCGCCATTTTGGGACCGCGTTTTTTGGCTTCCGCTTTCAGTGCGGGACCTGCTTTTTTTCTGCTGACCTTGCAAGTCATCAAGAAAAAAACAACCTTTCCTGTGTCCCCGGTCGTGATCAGTCGGATCGCTATTATCGCTACAGTCGCTTTGCAAATTAATTTATTTTTGCTGTTAGCGGAAGTATTTACAGAATTTTATCATCAAACCGAACATGTTTCCTCCGCGAGTTATCTCTTCTTCGGAATGGCTGAAATGAAAGCGTTGGTTCCCTGGATTTGGAGCGCGATTGCCATGAACGTGACGGCTGTCTCTATTTTGACGATTCATTCTTTGCGAAACAATTCCTTCCTCTTGACGATTGCCTGCATTTTGATGGTGTTTGGTGTTTGGATTGAAAAGGGAATGGGGTTGATTATTCCGGGATTCATTCCCACCCCTTTAGGCGAATACTTTGAATACTCCCCTACCTGGATAGAGATCGGGGTCTCCCTCGGCGTTTGGGCTATTGGCCTGATCCTCTACACCGCCCTCGCTAAAACGACAATCGCCATTGAACAGGGAAAAATACGCATGAAACCGTAAAAACCCATTTAACCTTAAGGATTGTTCGGGAAATCGCTGGTGGTTGTCTTAAAACTCATAGGGTGGGTTAGACGCCCCCAGTGAAGTTGTACCCCACTCATAGAATCCTTCCCCCTCTCCTAATCTCCCTCCCCATTTTTTTATTGCTCTTGTTGTTACCTTTGATATAACACAGGGTCTTAACACACTGGTTACCCACATAAAGCGGGACAAAATAGTAGGATGGGCTTTCCCATTGCAACTGCCAACGTCGTAAATGATGGGCAAGCCCATCCTACCCGCTAACCTGTTGATTTTAAAGTTGTCCCAGCTTAAGTCATATCGTTATACATAAGTTTTTGTCAGGCATCTTTTGTCCCGGAGGGACATCTGAAAATAGCCCAGCGATTCATCGCTGGGAACAAGATTATAACAAATTTCAGTCCCGTAGGGACGGCTGAAATCCAAGATTCCCGCTAATTTCAGCCGTCCCTACGGGACTAGAGGGTTTGTAGTTTTCATTTTCCCAGCGATGAATCGCTGGGCTATTTCCGTACGTCCTTTCAGGACTGATAAAATCTGTGCTGGCAGACTTATGTATAACGATAGGCTACCTGCTTAAGCTGGGACAAATGTAGGGTGTGTTAGTGAGCTTGCGAACGTAACGCACCAGAACAATGCTATGTTTATTGGTGCGTTACGCCTTGCGGCTAACACACCCTACATGAAATGTTGTCCCGCCTTAAGTGCGTAGCCTAACGATATGAGCTTAAGTGGGTAGCCAAGAAGAGAATTAAATGGAAAAAATGGATTTGACAGAACTCAAAAATTTAATTTCTTGTGGTGAGGATAGTCACCATCAGTTTAAAGAAGATATTCGTAATGTCGACTCCCTGGCTGCTGAAATGGGAGCCTTCGCCAACAGCGATGGTGGTATATTGTTTATTGGTGTGAGCGATAAGGGAGGCCTGACAGGACTGGACGCGGAAGGTGTTGCTCGTGTTAACCAGTTAATCAGTAATGCTGCCAGTCAACATATTCGTAGCCCTTTGGCCGTGCAAACCCAAAATATACTGATAGAGAATAAACGCATTGTGATTCTGTTAACGATTCCTGAAGGAATGGATAAACCATATTTTGATAAAAACGGAGTGATTTGGTTAAAGAATGGCTCTGACAAAAGACGTGTAAACTCTAAAGAAGAATTACGTCGAATTTTTCAGAGTGTTGATTTGCTTCATGCAGATGATATTCCGACAAAAGCAGGAATTGAAAAGTTGGATCAACTACGATTTCGTGATTTTTTACAAGCCTTTTATAAGATGAATCTTCCAGAAGATAAAGAAGAGCTTTTAGGACTACTTCAGAACATGAATTTGGCTGTTGATAGTGGTGTACTTAACCTTGCTGGCGTTCTCCTGTTTGCGGAGCATCCAGAATGGATCAAACCTGTCTTTATTGTTAAAGCGGTTACTTATCCTGGAACGGATATCCACGTGAGTGAATACATTGATAGTGAAGACTTTGTTGGTCCCTTGAAAAAAATATTTGATGACTCTCTTGCCTTCATTAAACGCAATTTGAAACGAATTCAAGATGGACAAAATATCAATAGCCTTGGGAAATTGGAAATTTCAGAAGTTGTTTTTGAAGAGTTACTGGTCAATGCTCTGGTTCATCGTGATTACATGATCAGTGCCACCATACGCATTTTTGTCTTTGACAATAGGGTCGAAATTGTCAGCCCGGGACATCTCCCAAATCACCTTACTGTGGAAAAAATTTGTGCAGGAAATTCCAATATACGAAATCCAATTCTTGTCTCATTTGCTTCAAAAGGGTTGTTGCCCTATCGTGGATTGGGCTCAGGAATTCGTAGAGCTTTGGAAGAATGGCCGAATATTGATTTTTTTGATGACCGTGATGGATGCACCTTTAAATCGGTGATATGGAGACAAAAAGGAAATAAACCCCAGAAAAATGCACCTTTAAACGATAATTTCAATTTAAAGGTGCATGACGAACAAGAAAATGCACCTTTAAATGCACCTTTAAATGATTTCCAGATGAAAATTTTGAGTGTGATTCAAAAAAATACGGCAATTTCTTACGAGGAATTATCCTCTACTATGGGTAAAGATCGGAGCACTATTATGAGACATATTCAAACAATGAAAGATAAAGGTTTTCTTATTCGGGTAGGTTCAAAAAAGACAGGGCATTGGGAGATCCTAAAAATTTGATCGAAAATTTGAAGATTCAACGGAACTTTAACTTTGCAATAATTCATAGATGGACCTTTGTCAACGACCCCTGAGCTGAAGACTCAGTGGCTTGGAATGTGATTTCAAGCCCAGTTGCTTCCCCATTCCCGATACATTCCAAATATATTTTTTCATTGCTCTTGCTGTTACCTTTGATATAATTTGTAACAAAGGTAACATTAAATATGGAGGTAATATGCCATCTACGCCTATTCGTATAGATGATGATATCCTTGCTTCTGCGACGATAGCGTCAAAAGCAAACCATCGTCCTTTATCGAAACAAATCGAGTATTGGACTATGATTGGACAAATATCCGAGGAAAATCCTGATCTGAATTTTGAGGCAATGAGGGTACTCCTTCAAAGTGAAGCTGATCTTGAAAATGATAATGTGGAGGCTTATGAATTTCGGATAAAACGTAGGTCTGCTTGAAAGTTATTCAAACTCGTACCTTCAAGATGCAGATCTCAAAATTTGACGATGACCAACAAGAAATACTAGATGATATCATTTGGGAATTAAGTATAGATCCTACGCTTGGTCAACAAAGACGTAATAGATTTAAACGTTATTGGTTTTATGACTATCAGGATTCTTACCGGCGCCTAAACCAATGCTGATATCAATAATCCAGATCTGGCCGTTGGAAAAGGCCAAAGGGTGTGGTAACGATAAAGATGGTCGGACCTGGTTCTGAAGACGAAGGATAGATAGACGAGTAA
>JBBCAX010000360.1:0-4335 GCA_051382335.1 Deltaproteobacteria bacterium TL4
TCGATCCAAATTATCAACATCGGGAAACATCCTTGATGCGATTGGATAGAGAACTGAGGAGCGGGATATAAAGAAGGTGGCTGTTTATGTGATTGAAATCATAGTATTTAAAACACGAACACTTATGGTTGTCCAACGAGTTACCAACGACATAGTTTTCCTTGGCCAGTTTTTCCTGAAGAAGATAAGCTTCCTGTTCTTTTTCAAACCCTTTAAGACGGTCATTGGTTGCCGACGTCAAATCCAAAGGATTGCTGATTTGACTATACGCGCTCAAAAAATAAGCGTTGGAAGCCTCCCGATACAAATTCTGAATATCCGTCGAAGAAGCCCCCCATTTTGCCTGATCTTCCGCCATCATTTCCGGTCCAGTCATCGACACATCAGTCTCCTGAGACACAAGCTCAAAGTTCAAAGCCTGAAACTGCTCCGGTGTCGTTGCCCCCGCCTGAATCAGCGCGAATTGCAGCTTCGTTTTTTCAAAAGCCGATAAAAACGACCGATCATCATCACTCTTGACATAAACCGAAATCCTCTGTTCCATCGAAGTCCCCTGATCCGAGCCATCCGCCTCAGTAGCCGGAAAAGTCACCTCAAGCTCAGATTCATAATGCTGCACCCTACTGCCATCCGCCTCCACGGTTTCATAATAAAACGCAAAAACCTGATCCGCCTCCGCCGTCCCCTCATCATTAAACCGCAGCTTCAACTTAATCTCCCCCGTATGCCCCACCTTCAGCCGAAACGTAAGCTGCTCCTGACCCCCTTCCTCAATCGCAACTCCCTCAGAACCTTTGGCGGTCACCACCTCCAAGCCAAGGCCGCCTCCCTCCCAATAGTCACGAGCGTTCCACTTTGGCCAAGTGCTGACATCAGCGTTTGGATCGCCGAGGGCGTGAATGGCTAAGGTCATGGGTTCATCCTTGGAAAGGGATTCTCCCATCAGTTCTCCATAGTGGATAGTAGGGCGTTCCATTTGACCATTGGATTCCTTAAATATTTTATACTTCTGGATCAAAGAATCAGGAACATCTATGTGGCCAAAATGATGAATAGAACCATCTGTTTGCCGAATCCACACAGAGCTTTCCGTGACTAATTGAAGCTCACCATCTAAAGGACTAAAAAACTTCTGATGAGGTGCCACAGTACCAATAGCGATTTCAGCATAAATTCCATCGGGATTAGAAGAGTCAGGAGTTATGAAATCTCTAATCTCTTTCCCCTTATTGCCTCCAAGCAAAATCTCCTTCATTTTTTGCCAAGGACTTAGATCAGAAAAAACATCATCAGAGATGGTTGTTCCTATCTGCAATCCAAAATTGTGAACGGAGGTCTCCAAATTTTCGATTTCCTGCTTAAAGTCTCCTGTAATGAGGATTTCATTTGTTTCAGCATATTCAAGGGCTTCTTGCCCGATTTTGAGCAATCTTTGATTTTCTTCTAGGATTTCGTTTGCGTTGGAACTCTTTGCCAACATTTCCAACCCAGTTTCGCTTTGAAGTTTAAAGACACCGCTTTCTAATAGGAATTGTAATTCAGAAAATTTGTCACCTGAATTATAGGCGAACAAGTATTCTCCAAGATACTTACTATCATAAACTTCTTGTGTGGTTTCTCCCCGTTCGGTAAAATAATTCGTTGCATTTTCAATAAACAACTTTTCGTTATCCACCCAGTTCTGAACCGTTGATTCTTGTCCCTGATTCAACAGGATATCGAGAATACCTGGTTGATTAAGAAGCGTTTCAGCCGTTCCATTGGGTTCAAAATCTTCAGCTTGTTCACCTTCACTTTCGAGACCTTGCAAGACGATTTGTGAATTGAAAGCTTCAACAATTTGAATGGTTCCAAAGTCATCAGAAATATTTGAATCAGGTGTGACTTGCATTTCGATGATTTGAGAATGTCCAATACCACTTGAATCACTTGCGGGAATAGTCAAAGATGATGGTAGATTAAAGGTGACGCTACTACCCATTTGAGTCACTGTCAGAGTAATCTCTTTGGAGTTTTTGACGTTGGGTTGAATTACATATCGGCTGATTTCATTTTCATCCAGGTATGCCGTTTGAGAGGGATGAATCCCATGTTCATCAAGGATTTCTCCATTTTTATCCACTTCGAAAAATTCTAATTTTAATTCTCCTTCATTCCAATAGCTTTCGGGATCCCATTTGGCCCAATTCTCAAATCCTGTGTGAGGTGGATTAAGGGGCGTTCCCACTCCATATATTTCATATTTCAGTTCTTCATTCGTTGCTTGAATTCCCAGCGAAAATCCTTTTTCTAGAACTTTACCAACAGCTAAACCGTTTCCAAGCGCATTGAATGAAAAAACATGATAGGTATTATCTTCCTTACGGTAAATTACCACTTTTGATCGTTTGTCTTTAATCTCAGGCGCTTGTGTTTCAAGTTGCGCATAGATCAATTCCCCCTTAAATGGAGCAAAGATTTCAACTACTTTTCTGTCAGAAAAATCGGAAGGTGGAAGCAAATGAACTGTTCCATGATCATTTCCTTGTTGATTTAACGATTCGTCGAAGTTTTGGGTAAGGATCGCTTGATTACCAGTTTCGTCATATCCAAATAACGTTTCCATAGCTTCTTCATAAGAGGTCGAAGCATCAGCTTCGACAGCATGATACCATGCTTGGAAGTCAGTGACTAAGCTTTGAAACGTACCTTGGACAGAGCTAATAAACTTTTGTCCAACCTCAAAAGTTGTTTTCGCAACCTGATAATTGACTAATGGAGCTAATGGACCTGAAATGATTACAGAACCTGCCGCTGTCGCGATTCCTGTGAGGATGAGGTTAAAGACATCGTCCGAATCAACCTCCTGTCCTTCAACCAGGTTTTCTGTAATTCCAATGACCGCTTTGAGGGTCGCCGAGTTATTGACAACCCGACGTTTCAAGAAGTTATACATCTCCTCTCCTGAGACTTCCTTATCGGGATCAACCACCTTTTGGAGAAAATCATAGTCTTGAACTTTTTCCTCAAAATCTTTCAAGATCGTTTGAGCTTGGTCCGCATGGCTTAAAAGATTACTAAGAAACTCTTGATGTTCCGTTAGTTGACTGACCGCTTCGGAGACAATCTCGTCCTTAACCGTTTCCAACAAGACTTCCCAATCGGTCGCCTTATTCATCAAAGCGTCAATTTCAGTCGGAATCGCTTGAATGGAATTGATCGTCGTTTCAAAATCCCGATGAGTTTCTAGAAAAGTCTTCACCACATCGGAATAGTCCCCTTGAGCCTTGTCGCGGGTTTTTGTCAGGATTTCCTTGATGATTTCTGGATTCCCTGAGGTATATTCATCAAAGACAACTTTCCATTCTTGGGCTTGACGAATCATGCCCGTGATTTCGTTGATCTGAAGCTCTGGGATCATAACTTTTTTTAATAATTCATTTTTAAAAACATCAATAACGGCATCCTTAAGTTCTGGCCCAGTTTTAGGATCATTAATTTTTGTCCAGACATCAGAAATGGTTTGAGCGGTTTTGACAAACTGATCATAATCTTGCTGATACTGTTGAACTCTTTCTTTACCTAAAATAGTTTCCGCGATGGCGGTGAGAATGGTTTCTTTATCAGTGGCTTTTTCGTACTGATCGGTCGCTTTTTTCAACATCAGATCAGTTTCCAATTGTTCGTCAATCGCTTTAGTTGTTGTCATCTTGACCTCGTTTAGGTGAGAATAACTTTGTTAAAAACTATTTATTGAACCGCATAGAAAGTATTACCTAACCCATAATAAATTACTCCATTGACAATAACAGGGGAACCCCAACCTGGACCTGGTTTAAACTTCCACATTATTTCACCCTTTGAGCTGATCCCATATAAGTAATCGTCTGTGTGACTGGTGTATATGATATTATTCGCAATAATTGTATGAATGAAAAAATCATTTTTTCCACCAAATTGTACGCTCCATTTTTCATAGCCTGACTTGGTATTAATGGCATGTAACTGTCTGCTTGCCACATATACCTTATTTCCAAAAATAGCAGACGATGAATTGACCCTCTTTTGAGTTTCAAATTTCCATTTGAGTTCTCCGTTTTTTGCGTCTAAAGCGTAAAAATACTTGTCATTGCTGCCAAAATAGACCATTCCATTTACGACTGTTGGAGCGGTTTTAACCGAATTACCTGTTTTGTGCTTCCATAATAGACGTCCTGTTTTTATGTCTAGGGCACAATACCCGTGCATGAATGTTTTTACGCTGCAATTTTATTAATGAAATTAATAACTTGCTCAAAAAACAGTTCTTTCATATTTTTTTGTTTTTTCTTTGTTTTAAAATCAACTTTCGTAATA
>JBBCAX010000361.1:0-1560 GCA_051382335.1 Deltaproteobacteria bacterium TL4
AGAAAGCATTTTTCTCTAAGGTTCATATCAAACTTCGTGAATATTAAATTGCTCTTAACGCTCAATAGAAGCTGTTATTAGGTATCAACACCGCAGGGTGATAGCTAAATCAGGATTTATGGCTGGTCCGAGGACACAGTACGGCATCCACGCTACGAAAGCGTTTTTATGGTTTTCTGACGCGGCGTCATTGACTCAAGAAAGGGCTTAAGTCCAAACGCCCAATTTCACGAGAACCTCTTCCTCATAATCTTCATTGAGGTAAAGTTGTAAAAATTTTTTGAGATTATAAGCGACCTGACAAAGTCTGGCCCAGATTTTATCCCCCTCGAGACCACGATAGAGACTACGACGAAACCCACGGAGATTTTTAGCGATAGCAATGAAGCCTTCAGTGGCCGAGCGTGCTTTACGACATTCCTCTTGCTGTGACTCGAGGACATCCTCACTTCGTCCCATGAAAATAGGCTCTAAGCCTTCAGGGCGATAGTTGAGATTACTTTTAGAGCGGTATCCCCCATCGGTCACGGCCGTCTTTGGAACGCCGTTCATTCTTTTTATATACTTATCCAAGGTCGCTTGATAGAGTGTTCGATCAGCGGGTTTTCCTTCAAAAATATCACAAGTGATCATAAATCCTTGGCGGTTAAAGGCCATTTGATTGGTGACACCGAACTCACAATCAGGATACAATTTTCCTTTTTTGATGGGGCGTGCCTGGATTTCATGAAGAGAAACGAGGCGATTCTTGATATGTGTTTCTCCGCGAAGTTTCTGTCGGGTTTGCTCCTCAAGAAGCTTGAAGACCTCCAGAAACGCTTTGGCCTCAATGTAAGCCAACGTCCCCGGTTCCAGTTGTTGCGCTAGACGTTCGAATTCGGCCAAGGCCGGTTCAAAGATCAAATAGAATCGCACCAAATACAAACGACGTGAGGCTTTTTTTGTTTGATGGAATTCCCGCCAGATCTGTTTTACCTCATGATTAGACCACGATAGCGTTTGCCCATGATTCGTGCTCCAACGCTTTATTTTTTTCAATGCGACCATCACAAGACGCACGTCATTAGGATAAATGATCTTGTTTTCTAAGACGCTGGAATCGGTCAGCATGCTATCATTGTTGATGGCTCCCACTTTTCTTAAAGGCCTGAAAACCTCCTCCTCAATGAGATCGACTCCTTTCGAACCAAGGCGAGAACGAATCACCGAGAGGCTACTCGGATGGAGAAAGGTTCTCAACTCGGTGTCAGTGACGTTACAAAAGTATTGCATATACCGGTTTTCTTGAATGGCGCTGATCACTTTACGATCACTCAACTCGCGCAATTTGCTCAAGATAAGAAGGGCAACGACCACCCGCAGGCTTTTGCCCATTGCACCCTTCCCCTTCTTGTAAAAGCAAGACAGACGTTGGATGATAGAAGACCAAGGAATAAACTTGTTAAAAAGGATTAACTCGTGCGTCACATTGGGAATATGCGTCTTCTTCCACTCATCTGAGTGGACTTCTTCGTACGTTGTCGCTATCATAATAACTCCTCCTCACGAAATGGGACAATT
>JBBCAX010000362.1:0-6878 GCA_051382335.1 Deltaproteobacteria bacterium TL4
TCAAGTATTTTAGCCACCGCTGTTTGCAGTAGCTTATCGGCTATAGACGGGATTCCCAGAGGTCTCAACTTACCATTGAGCTTGGGGATATACTTTCTAAGCACCAACTTCGCCCGATTCCATCCCCACTTTCACGCTCGCCACCAAATCTGCCACATTGCTTTCCAGATGGAGCGCATACTCGTTGGCGCTTTTCCGGTCAACACCCGCTGCCGCATTTTTGTTGATGAATCGCCAACAGTTGAGCAAGAACTCTACCGTCAGCAAGCAAATCAGGTTTTGGAATTTATAGGTTTTGTTTTGTGCCGCTTTGTTGGCTATTCCCCACAGGGAGGTTTGCAGCATATTCTCCAGCTCTACATGTCCGGTACGTGTTTCCTTTGTGGGCTACACAACATTGTCCACCCCTTCCCCATGTGATCGGTTCTCCCGTCTCAGAGTACTATGAGTGAATCTGACCCCCCAATGTTCTTCAGCCATCCTTCTTTAGTTGGGTAGGCTTACCCGCATCTCCAGGATTTAGGTTTCGGCTTGCTTCTGTTTCCGGGTTTCCCCTTCGTGGCTAAATATCCGCATACCTTGTCCCAGCAACAGGAAACGAATGGGGTCTCACAAGTTCCTATCATTTCTCTCTACACATGCCACGCTCCAGGCCCCCGACAGTCCCTCGGAAATCTCACCTTTGCGATTCCTCTGTGTTGGCTTCCGTTACGTTGACAACGTCGCCGACTGCTTTTTTACTCTTAACGAGGCTTTAGCTTCAGGGATGTGCGTATCCCTTGTGGCCTATAGGGTTCTCTGTGTACGCTTCGTCTCCTTTGTTCGCCTTTGCCGCAGCCGTAACCGCCCGCAACGCTCCGCCGGACACGCAACACTCGATACGGGTGGTTGGTTAGACCTTATGAAGTCAGTTTCCTGACTTCCCGTCAGGGACTTTCACACTGAAAGAAGTGACAAGCTTTGCTTGTCGCACCAACGACTGAGCTAAGCGGCGGCTGCCACGGGACACCCCCCGTTGCCAAAGCCGAACCCTGAAAAATGGGCTGTGAAATGGGTGAAGGGCACGCCTTGGTTGCCGTCAGCTTCAGCGATTTGTGTACGCCCAGCATGGGCGTGATCTGATGGGGTGAAAGTCCCCTATAGGAAAGCCACTGGCTTTCAATGCTAGGGAACCGATCATGCGGCACTGGCGGAAAACCAGCCAGCAAACAGCGAACAAACCGTGTTCCTAAGGTAATGAGTACCATGAACTATTAGTGAAAGGCAAGGGCGAAACCGTGAGGGATCGTCTGAAGGAGAGCTTGGAGCAAACTGACGAGCCGACGGACAGAAATCGCATAGAAGGCTCACTTCCCTGGGATGAGTTAGCACCACATAAGGAAATCCTGTTGGGGGATAGGGTAAACGCGGCGGCAGTGTCATGAAAGATCACGTTCTTATCTGGGGAGATCTGATCGCGAAGCGATTGGAAATTCTTTCCAATAGCGCATGGCGGAGTAAGCTGTCGTGAAGGCGATCAGAAGTCAGCAGCGGCCATAGTAGCCAAACGCCCATCGTAATGGAAGGGACAGGGTGAAGGGCCTAACCCGGGAGAGCGTATTCTCCTGAACCGTTCTATACATCAATGAAGCCGACCGGTGGAGATGACAAAGGTAGACTGGCCCAGGAAAACAGAAGCGCGACGTTGAGGTTTGTTACTTAACGTGTCCGACTACGGTCCGACACTCTTTGGGAACCGCCGGATGCGGACCCGCATGTCCGGTGGTGTGGGAGGTGGCGGAGAAAAACCGCTACCTACCCGATTGGACGGGATGT
This sequence comes from Deltaproteobacteria bacterium TL4, assembly GCA_051382335.1. Taxonomy (GTDB): domain Bacteria; phylum SAR324; class SAR324; order SAR324; family NAC60-12; genus JBBCAX01. The sequence continues at coordinate 1,816 of JBBCAX010000362.1, forward strand.
CCTGGCACTCTTGTCTCAAAAAAAACTACCATATTTCTATTTTCTTCCTTCGGCATGGGAAGAATCACCCTGTAACTCAGACCCTCTCTTGTCAGGATAAACCCTGAAGTTTTGATTTCCTGAACTTGCGCCTCTCTTTGTTTTGACTCCAAACTCCCTACCGAAATCTGACAAAAAAATGCCTGGAATTGATCCGACTTTCTACCCCTATAATTCAGTCAATCTCTTGTCTGAGTGAAAAAACTGAAGTTTAGATTTTCTGAAGGGTTTCAACTCTCTTCAGGGAAACCTGCACAACCTATCGTCTTTATGGATGCTGGAACACTTGAAATTGAGATTTTCTGAAAGTTCACCTCTGTCTTTATGCGTTTCCGTACAACTTTCCATCGCTTTCGATACCCTGCCAACCTCTCTCCTTTATGGATGCTGGAACACTTGAAATTGAGATTTTCTGAAAGTTCACCTCTGTCTTTATGCGTTTCCTATCCACTTCTCTTTCTTTATGGAAACGTCATCATCCCGTTGAACCATCTTCTCCAATCAGCATAGCATCAAGGGTTTAATTATGTTTTTAGGACAGAAACATACCTAAAATTGATATTCTGATTTCTTCCCTCTCTTATAAAAAATATCCTTTTCAAGTCACTGAGAATCAAGGATAGACGTTTTTGATAATTTAAAAACCAACCTCTATCCCTTCCATTGAGGCTCGATCTTATTGAAATAGTTTATAAATTCCTCTACATTCTCTCCTACCAAACGCTCTCCCACTTTGACAGGCTTTTTTTCAATACGGTGTCCCCCTCTTGCGTTGTTTGGTTCTTCAAAACCTGATCGGTACAATCTCTCCCGTCCAACGCCCATGATGAACCTTTGATGACCCATCACTGAATTACGAAAAAAAGATGAATTTGAAGCCTTGCAAAGGCTAACAGAAAAAGCGCGGTGTCATAATAGGTTCGATCAAATTGTTGGCTTTCTTTTCGTTGAAAACAATCCTGTTCAAAAACACAAACCAAATCCAAGGAAAAAGAGAGGTAGCTTTTTAGAGTTCTCCCAATCACTCACCATTTCTCCCTTATTCTGAGTATTACCAGGAAAATCAGATTTATCAAAACTATCGTTAGATGAAAGATAAAGACCTGGTTGAATACCAACGGATAAATGTAATCTGTCATATATCCATAGCCAACCAAGTTCCCCATTAACAAAGATTCCGCTACCACTTGCGGAGTATACATTTCCTGACTTATTGTAAGCACCAATAGGCACCTCTAATTCCTTGGAAAATGTATAGTGAGCTGTTCCTCCCCCCATACCATAATAAAACCCATAAAGTTCAGAAAAAAACCTTCGGAATGAAGCTGAGATAAAAGTGGCAGCAGTGTTATCCAAATAACCTAAATCAAATTGAGAATACCGAAAAAACAATTGAGACATAGTACTTAAATTATAAAAGAGTGATATATTAGTGAAGTCATTAGATGATGTTGTAGCAGCTAATCCTGTACTGATTCCCCAAGGTCGTCCAACTCTAGAGTGACCAGATAATGTTTGCGTTAACTCCAGTTGCTTTTTTTGAACTTTAGAGGAATATCTTCCTTTTGGAAATTTTTTAAAAAACATATCAAAATCGTTTCTATTCTCACTATTTTTGATTTGATCCCATTCGATGGTCTCAAATTTCCACTTTGCTGTTTGAGCATACTTTCCATTTGGAAAGCGTTTCAAAAACTCTTGAATATCTTCAGCATTGTTTGAACTTTTAACAACATCCCACATTTGAGTTTCTTCATCAACGGAGGAAGCTTCACTGGGTTGGTTAGAGGGCACAGGAGACGCAGAAAGTACGGTTGCGACTTTTGCTGATTTAAAATGAGATTCAATCAATTTATCCACGAGCGTTTCCACACGTTGCAATAGTTGTTTGTTATCACATTTTTCACAAACATCCTCGACCATGATTCTGTCATCTAATCGCACGACTGTTATTCCCAATTGAGTCAATTCCCCTTCACGCACCATTTGCAACACCAACAAATTTTCAACCTGGAGTGCTTCCTGAATTCTGCGAATACAGTTTTCTTCGGTGCATTGATCGGCATCCAATGATTGAAACACGAGTTCTTGAGCTTTTGAGAACTGCTCTTGAGAAATGAGGGTAAAGTACTGTGATAGTTTTGAAAGCAATCTGTTCGAGATAAACACTTTAAGTGATTCTGGAATTTCGCCAATTGTCGATACTGGAGCAACCGCTACTTGCGGTTTTTCTGAATCAACGGTTGATTGTTGTTTTTGAGGTTTTGTCTGGGCTAAAGAGTGATTTTCCAACAATAATAATACTACAAAAACGATCATTAACTGAAAAAATTGTTTCATAAGTCTCATATAGAAAAAGCCCAACGCTCAAGTTCAGCGGCGGCGGGTAGCCGTCCGCTGGAACGTCTTGTTGGGCGGTGTTCTCTCACAAGTCATGTTCACATCCGCAACATATCGTTTGGTCACCACGTGGACACTTTTCTGCGAAACTTCCAAAATCGAGGAGATTCACATGCCGCTTTAAAATCTCAGGAAGATTTTGCATCGTGTAATTAGGATAAATGCCCACGATTTTTGAGTCCTGATCGGCAACCACGATAATAGATGTCGCATCGCTTTCATCTAAGCCAAGTGTCTCGGTATATGTGGGCTGGTCCGTACTATCGCCAGAGAGCCATCCTCCTAGACACTCTACCACCCCGCCCTGAATGCCACAATCTTCAAAGACACACATCGGTAGAAGTCCTACTTGTGCCACATATATATAGAACTTAGAGTAGGGGATTGTTTTAATAGGACGAGCTGTAGGATCTCCAGGTTTGTAGGGTGCTGGTTCGCCAACCTTAAGAGTACCGAATTCCATTACTTTATGGTCACAGGAAAACAGAAAAAACACTGTGACTGCTATGAACGACGCACGTAGCATGACTACTCCACTACCTGAAGGGTCCCAATGCTAATCCCATCGCCTTTTCTTGCCTTGATCAATTCCCTATACAATACATCCCAGCGATGTCGCTCCGTGAGGGTGATACACCCCAGCGAGGCTCGTCCTGTGTGGATGTAGCGGTCTCCTTCATGTCCTACCCGAAACCAGGTGAGCGCATAGTGGGTATCTGAGTAATTTTGTCCTCCTCGATGTGGATCATCGGGAATTTCAACATCATAGAAGCCTTTCTCCCAGGGCCTGGAAGGATAATCCTTTGTCAGATACGTTTTTCCGTTTAATGAGAGGGTTTTCTTGGAAATGGAGAATACCAAGTATACTGGACCCGTCTGAGGGTTGTCTGTCAAAAGATAAGAGGAACCGTTTTTGTTGAGTTTAACAGAGGCTTTTCTGCCTCGGTATGGGCCTTCGAGGATAGTAAAATATTCTCGTTTGGAGGTGAGGCGATCAACTTGAACTCTCAATGTGGTAGGTAGTGAAATTTCCAAGCCATTATCCAATCGTACTCTTAACCATCCGCGAGATACACCTGAGACATAACGAATTGCCTGTATGACAAGAATTTCCAGCATCACATGAAAAACGGCAACATTTTTGCCAAGCAGCCCTTGAAATTCCTCCACCTGAACTTGATGAGTGCTTCGCTGAGGAGTGGAAGTGTTCAGATCAACCTGAAGGGTGGTTTGCAGATTCCCCACATCATTGAACACCGGATCTCTTTCAATGACACGAATCTGGACAGGCAGGGAAAAGGAAGACTGGCTGGTGAGAAACTGCCCGATTTCCTTGTTGAGAGCAATGCTTTTGCCTGGAGACAGTTTCTTATTGATTCCCATAAAATGGTTGGCAACCTCCATTTCAATCCGCATATCCCTGCCAATAGAATCCCCGGAGTATTGGAGTCCCACCCACTTCAAAATGACGAGTTTGCTCATGATTGCCTCTTCTGATTATGCCAAACAATAAAGTGAACGGTATGGTAAAGCGTCCGCTAGATCGACTTGTTGGGCTAATTACATTTTTGTACAGCTAAAATTCTGCATTGATGAACTTATCCATCTTTTTCCCTGTTTTGATAAAGTATGCCAATATTTTGGCGTTACTCTCTGCTGGTAGATAGACATTGCTAGCCTCACATCTAACCTGAAACTCAATTTCATCTCCTATTGGAAATTTTGTAACAGCATAACCATAGTTTGCGGCGGTCATCCCTCCTATAGGATTAAAAGTTTCAATCGTATTATCTGTAGAAGTTTGGACTTTCATCGTAGCATATCTCCCTATAAATCCTTGTGCACTCGCCCATGCGGCGGACTCCTCATCTTTAGAAACTGTGAAAGTAGTAGACATTGCCTTTACGCTGTTCAGATACTCTCTTTCTTCAGCAGATAAAGTACTCATATCTACTATATTCCCACTGATACAGCTTGTTATCAAGAGACCCAACATAAACATCAATATAATTTGTCGTCGTTTCATTACCGCCTCTTCAAAAGAGAGGTTAGCCCCAGTTTGATTGAAAGAAACTGTTGAACTCGATGTTCCAGCTTTTTTAAGATTATACACAAAACCATTTTTTGTTGCCTTCATAATACCTCTCTCAACCAATTTTAACAAATCCCAGAACTCGTAGGACGATCCCGCAAGCTCAACTCATGGATTAGATGAGTAAGCCTCTGTTTCTTTTAACAAAAATGCTGAACTCATTCGTCTAGGCTATCACTCCAAGCCCAACGCTTGAGCTAAGCTGCGGCTGCCACGGGACACAACCCGTTGCCGAAGCCGATCACTGTAAAATTGGCTGTGAATTTTGAGAAGGGCACGCCGTGGTAGCCGTCAGCTTCAGCGACTTGTGTACGCCCAGCATGGGCGTGATCTGATGGGGTGAAAGTCCCCTGTAGGAAAGCCACTGGCTTTCAATGCTATGGAACCGATCATGCGGCACTGGCGCAATACCCGTGCATGAATGTTTTTACGCTGCAATTTTATTAATGAAATTAATAACTTGCTCAAAAAACAGTTCTTTCATATTTTTTTGTTTTTTCTTTGTTTTAAAATCAACTTTCGTAATATTTGA
>JBBCAX010000363.1:0-4555 GCA_051382335.1 Deltaproteobacteria bacterium TL4
ACAGAAATCTGTTTAACGAACTTTTAAATCGCATGGATTTACCTCTGAGACCCAGAGTCAGAGAAAATTATGCTGTGGCATGGGCAAGCTAGATTCTAAGGGGGTGGCCGAACTTACGACCAAGCCCGGATTGAGCGTTTTTACCAAAGAGAAGCTTTGAATCGCAAGTTGTGTCGCCGTATGCATGGGGACATAAAACGCAACCAACGAAGCCTCACGAATCGTCTCTTCAGGTAGGGAATCAATGCTTAAATCGACACAACGGACCTCTATCCCGTGCTGACGTAACCAAGCCGCGGGAGAGGCCAGTCCAAAAGGTTGACGCCCTAATTCATAGGTGGAAAGCAGGACAACTTTCAAATCAACTCTATTTGGTTGATGGTTGAAAATAGGGGTTGTGACCATGGGCATGGTCTGTATTGTCCAGCACTTCACGGATCTCTGGGATATTTTCCTTAAAAATAACAGACACCCCTTGTTTCAAAGTGACATCAACCATACCGCACCCATGACATCCTCCGGCAAATTCCACGTAGGCAATATCACCTTCAATGCCAAGCAGGTTGACCCTTCCTCCATGCATGGAAAGCATCGGATTGACTTGGTCCTCCAGTAACATTCGGACACGTTCTTCCAAAGTTCCCTGCAATTTGTTGAGGCCCATAATGGCATTGCGTACTGTTAATTCGCCCTCTTCCACATCCACAACCGTTTCATCCAGGAAAGGAACACTCTTTCGGGGAACCCACACTTGGATAGTGCCAGAGGTGACTTCAATTTCTTCAGCAGTTGGTGTCTCGGAAACCCATTCCACAGAATAGGCGGCCTTTAGCGGTGTTTTAGAATCGGCAATAAGGCGGATGCCTCGCAACGCCGGTGCTGGGTTACTCAATTTTTGCGCAATCAACTCCCTGGCGGCATCGGTGATGGTGAACCAGGTTTCATCCACGCCACCGAGAAGTTTCGTGTAGGATTCCACAAAAAAGAAGTTATCAAAGCCATTATCATATAAAATCTCCGCCGCGCTAAAAACCTCGCCATTGTCACTTCCGTAAAGCAGAATATCGCCAGAAAACGGCATCTGATAAATGGAGGTTTCCACATGCTCAATCGGCAAAGAATGAGCCCCTTCTATATGAGAAAATTCGTAATCCTCGCTACTTCTCAAATCAAAAACATGCGGTCGAACCGATTTTCTGCGTTTACTAAAAAACTCCCTCGCGGAGATTTGATAGTCCTTCGCTTGAAATTTCTCTTCTTCCGGTTCTTTTTTGTTAAAGTTGGTAAATTTGAACATGGGTTCTCTCTTCGTTTAATGGTTTGCTCTTGTCTTTACCGCCTCTGAGACCTTCATCCGTTCCGTCATATAATTAGACAAATATATGACAAAAAGAGGCTAGCGAAGACAAGGCTGTTTTCTGGAGCTCAATCAGCAAAATCGCGTTATTTCGAAGAATTAACGACTTTGGAGGAAGCAAAGTGATAGGCTATTTCCATTGCCGCTGTTTCAGGACGGTCTGAGCCATGCACCGTGTTCTCCCCTTTGTTGATCGCGAAATCTTTACGAATCGTGCCTTTTTCGGCTGTGGCAGGGTCAGTGGCTCCCATTAATTCACGGTTTTTGGCGATGGCATTTTCGCCTTCCAATACCAAAACCACGATGGGTCCTGCGGACATCATAGTCGTCAATTCTTCAAAGAAAGGACGCGCTTTGTGAACCTCGTAAAACCCTTCGGCTTCTCTTTTAGAAAGGTGTACCATTTTCATGGCCGCGATTTTAAGTCCATTGCTTTCAAAACGGCTTAAAATTTTTCCGATCAGATTTCGTCGGACACCATCGGGTTTGATCATTGATAAGGTTTGTTCTATTGCCATAATTAATCCTATTGTTCTATGCGTTTTAAGTTAAGTTAAAGTACAAAAGTTTTTCAATACCTGCAGGCCGACATCCTGGCTTTTTTCAGGATGAAACTGCACTCCCCAGACATTACCGTGGTTTACCGCAGAGGTAAAAGACAGGCCATACTCCGTTGTGGCTAAAGTTTCTTCAGGAAGCTCAGGGACAAAATGATAAGAATGAACAAAATAAAAATAACTCTGATTGGGAATGCCTTGAAACAGCGGATTCTCCCGAAGAACAGAAACCTGATTCCATCCCATTTGAGGAATTTTTAATTCATGCTGAAACCGAATGACTTTGCCCTTAATCACATTCAGTCCCTGGTGAGGTCCCTCTTCTTCACCTTCCCTAAATAGCAATTGTGCTCCGACACAAATGCCCAAAAAAGGAATACCCGCACGAAGCTGTTCCAGAATCGCGTCAAGCATTCCTGATTTTCTTAGATTTTCCATCGCGGGAGCAAACGCTCCGACACCTGGAAACAAGATCCGAGCGGCTTTCCTGACCACTTCAGCATCTGTCACAATTTCATTTTTCAAACCCAAGTAGTCCAGCGCGTTTTTCAGATTCAGCAAATTGCCCGCATTGTAATCAATAATAACATTCATTTTTTCCTTAATCGGATAATATTATGGCGCAGGTTAACGTTACAGGGTCCCTTTAGTTGACGCTATTTGTTCCGCTCTGGCTGGATCGATTTGTACCGCCTCGTGCAATGACCGGGCAAAGGCTTTGAAAAGCCCTTCACATTTATGATGATCGTTCTCCCCATAAAGAATACTTAAATGCAAGGTTATTTTGGCGGCCATGGCAAAAGACTTAAAGAAATGGGGAATCATCTGTGTTTCCAGTTGCGCGATGCCGACTTGAGCGAATTTCCCCTCAAAAACGAACTCCGCTCGGCCTGACAAATCAACAACCGACCTGACGAGGGTTTCATCCATAGGAATATAGGCATGCGCATAACGTTTGATGCCTTTTTTTTCTCCTACAGCACAAGCAAAAGCCTCACCCAAGGTAATTCCTATATCTTCCACGGAATGATGACTGCCTGTCTGTAAGTCCCCCTTGCATTGCACTTGAATATCAAACAAACCATGAAAGGCCAGTTGCTGGAGCATGTGATCAAAATAACCAATCCCGGTTTGAGTTTGACAGATTCCTGTTCCATCAAGATCCAGACTGAGTTGGATGGAGGTCTCCCGCGTGTTTCTTTCAATTTCTACATAACGTCTCATAGCATCCCGGCTTTAGATAAATTAACTGATAATGCGTGCACTATGCGTTTCCTCGTTGCGCCGTCTTCGTTTTCAGGCTGCAACCATATCAATACCTTATGCCCTTCATCTGGAATAGCTCACAGTTCATGTCTCCGTTCTAAGGCATCTTGTTTTCTGCGAAGTCGGATATCACAGCTTTGAAAGCTGAAGATTATTACAGATTATGAAGTCCATTGCAAGGCCTTGCTGAAGAGATCCTGCAGGAAGTAAGGAGAAGTTTTATGAATTTACCATTCAATTCCTTTTTGTGCTTTGATTCCCTGTTGCCGGTACGGATGCTTGACGGCTTTCATTTCTGTCACCAAATCCGCGATTTCCATCAAGGCTGAAGGCGCCTTTCGTCCTGTTAAAACAAGGTGTACCTTCAAGGGGCGCTTTAAAAAGGCAATAACCTCTTTTTCGTCAAGAAGCCCCAAATTCAGCACATAATTAATTTCATCCCAAATCACCAAACGATATTTACCGCAAAGCGTGACTGCCTTACATTTTTCCCAGGTTTCCCCTGTGGTTTGAAGATCCAACTCCCGATTTTGAGTCTCCCAGGTAAATCCCGCGCCCATGGTGAAAACCTCAAAGCCTTCCAATTGTTCTGAAAGCTTTCGCTCTCCATACTGGTAATCCCCCGGGCTTTTAAGAAATTGCACCATGGCCGCCTTCCAGCCATGAGCGACAGTCCGCATCGCCATCCCTACCGCAGCCGTTGTTTTGCCTTTTCCATCCCCTGTATGGATCATGATTAATTTCTTCCGTTGACTTTGTTTTTCAGACATTTTTCAATTCCTGGAAGGATCTGTTTTCAATAGACATCTTTCAAAAATAGAACCTGGATTTTAAAGGATTTGTGGGTATGAGCCTCCTCCTTTACAGCTTTCCTTGAGCACTATACTTGATAAGTGAACAGGTCTTAAAAAAAGACGCAAGGAAGAAAAAGAAAAACCGTTTCTACTGCGAATTTGTTTGAATCTCAATCTTGTCCGACTCTCCCAATGGCCATAGTCATCGTTTCGCCAAAATGGAGGCAATCCAAGGATAGACAAACAGGAAGGAATTTGAGAAAAGGAAGGAATTTTTCGAGCTGTGCAGGTACCTTTTTAAAACCACGAAAAACACTAAAAACACGAAAGAAAACCTGCAAAATAAGGTTTCACGGAGGAATTCATTGGGGTTGGTCACATTTTCGGCCATGTGTCAAAAAACGGTCTTTGATTTACCACCTGGTTTGGGTTTTGTTCCGTAGGGGCCGACCTGTCAATGTCAGTAACTTAAGGATTTGACAAAGACAATGATTTTAAAAGCTACTTTTTTCCTGAAAATTTGATTGGAATAAAGATAACGTTTCGCTAGCAGAGCGTAAATAATACCGAAGACGAGCCCG
>JBBCAX010000364.1:0-4864 GCA_051382335.1 Deltaproteobacteria bacterium TL4
GAACCTCAGCATTGGTTAGACGAACTTAGAAGAGCTTTGGGGGAACCCATCCTCCAATTGCCAGACCCGAAAATGAACTAAAACGGGCCTGTTTTAATAGAATTAGGAAGCTAAAAAAAGACATCCAAAGTCTGCCCAAGTGAAGTGGGCCTACTCAAACTGTTAGGTAAAAATCTTGATCTCAGAAACATGCCCTGAGTAGCCTATCGCTGTCGCAAAATTCAAATTAGAAATGACAAGGGATCTCATCCACAACCCCGCTTGGGGTTGTGGTGTCTTATGTTTTAAATAGTTTTTGCCTGAGTCTGTATGCAAATTTTAGAAAAGTTAAGAAATCGAAATCATTCCAATTCCTATTCATCCGGAACACCCATTTTTTTCCAAATTGTCTTTGAACAGCCCTATACTTATCTCAAGGTGGTGAATATCAAAGGAGAAGAAGTTTCGGTAGATTATCGCCATTATCAAAACCATACTCGAACCCTGATCAAAAGGTTGGAGCATCTTCAGCAAAAATCACAGTTTATGATTCACTGGGAGACCGCCAGTCCGGATATTGATTTAAGCCTTCATGATTTTCTCATCGAAAATCTGAGGCATTGTGACAATGTGGTTGATCATGAACTGAAACCTGTTAATTTTGCGGCAGATACCGCTCATGTACAAATTTTGATTGATATTAGAAAAAAGCATGGTGGTTTGTGATCTAATTGATGAAGTTTCTCAAGTTCCCCAATGGATCAGAAAAACATTGGATCGGCATAAGAAAAAATTAAAAACTGAATCCTGTAATCAGTTTTTTGAAGAAGATAACGTGTTCATTCTGGTGTAAAATTCAGGACATCCCATGTAAAATTCAGGACATCCCATGATTTTTCAAAAGATGGATGTCCTAAGTTCTTCACCAAGTGATGTATAAAACCATTGAGGAACAATTGGAAATTTTGAAAATACAGAACATCACCCGGGATCAGATTACAGATGAAAAGATCACCGTCTCCTTTGTGGAAGAAGCCTTAAAAAAGTTTCCTGCTATTATCAGTGTTAGTTTTGACAAGGGATTCCACTCACCGGAGAATCAAGAAAAGTTACGGGAACTCTTACCTCATGTGATTCTACCAAAAAAGGGAAAGTTGTCGCGAAACGATCAGAACGTTCAGAATTCCGAAGTGTTTACCCTGGGGCGAAAAAGACACAGTGGAATCGAGTCCACTATCCATGCCGTAGAGAATCATGGATTAGATGTTTGCCCAGACCGCGGTTTGCCAGCGTTTCGACGTTATGTAGCTTATGCGGTGCTAGCGCGCAACCTTCAGGTTTTGGGGAATTATATTCGCCAAAAAGCTCTTGAGGAGGAAAAATTGAACAAAGTCGCCTAAAAGAGAGGAGGTGACTTCAATTCGGTTCCATTTTTAAATGATGAAGGTATTCCTGTATCCAAATTTCAAAATCAATAGTAAAAAACTCAGGAAAGATCGTTTTTTAGTAAAAAAACAGTCTCTTGTCATCATAATTGACAATAATTTTCAGCATCCAAAATAAATTCAGTTTTCAAAACTTTAGTTTTTACCCAGACACTATAGACATGCATTTAAATAAATTCAGCATGTATATTTTGGATGACCCATTTAATCGACTCATGATTAGGAGTGTCAAAGCTTGCTTTGACCAGAAAAGCCAAAGCTTTTCTTTGAATTTTGCCAAAGCAAGCTTTGGTACTCCACAGTGATTCCAATGAAATTATTTAAATGAACGTCTATAGATAAATTATACCAATTCTTGGCTAATGAATAACCCCTTTTCTGAGTTATAGATGTTCATTTAAATAAATTCAGAAAACTCATCCTGTTGCGAGATCCGTTTAAACAACGCTGTTTCAGGAGTGCCAAAGCTTGCTTTGGCCAGAAAGGCGAAGACCTTTCTTGGAATTTGGCCAAAGCAAGCTTTGGCACTCCACCGTCTGGGTTAGACTTAAATGAATTTATTTAAATGAACGTCTATAGGTAAAAGTTTAGACAATACTGATCCGCACCTGTTTGCCAATGACTTTGGCCACACGGATCATGGTTTGCAGGGTGATGGAAATATTTTTTGGATCAAGCAGGCGATCCAGGGCAGAACGACTGGTGTGAATGCGTTTTGCCAATTCCTGTTTGGTCAATTGATGAGCGTCCCTATATTCTTCGAGTTGAAAAGCCAATATCCTTTTTAGGGCAATTGCTTCAGTTTCTTCAAGAATCCCTTCTTCATTCAGAAAATCATCAAAATTGCTTCCCAAATTTTCCTGACTCATAATCCTCTCCTTAACTCTTTTAAACGTTTCTTTGCCAGTTCAAGCTCATGCAGTGGTGTTTTTTGTGTTTTTTTGATGAAGCCATGCAATAAGATCATATAGTGGTCATGCAATGCAAAAATGATTCGGGAGATACCTCCCTCCAGGTTGCTCCGCACTTCCCATAATCCTTCTCCAAGGGAGCTTACAACAGGCATCCCCAAAGGCCATCCGAATTGCACGGTTTTAATATCCTCTCCAATGATTTTTCTGCATGGCGGAGTCAGAGTCCACAACCATTCCCTGACGGGTTCATTTCCGTTTTGGTTTCTATAAAAGATAACTTGTAGCTGAATTTGTGTTTCCATGATCTATTTGTACCAATTCAGGTACACGATGTCAAATAAGATTTATTTTTCCAGATCAGAACCCATTGCAAAAGCTGAGAAGGGGTATTGCTTTAAAGTGGTTTGCCAAGAATACACAAAAACACACAAAAACAATAAATGAGATCAATTGCGTCTTACAGAGTACCCTGGCTGTCCTTGTATTCCTTGTGCCTAATACTTCTGGTTCCCAACGTCCCCGTTGGGAACCCGTTCCTCCACACATCCGGTGCTATCGAGCCGAGAACCAGAGGTTCAGACGTTTGCATTGCCAACGGGGACGTTGGCAACGAGATCGAACGAGGACGTTGGGAACCAGAAAAACGGATGATTCTTCTGGTACCCAACATCCCCGTTGGGAACCTATTTCTTTGCACCTCCGGTGTTTTCCCTCTAGGAACCAGAGGTTCAGGACTTTGCATTCCCAACGGGGACGTTGGGAACGAGTTCAATCCTCAACCTTACGGACTGGCGCAAAGGCGGCAAAGACTAAATCCCCCTTGAACCTTTTTCCTTGAACCTTGAACCTGATGACCTCACAAGCCCCCACTCACACAACGGACATACCATGAGTTAATCTTGAAATCGATATACATACCACCTTCTCCGAAGCTCACTCCATATGAGTAGCTCCCATTTCCAGAGGGTGAGGATGACCAGTACCAGGTGTATCCAGGATTTGTGTTAGGGAAATAGGTCAAATTAATGGCTGGAAAAATATGAGTATCGTCTACGATGGAATCCAGTTCCAAGCCTGATTCGATTTTGTGACTGGAGAAAATTCCAGGAGTCCAGAATGATTTGTGCCAGTAAAGGCTCCTGAAACAAGGCTATCCAGTTGACTATCGTACAGATCATAAAATGAGGAGCTTGTGGCTCCAGAATCGTATATCGACTCCGACTCATAAGAGACTCTAGATTCTTCTGGTACCCAACGTCCCCGTTGGGTACCTATTTCTTTGCACCTCCGGTGCTTTCCCTCCAGGAACCAGAGGTTCAGGACTTTGCATTCCCAACGGGGACGTTGGGAACGAGATTGAACTCGAACCTCTGGTTCAAAGCAGGCAAGAATCCTGGGTTTCATGCACCAGAGGCGCGTTGGATAGGTTCCCAACGAGGACGTTGGAACTCACTGACCCCCTCGCACACAACGGGTGTAGAAAAATATGACAAGATTATCAGGCAGCAGGCGCTGAAATGGCTCTGGGGTGAAAATGGGCAGGAACCTTGAGGTCAAACAGGTCATCATGAATCAGGGCGATATACACGCCTTCCTGGGTTGCTTTTTTTTTGACATCCTTCGAAACATCGACTCCCGCCAGAATTCCATAAACTTTCATGTCCTGATGTTCTGGGAAAAAGTGATGGAATCGCTGCATGTTTTCCAGCAACTGGTCAATGCCCTCTTCCTTCAGATGGCTTTTTACTTCAACCAGACACACTTCATTTACGTCGGTATTGGCATACGCCATGACATCCGCTTCAAAATCTTCCCCCTCTTTGTGTACCCTGACTCGGGGAGCAATTACATTCATGTGAAACCGCTTGGTCAATACCTTGCTCATCGAGGGCAAAGCCATCCCTTCCGTGAAACTTCCAAACTTGTTGTTCAAGCCTCCGATATTTTTGGACAAAGCCTTGATTTGCCGGTCCGTTTCAACTTGAGCCGTTCTCAGTTCCTTGATTTCCAGGTTGGTTTCCTTCATTTGCCGGTCGGTTTCCGCAAACTTTTCACTGAGTTGTCGATCCGTTTCTTTTTGCGATTCTCTTAATGCTTTATGATCCAGTGCCAAGCTGGCAACCAGTTCCTTCAGTTCTTCATCCGTCATAGTTCCTCAATGTTGTAAGATACCGTTTTCTCAAGAAGGTGTTCTTTTGTCTCATTCAGACAAGAAACTCCAGGGAGCGCAAGCAGAATTTTGAAAAGTGCCCGTTTTTCTCCTGCTGAAATAAAAAAACAGTATTTGGAGCAGAGCGATTCTCAATTTGCCTTATGTTTTTATTATCAGTTATCCAAACAAAAAGCTGAGATTGAGCAATTGAAAACGAAGGGAGGCAAAGTGAATCGCATAAATGAGTCTGTTTATTTAGTTGTTTATCTAAAATTTCTATAAATTTTATTTCGACGAACTTTTTTTAAAAAAAGTCCAACCAATTTCATTTCGCCTGTCTTTTTTTATAAAAAGCAAAACAATTACCCAAAATA
>JBBCAX010000365.1:0-1258 GCA_051382335.1 Deltaproteobacteria bacterium TL4
ATCGACTCATTATCAGGAGTGTCAAAGCTTGCTTTGACCAGAAAAGCCAAAGCTTTTCTTTGAATTTTGCCAAAGCAAGCTTTGGTACTCCACATTGATTCCAATGAAATTATTTAAATGAACGTCTATAAAAGTAGAAGAGGCGTCTCGCCTCTTTCAAGGAGCGGGACGCTCCTTCTACTGTGAAATTATTTAAATGAACGTCTATAAAAGTAGAAGAGGCGTCTCGCCTCTTTCAAGGAGCGGGACGCTCCTTCTACTGTGAATTTATTTAAATGAACGTCTATAGTTGAGTTTCTTCCGACACCCTTGGTTTCGGCTACACCTTCCCTCCTAACAGGGCGGTGAGAGGATTTCCACCTCCTGGATTCGTGCCATGTCAGGCACACCTTTCCGCCTAAAGGCGGGACTACAAACCTGATTTCATGCACGGGTATTGAAATCAGGCCTGAAAATAGACCTGATTTCCATACAATTTCAGGCCTAAATCAGGCCTGATTCAGGCACTTTTTGACTCCTACTACCATTAGACCTAAAATCAGGTCTAATTAGGTCTGAACTGCGTCAGACCTATTATTGACCTGTTCTGCTCATCAAAACCCTTTCAAATCCCTGTTTTATTTTCGGGCTATTCACTCAGGAGGCTGTCCGAGAAGGGGTTGTCGGGTGCGCTTAAGCGGAGCGAGCACACCACAAATAAGGGGACCGCTGCTTTCTGTGCGCTCGCTTCGCTTAAGCGCACCCTACTTATGCTTAACATCTATTCTCGGAGAGCCACCTGGACGAGTTAATTGAAAACCTCTTCGATTTTTGTCGCGGTTATTATACGTTCCAGCAAGAGTTCAATTTCTTCTAGACGACACTGATTTAGTCGACTTTGATATAAATTATACGCTTGATCTCCAAACTTTTTCCGTAATAGCCGACCCAATAAAATAATTTCTCCTTTTTCAATGCCTTTTTCAATACCTTCTTCTCGGCCTTCTTCTCGGCCTTTTTCGATGCCTTTTTCTAGGGCCTCATAATAGATTTTGGGGAAAAGTAAGGCGGATACCGATTGCACATCGGGATTATCCCTTAAAAAATCTGCTTTGGTATACATATTCGACTCCACGATTCCATAATATTCGGTTAAACGGTAAAGGTACCTGCTGATCTCTTCAAACAGTCCACGTTCCTGATAAAACTCTGGAAACTGGGTTAACACCTTTTCACGATCATTGGAAAACAAGGTTAACAGAGGATGCTGACTTTGTTG
>JBBCAX010000366.1:0-5736 GCA_051382335.1 Deltaproteobacteria bacterium TL4
TTGCTTTGGCCCAAATAACAAGAAATGCTTTCGCATTTTTGGCCAAAGCAAGCTTTGGCACTCCTTAGGACATTTGTGAAGAGTAGCATCATTCATTTCATGCACGGGTATTGGAGTAAGGCCTTATAATTGATTTGTGTTGGGTCAGAATTTGGGCTAGTTGAAGTCCTTCAAAAAGGGACTCCAGCCAATTATAGCAGCGTTGATGAGGAATTATTTATGACCAAAGAGAGAGCGCCTCGGAATAAAACAATCACCTTAGATGAAACCGAAATAAATCGTCTCAAAAACAAACTGGTTCATATCGGGACACAAGCCCGTTTAGAGGACATCCTGGATTCAACGATTCATCAGGATTTATTTACCGTCATAGACTACCTTCCGACTCAATCAGTCGATTTATTGTTCGCGGATCCCCCCTATAACTTGGTCAAGTCGTTCCATGGAACACGTTTTAAGAAACTCCCCATTGATGAATATACGGCCTATTTGGAATCCTGGTTAACGCCCTTACTGCCGATCCTCAAACCGAACGCTTCCGTTTATATCTGTGGGGATTGGCATTCCTCCACATCGATTCATACGGTGCTGCAGAAATATCTCCACGTCATTAACCGCATTACCTGGCAACGTGAGAAAGGTCGGGGCGCCAAAAGTAACTGGAAGAATTCCGCTGAAGATATATGGTTTGCTTCCAGGTCCAAGGCTTATAAATTCTATGTTGAGCGAGTGAAAGAAAAACGCAAGGTGATGGCTCCCTATCGGGTTGAGGGAAAACCCAAAGACTGGGAGGAAACAAAGGAAGGGAATTTTCGACGGACCCATCCGTCAAATTTTTGGACAGATATCTCCATTCCTTATTGGTCGATGCCCGAAAATACCGACCATCCCACTCAAAAACCTGAAAAATTGCTGGCCAAAATAATATTAGCAAGTTCGGATGAAGGCGATGTTGTTTTTGACCCATTTTTGGGATCAGGCACCACCTCTGTCGTTGCTAAAAAATTGGGCAGACGGTTTATTGGAGTAGAGGCTAACGAGCTCTACGCATGTCTCGCCGAAAAACGACTTGAGAAGGCGGATGAGAACAAAAGCATTCAGGGGTATCATGATGGAGTGTTCTGGGAAAGAAATTCTTTACCCAAACCCCAGCAAGGCTCCGCAAACAGAAATAAAAGCGTCAGGTGAAATCCTTAATTTTTTATTGGGGCTTGAACCCCAGTTGTCGGGGCACTCTCCTCAGCTTCCCAGCAACTGACGATAGGGGTTGAGAGGACTTTCGTGCCATAAACATAAGGGACGTTTTTGCCAACCAACACGCCGCAGCTTTGAATACATTCCTCTTGTGATAGATGCTCGCTGATAGCGGAATCTCGCCACACATTATCCGAACCTGTCATGAGAGAGGGCTCAATTTTAAGGAACAGCGCAATATACTGCGTGGCCTGAGCTTGATTATTGGGGTCTGTAAACAAACTTTCGTCCACTCCAAACAGACCGGCAAAACGGACCAGTTTGGGAATGTCTTTGGGACGGCAACCTTCGCTTGCCGCCTTACAATAAGCTTGATCTTCAAAGGCGGGCGTCGTTGTCAAGTCAGGGAACAGGGTCGCGTGACACAAGTACCAAAGTTGAGAGTCCACTTTGGGGACCCCGTTATTTCCTGCCGTCGCGGGAAAATCGGAAATCGCGATTTTGCCAACACCCTCCGTTTTGATTTCTTTACGTTCTTCATCATCTTCACAGGCAACCATCAATAAAGCGAGACAAAGTCCCAACACGAAAAATAGGACTTCCTTGAAAGTTTGATTCATTGGCATGCGAGTTCTCCTGTTCTTATGTTATTCGTTTGATCCATTTATTTCGGAGGTAGAGCAATTTCAAAGCATGGTTCGAAAAAATCCACTCGATATCTCGATTAATTTCACGGAATAGACAATTTTTTGAAGCAATGAAGCCTGTTCCTAGTTTTTGCCCCTGATTTCGGTGTCTTTGATGCAGGGAGTCATTTAAAAAAGCATAATGCCCGGTGATCCCTCCATATTGTTTTCGAAGGGCCAGAGTACTGAGCAGGTTGAAATTGGTTGTTGACACCGGAAGCAAAGCGGAATTGGGAACAAAGGGGACATATTGAAACAGGTGTGGTTTTAAACTGATAAAGTGAAAATCCTCTCCAGGACTCAAGTCACAGAATAATGATTTCAAATATCGGGTTTGTTTTTCAGGATCAGGATAAAATTCTTTTTTTAGTTCCACCATCAGGTGCAGTTTTTTCCCATAACGCCGAATCACATCTTCAAGCGTTGGAATTAAAGGCACCCGACGTCTTAGTTCCAGCAAAGGCGTTTGAGCGACTTCAAGAGGGGTTTGATACAATCGACGGCAGTCTGAATCATGGATCACAACGGGATGCAAATCCTTGGTCCACCGTATGTCGACTTCCACCCCCCACCCGTCATGAGTCAAGATGGGATCAAAGGCCTCCACCGTATTTTCAAAGATCCATTTGTTATCGTGTTCTCCACGATGCGAAACAATTTTGCACGCACGCAATTTTTCAGAGGTGGGGGTCGGTTGTGGCAAAAGCGCATAATAACGATCGGCCCAACGCTGAAAAACAGGTTCTATTGCGATTGCTGGTTTTTTCATGAATGTCTACGCTTAAAAGTTGACCCTTGAACAAGCAACATTTCCCCAAAGGTCAATTTACGCTCACAGCGCGAAGACAAAGTGAACTAAGAGGTAAACAACCCGTTGGTGTTCGTAGAGTGTTGATGATTAACGAGATAACATGCCTTTGTTTTTTTCTATAAATCGACGAGCCACATAATTCATGATTCCTGCGGAAATACTTTTTCTGGCAAATTCAATCTTTATTTTTTGTCGAAGTTCCACGTTTTGTTTTCGCTTTTTAATCGCCTCTAAAATCAATTGAGTATCCAAGGTTTCTTGATCTTCGCTATGGGTCGCCATCATTTTCATGATGACTTTTTCGAACCTCAAAAAAGGTTTTTTAACAGGAGGCACATCCCATAAAGGATTGACTAAAGTCACACTCACATGATGGGGCGCCAGTTCAGATGCTAATGAATCCAAAAAACCTGTCATCGCATGATGGCCGGCAATTTCGCCACTGAAGGCCGATGCCGCTAAATAGGAGTTGAGTGTTGACAAACCGACAATCCGACCCTGGCTTCGTTTCAAGTAAGGCAACGCATGATGGATACAATAGACGCTTCCCAAAAAACGATTTTGAAGGGTGTTTTCCACAAACGTGGTTTCGTCCCATTGCTCAAAGTCTTCAGAATCTTGAGGATCTCCCTGAAACATCAAAATATCGATACGGTGCTGATAATGCTGTAAGGTTTTGTCGATCAAACGTCTGCATTGTTCCTGGTTGGCGACCTGCGTTGGAACAATCAGAACTCTGGCTCCCCGTTGGATACATTCCGAAGATAACAACTGCAACGCCTCTTCATTACTGTCCCCAAGCGCCAAATAAGCCCCCTGTGACGCAAGCTCTTTAGCCAAAATTGACGCAATTCCAGTAGCTGCCCCGGTAATGATGACTATTTTTTTAAGAAAAAATTTATTTGACATATAGACGTTCATTTAAATAGATTCAGAAAACTCATCCTGTTGCGAGATCCGTTTAAACAACGCTGTTTCAGGAGTGCCAAAGCTTGCTTTGGCCAGAAAGGCGAAGGCCTTTCTTTGCCTTTGGCCAAAGCAAGCTTTGGCACTCCACAGTCTGGATTAGACTCAAATGAATTTATTTAAATGAACGTCTAATGTAGAGAGGCTGGCAGTCGATAGACGCGGATTTTTTAAAAAGTATTTTGGGCTGGGAGCGCAGGTGTCCCGCCTGCTTTTGCGGGCAAGATGCCCGCGTTCCCAGGAAAGACTTAGCGGAAAGTCTATAGCTGCGGCTGAGGCCATTTGGAGAGGACTAAGCAATTTTCGTATTGAGCTCTACGATATTCTGTCGTTCCGCGTTGTCTGATTGTCGTGAACGTTGTTGAGTTCTGCGGGAATGTTGTAATTGTTTAAGACAATCCTCAAGGGTTTGTCCAATTTGTGTTTGATGATAAATCATATTGATCTTGGGCCACGTTGCGCGTTCTCCATCACGAACCAGCTCCAAAAAGTGTTCGTTACTTGGGTTTTTCAGCAAGGTGGTATAGGTTGAAAATTTAGGCGTCATCCTGATGGTGATATCTCCTACATATTTTTGATTCAGGATATCATGCAACATCTCAAGCCCTTGAGTCGTCCTTTTTTCCCGAATAAAAAATTGAAGTGTTCTGATAAAAAACCGGGTAAGGGTCTTCCCTTCTGTCATTAAAGCATTCTTGATACTGCTGAACACATTGGATTCATCGGGTTTATCCGAAATAAAAGGGATGATGTGGGGGTTTACCTGGCTGACAATACTATGATTGACGTTGTAAAGTTCCGATAAACGCTTCATCGGCAGGTCGCTGGTCAAGGCACCATCACTCCACTTACAGTCTGACATATAGGGTACGGTATTTCCATGATGATCTTTAGCCATCAACTGTACCGGTGGAAAGATTCCCGGCACGGCGCAAGACGCCAAAATCGCACTCCACCCTAATAAGTGGGGCGCATTCAAGTAATTCAATACTTTAGGCGCATGATTCTTGATGGCCGGTGAAACAGTGACATTGAGATGTCTCCCTGTCTTTCGATAGGCTTCCTCCAACGTCATATCCAAGGCGTAATAATTTAGAAAATCAATCATGTGTTTGGAATCCATCAAGGACTTTTGTTTGATGATTTCGTCCAAAGGCAGGACTTTCCAAATATCCAAATTTAGTTTTTCGGGATCATACAGATCGTTTAGGTCTGTGAATGTGGCTAAGGCACCGGCCATGATCGCACCCACACTGGAACCGGAAACCACACTCGGAATCAAGTTTTGTTCATCCAGGGCTTTAATCACGCCGATATGAAATAAACCGGACATGGCTCCGCCGCTTAACAATAAGGCGGACTTGCCAAAACTACGGGAACATTCATCAAAAAATCGGATTTTATCATAGAAGGGAAACTCCTCGAACTCGTTGTCACAAAGAAACTTGAGCGATGAGGTCAATTCATCAATATAGTCTTCAATTAACTGTTTGGTCCCTACATGTGTTTTTGAATATAATTTAGGATTTGCGATATTTCCATGATTACGATGCAGCCCTTCTCGCAAATAAAAAACCATTTGCCGGATATCATTGCTTTCTTTACATTTTTTTAATTGTTCCAAGCGCAATTCTATGAGTTTATAATTGTAATCTTGCGATTCTTTCTGTTCCTTCCATTTGTCATTTCCTTCCACATGATCCAGTTCTAATGCCGCTGTTTGCCATTCCTGATAAGTCGTGGCCTGGTGCATGGCTTGCTTACACCTCTGTTTTTCAATAATATCGGACATGGTTCCTCCATTTTAAATTGAGATCTCTCTGTGTTGATTTTTCCCAGTTACAATTTATATTAAATAGCTATAATTAAAAATTAATATATAAATAAATCTATAATAATGTCAATATTTAAAATAATTTATAAATAAATAGTCATACGCAGAGGTTCCTTTGAATAAATTCAGAAAACTCATCCTGTTGCGAGATCCGTTTAAACAACGCTGTTTCAGGAGTGCCAACGCTTGCTTTGGCCAGAAAGGCGAAGGCCTTTCTTGGGATTTGGCCAAAGTAAGCTTTGGTA
>JBBCAX010000367.1:0-48043 GCA_051382335.1 Deltaproteobacteria bacterium TL4
TCACCACCAATACCTCAGATACCGCTTGTTCCGGGAGTATTCAGCTCTTCACAAGTATAGATGCCTCCTCAGACAGTAGTTTCAACAACTGCGTTCCAATGAGTGCCTCACCCGTTGCCAGCGACAAAGACAAAACGTTTACTGTTACGCCCGCTTCTGCCCTGAGTACGTCAACCAGGTATAAAATCAGGGTAACGACGGACGTTACTGACTATACCGGCAATGCTCTGGAGTCCCAATATACAACCGGATCGTTCATTAAAAATGAGGTTCCTACTATTTTCGCGGCAAGAGGCGACAGCCAAAACACACTGACTTGGAGTTCAGTTACCGGAGCCGCAAGTTATAACCTCTATTGGAGCACCACTACCGGAGTTACCACCAGCGACGGCACCAAAATCAGCGGTGTGACCAGTCCTTACACTCATACGAGTCTGACCAATGGTACCGCTTATTATTACATCCTGACGGCAGTCAATATCGCTGGCGAAAGCAGCGCTTCCACGGAAGTCAGTATGATACCCGCAGATCTGTTTGCCGCTACGTCATCCAGCATGGTCTCGATTAGCGGGGGAACCTTTCAGATGGGCAGCACGAATGGAGGCAGTGATGAAACACCAGTGCACAGCGTGACCTTGAGCGCGTTTTACATTTCGGAGCATGAAACCACGGTTGGGGAATATAAGTTGTATGATTCCAGCGCGAGCAGTTATAGTTGTTCCGCCGATAGTTTCCGGTGGTGTATATTTCCTGGACGGATATTCAGGGCTATCTCACCTGGTTGAACCAGCGACAGAGTACGAGAACGTATCGGATGTGTACCGAAGCGGAATGGGAATACGCGGCACGAGCGGGAACAACCACGGATTGGGCTTGCGGCAGCGACAGTTCGTGTCTGGATAGTGTGGCGTGGTATAGTTCCAATTCAGGATATGCGGCTCATGCGGTAAAGACAAAAACGGCGAATGCCTGGGGACTCTTCGAGGTCATTCTCAATAATCATGCCGTGTAGAACCTAATTTTGAGTGCTATAGCTGTTTTTTTCGCACACCTGCGTAATGGCGGCTTTTGTGAAACCTCCAGAATAGATAAGGAAACTTTCCTCAGGTTGATATTTCAAGTTTTTTGCCGCATTCTGAAAGGCTTTTGCTGCGGCGTTCTTTCTTTTAGCGTTGAGATGAAATTGCGCTAACTTGAAATAAGCGAGTGCAAAGCGATTATTTAGAAAAATCGTGGTTTCATAGGCTTTTTGAGCTTTTTCAATTTCGTGATTATGCTCATGGATCAATCCCAAAATATAATAAGCATCCGCGGAAAATTCATCCTGTTGGAGCACTTGGTGACAGAGAGCGTGCGCTCGCTCATAAGCCCCTTTGCCGGCATATAAGATAGCGGATAACAATAAGGTGTTTTGGTGATCAGGTTGGTATTGAAGAACTTCTTCAAGAATTTCAAGGGATTTTTCCGGTTTGTCCAAAATAAAATACTGCAGTCCTCGTTCATACTCTGGGTCCGCGTCCAGGGTGATTGCCTGATCCTCAACGGTTTCAGGGAGGACTTCCTCCGGTGTTGTCTTAAACTCATCATGACTTTCCAAGAGCGGCGTTTGCGGCAAAAGTGGAGGAGAGACGGGGCTTTGTTCTTCAACCGGATTCAGACTATAAAAAAAAGTATTATTCTTTTCAATGGGTTCAAATTGCGCTGAAAGTCCACGGGCCGTCTCCGCGTGTCCCAGAATCAGAAAACCCCAAGGCTGAAGAACCGACGCAAATTTGGCAAGAATTTTTTTAATGATAGGGATCGTGAAGTAAATTAAAACATTACGGCAAATAATGAGATCAAAGTACCCGAGTGAGCCGTACAAACGATCATCACTCAGGTTTCCTTCCAAAAAAATAACCGATTTTATAATATCCGGGTGAAGACGATAATGATTTTTTTCTTTTGTAAAATATTTTATCAAATAGTGAGGTTCGGTTTTGTGAATGGCTTTGGCCGAATATAACCCGATTTTCGCGTATTTTAGGGACTCAGTGTTGATATCAGTGGCCACAATTTCGATCTTTGCGAAGGGAAAGTATTCTTTGCAGATCATCGCTAAAGAATAGGGTTCTTCTCCTGTAGCGCAGGCGGCAGAAAGGACACGAAGGCTGGTCCTGCTTTTTAGGAGCTGAGGCAGTATATAATCAGTTATGGCTTGAAAATGATCAGGGTTTCTGAAGAAATACGTTTCGCCAATGGTGAGAAGTTCGATTAATTCCTGGAGTTCAGACGCTCTGGTGCGGCCTGGTGCTATTAACGTTTGATAGTACTCTTGAAAGGATTTGATTTTAAGGGTAAGCATTCGCTGATTTAACCCCTGTTCGAGTAAGAAAACGCGGTTACGGTCAAAGGACATACCACAACTTTCTTCCAGGAGTGAGGTGATGAGTTTGAATTCAAAATCATTTAGAGGAGATTTCATTTATTTTCTATAAACAAATCAGGGTAGGGACTCGGGGCGTCTTTACCTTTGGGCCCCCATTCCCCATGCTCATACCCCATTTTCTGAAATTATTCACGTTTTTAACAGTTATGCGTTGAAAGTATAACTGGATAATGTCATGGTTTGAGGTAGAAGTGAACTGTTAAATGAAGATTTTCGATTTCAAGTCTGAAGACTGTTAGGGGGTTCCAGCGTTTGAAGAAAACCTTAATGGAGCATGTAATCCAATGGAAAAGCTTGGTGGTGGGGCAATTTTAGTGGTAGAGGATGAATTCATCATTCAAAACTTAACCTGTGAGATCTTGGAGTCGTTGGGATACGAAGTGATGGGCGTGTCCAACAGCGACGATGCATTAGAGAATTTCCGTAGAGAGCCTGGTGATTTTAATTTAATCATTACGGACAATATCATGCCTGGGATGACAGGCCTTGAATTGATTGAGCAAATAAGAAAAATCAGACAGGATATCCCCGTGGTCTTGTCAACAGGCTATACTGACGTGGTTTCTGAAAAACTACAATCCAAACTGGGAATAGAAGAAATTCTTTCTAAACCTTACGACTACAACGATTTGAGAAAAATGTTGGGTAGAATCTTCAACTAACCCTAGGTATTGGCGTTGGATATTATGCAGGGTTCTCTCTTTGATTTTTTCAAACTCACAGGGAAAGTGTGTGGAGCTTGAGCTATGGATTTGGATCTCGAAATATTATTGAGAATGATTGCGCTGGGAGTTTTAATCGTTTTTTCCGCTTTTTTTTCAGGATCAGAAACGGCGCTTTTTTCGTTGAGTAAACTTCAGTTACAAAAGATAAAAGAACGAAACTCTCTGAAATCTCACCGCATTATTGAACTGATTACTCATCCCAAACGGTTACTCATTACCATTCTACTGGGAAATGAGCTTGTCAATGTTTCTATTTCTGCCATTTCCACCTCGTTGGTATTGTTTTTTATCGCCGATCATTTTCATGACATTAACGCAAAATGGTTAAATATCTGTATTGTAGTTCCCTTTCTGCTCTTGTTTGGTGAAGTGTTACCCAAAACAATTGCCATCAAAAACAATGAGAGTTTTGCCAAGATTATCTGCCGCTGGTTGTTCTTCTTTCAAAAACTGGTCTTTCCTATTGTTTGGTTGGTGTTTAAAGTTACGGATTTGGTGGTGTACACGATTGTTGGAGAACGATCAAAGAAAGAGGCTCCGATCATGGAGGAAGAGTTCATTAATTTGGTTGAAGAAAGTTCGGAAGCAGGGATCATTAAAGAGTATGAAAAAAAGTTAATTTATCGGGTGTTTGACTTGGGGAATATGCCCATTTCCAACATTATGGCACCACGGGGGAGTATTTTTTCTCTGTCCTATAGCATGCCTTTTAATAAAATTATTGCTGCCGTTAGTGAGCGGCACTATGCCGCTGTTCCTATTTATGAAGGAAACCGGGACCGTATTTTGGGAATTTTGTATGCTAAAAGTCTCTTAAACTTGACCACGGAGCAAATTGAACAGGGTCAGGAAACCTTGAATCATATCATGGTGAAACCCATTTTTATTCCTGAAACCAAACAAGTTTATGATTTATTTAGAGAATTTAAATTCAAGAAAAATCAAATTGCCATAGTTCTGGATGAGTTTGGCGGTGTGATTGGATTGGTAACCTTAGATGACCTTTTGGAAGAACTGTTTGGCGAAATGAAAGAACAAAAACCGATGGACTCTTTATGTATCAAAAAAGGCAAGAACTGGTGGCTGATCAACGCGATGATGCACATTGATGAGTTGGTAAACCAAACCAAGACTCCACTGGTAAATGAAGAGTTTGAGACTGTTGGCGGATTTGTATTTCATTTATTCGGACGCTTACCCAGCAGTGGAGAAAGTATCGCCTATCAAGATCTGGTTTTTACCGTGAAAGAAATGGATATCACAAAAATCACTGAAATTCATGTTGAAAAAATTCTCAAAAAATCAGAAGCAGAATAAAAAAGGGTTAGACTTTTTTTAAGGAGGACTATGGAATATTATTTGTTTACATTACTGCTCGTTTTTATCTTTATGTTATTGGAAGGTTTTTTTTCTGGTTCAGAAATAGCCTTGGTCGCCGCAGATAAAACGAAACTGAGGTACCAAGCGAAAAAAGGGTCCAAATCCGCAAAGTTGGTCATTAAACTCTTTAGAAAACCAGAGTGGATTCTGTCAACGACGTTAACGGGAACCAATATTTCACTGGTGTCCGCAACCACTTTGGCAACGGCCGCGATGCTAACCATTTTCCCCAAATATGGGGATTTGATTACGGTCGCTATTCTCACTCCTTGCACCTTGTTTTTTGCGGAAGTCCTCTCTAAAAGTATTTTCCAGCAAAAAGCCGATGTGCTTGCCACAAAAGTTGTTTATCCTCTGTATTTTGCCTCCTGGCTGTTTGCTCCTGTCGTTCTGGTGATGACTTTCATTACCAGCATGGTCTCCAAATTATTTGGTATTGAAGGCGAAGTCCATAGTATTTTTGTCAGTAAAGATGAATTAAAAATGGTCTTGGATATGGCGGGGAAAGGCAGTGATGTGCTTCAACAGGAGCGGAGTATCATCCAAAGGTTGTTTGAGTTTTCTGAACTGACGGCCAGAGAGTCCATGATCCCGTTGGTGGATATCTCTGCGGTAGTTTCAACCGCAACGATACAAGAGGCCATACAGAGTTTGAACAAAACAGACTTCCCTTGGGTTTTTGTGTATTCGAAACGCATTGATTTAATTACAGGGTACATTGATTATTTTGACCTTCTGAATATGGATAAAGGGGATAAAATTCGGCCCGTCATTCGGCCCGTTTATTATATACCGCCCCATAAAAAGTTGAATGCCCTCTTGGTTGAAATGCAGGAACGCCGGGTGAATTTCGCGGTAATTGTAGACGAGTATGGTGGCGCGGAAGGGATCATCACGATTGAGGATATTTTGGAAGAAATCGTCGGCGATATTTCGGATGAACATGAAAAACGACAACCCCTGTTCGTGGTGGTCAACGAAAATCAGTATTTATTACAAGCTCGAACTGAAATTCACCAGTTTAACGAAAAAAATCAATTTGGGTTAGAACTTCCGGAAGAAGGACTCTATGCGACCTTGGGGGGGTTTGTTGTAACGCAACTGGATCAAATTCCTGAAGTAGGTCAGTCGTTTGTGTATCAAGAGTGCCTGTTTAGCGTTGAAAAAGCAGATGCCCGTTCCGTGATTGAGATTCGTATTACCAAAATAGGAGAGGAGGAAGAGCGGCGTCTGTCTCAACCTACTGATGAAAATGCGCCGAAAACGGAACTCCTGAAGGACCTCAGTGAGGACTACTTAGATGAGTTTGATTCCTCAGAAGAAGTCTCGTCCATCGCTCCAGAGAAAAAAGCTGAGGTTGAAAATACACAAAACTGAGCCGAGGCACAACCACGGAAAACGTGAATGAAAAACACAACTCAACCAGAATTTTTCGCATCAGAAGCGCTCCTGAGAGCACTGTACCAGGATTTCACTGAACTGATTCCTGAGCAAGTTCCAACCTTGTTTCCCTCGGCCTCGTTGGTGTTGGTTCAGGTGGATTCTCCAGAAGATCTCTCCGCTGAGGAAATGGATCGTTTCTTCAAAAGCCTGGTTCAAGATTTTATTAGAATCATCAAAAAACAAGGCCTCAGTCACGCCGAATACCTGGCTTATTTCCCCAATACTCAAGAACTGATAGTGCGACAAAAGGCCAATGGTTAGGTTTCATTAGCAACGCCAGATCCGCTTTACCAGTGGATGCCTTTTGAAAGGTAGGCAAAGGCCACAGCTTCTGGAGACAAATGCTTTCCTTCTTTCTCCGTCGGATCACTATCAGGAAACAGTCGAAATCCCAGGTTGAGGGCAATATTCGCTGTTTTAGGAGAAAGCGAATGTAAGACTTCCGCAAACGTTCCGAGGGGTGTGGACACTTTCCTTTTCTGCGTAATCAAAGGCGTGATGGCTAATTTAGCGGCCTGTTCAGGAGTCAGGGTTGGAACATTGTCGTACATTTTAGTTGGGGAAATCATAGGCGTCCTGACCAGAGGCATATAGACGGTGGTTAAGGTCACATTATCATGCGCTACTTCAGAACTGATACTTTTGCTGAAAGCATCTAACGCGGATTTACTGGCAACATAGGCTGAAAATCGAGGCACATTGGTTTGGCATCCAATGCTCGAAATATTGATGATATGGCCGAATTGCTGTTCTCGCATTCTGGGGAGAAATCCGAGAATTAACTTAAGACAGCCGAAGTAATTCAAGTCCATCGTCCGTTCAAAATCGTGAAAGCGGTCATAAGATTGGTCTATCGGTCTTCTAATGGAACGGCCGGCATTGTTGATTAAAATATCAACGCCACCGTGTTCTTTTTTGATCTGTTCCACCAATTCACCAATAGCCTCCGGATTACTCAGATCGCAAGAATAGATAAAGGCCTTTCCTCCCAGTTGTTCGACTTCTTTTCTCGCGATTTCCAATTTATCCAAGGAACGGGCCACAAGAATCACTGTCCCTTTGGCACGTGCCAAGCGGTGGGCAATCGCCAAGCCTATTCCGCTACTGCCTCCTGTAATCAATACCATTCGACCGGCGATCACCCGTTCTAAATATTGGCGCCCTCCACGAGTTGCTAATTCCCATTGGTCTTTAACCACTTCGCTCAGACTGCGCCCTCTGGTGATGACATCGGTTGTGGCTCTGAGGGCTTGAGTCATGCTGTCACTGCTTCGGGTTTCTGTCAAAATCGGTTCCATGTGACCTTCCCAAAAATACCAAATGATGCGTGCGTAGTCTTGAAGCGGAGGACAAACGATTTTGCTGCCTTTAAGCGCTTTGGTTGTGTTGGTATGCTCAAACTCGGTCTCCCAAGTCAGCAGATCCATGAAGGTGTCAGGGTATTCAAGACGGCTCAGCGCCTGTTGACCTAATAATCCCGAAAATGGAATTTTTTTAATCAGCTCCAAGGGCAGAGATGCGAGCGTTTCATTGCTGATTTGTGTTTTGAGCTGGGGCGCATGGGCCACACGACAGAACTCATTGATGACATCGCCAACTTTAACAGCGTCTCCGACAAGGTGAAAGGTTTTGTCATCCAATTCTTTTTTGTGTGCAATATGAACCAGAGCTTGCGCCACATAATTCACAGGCGTCAGATACCACTTTCCACCTTCCAGGCCTAATAAGGGAAACCATTGAGGCAGGATTTTTCCTATGGTTTGAATGAGTTTGAAAAGATAATAAGGACCCTCTATCTTTTCCGCTTCCCCTGTTTCGGTACAGCCTACAATAATTCCGGGGCGGTAAATTCGAAAAGGGACCTTACAGCTTTTATGAATTTTTAACTCGGCCTCATATTTTGTGGAAGCGTAGGGACCCATCGGTTCCTGTCCCTCTTCAAGCATCTCTTCTTTAAAAACGCCTTCATATTTGCCACTGATCGCAATGGTACTCAGGTAATGAAAAGAGGAGCCCAGTTGGTTTGCCACGTCAACCGCATTTTGTGTCCCGTTGGCGTTTACGGTTTGGCACGCTTTCTGGCTCGCTTTTAAAGCATCCAGTGAGGCCAGGTGATAGAATTGCTCTACCTGTCCTTTGAGTTCTTTAAGACGTTCGGGTTGTATCCCCAAATCGGACTTGGTGACATCTCCGTAGATAGGCTCAATTCGAGCTCTGTATTTTTCCCAACGACGATGTAGCAAAACCTCAAAGCGCTCTTTGTGTGATTCCAAGATGAGTAAGTAAATTTTGCCTTGGTGTTTCAGTAATTGATCCACAACATATTTCCCTACAAAGCCTGTTCCTCCTGTTACGAAATACATAATTCCTCCATATATTGATTACGATTAGGATGGTCTGTCAGATAAGTTTTGTCCAAGTGCCTCAATCACTTTTCAGAACTGTTAGTATGGATGTATAAGAAATGAAACGTTTTGTGAAGAGGCAGAATTAAATAATTTTGAAAAGGACTGGGTTCGCCATTTTGCTCAGGGCTTCCCTTCGATTACGCTCAGGACAGGCCTTCAGACGATCCCTCACGGTTTCGCCCTTGCCATAATCAACTTGAGAAAGCATTTCAATCATGTATTGAAGACGTATTTCGGTTTTACCAGTAAAGAGGCTGGAGCTTATATAGAAAATAGTGAAAGAATAAATGATCTGCACTATCCGCCTACAAGCAAATGCTTAATCCAGAACAAAATAGCTCAGAAATCTTTGGAAGAAATATTGAGACAGCAGATGGGTCCGTCGAAAAACTGAAACCATTCTGACACCATAAGGGGAATTGGAAAATCAATTTTTTTTTTGATTTCCTTCTAATATGTTGACTTTATTCGATTCTATTGGTCGGGGTGAGGGGACTTGAACTCCTGACATCCTGCTCCCAAAGCAGGCGCGCTACCAACTGCGCTACACCCCGATAACCAAGTGATCGCGGATACTACCATGTTGAATGGAACATTCAAGGTTTTTTGATAGTGTTTTTTAGACCGATCCAAAGTTTATATGTTTCTTAGGGAAATTCCATATTGATGCTGAATCATCGTTGTTATATGCCGATCATTTTCTAACCCTGCGAATCGGATTTCAGTTCGAATCTTATCCCTGATGATACTCAACTCCTGTTCCGTTGTGCTCATTTCGATATCTGTTTCCAGCCTCATACGACGCAAATTTTTGATCACATTAAGTCGCAACCGTTGTTTGACCCGTGATAATTGCTTAGGATCGACATGGTTTAGAGCCGTCTCGATCTCCGACTGGCTGTACCCTATAAGAGATAACTTTACCCAAACTGAAAATAAATTATCCTCTTTCTCGGGCGTGGACGCTTGAGCCCATCCTAGACCACTCCCGATAAACACGAATACCAACATTGCACCTAATGTCGCTTTGCACTTTTTCCACATAGCACCCTCCTCGAACTCACTAGATTATATATATCCCATGTGTAAAAAAAACACATGAATTTTTTACAAAAAATCATCGTACACCCTAATTAGTATTTAATTAAAATAACATTTTTGCTACAATAATATTGATGCTTACTGGTTGTTTTTATTTGTTTTTTATATATTTTAGTCCATTTTTAATTAATATCTATTTTGATATTAATATTACGATAGTACCGGTCTCACGAGTTTTAAATTAAGATCCAACCAGTTTTAATAAGTGGCTTTAGTTGAGGCTCCAACGGTATCCTTCCTGTAGGGGGAGGAACCCCGTCAAAGTTGGAGCAACGGGTTGTAAATTCAAAATATCAAACTCCACATTATGACCAGATTCCAACCTTCGCCCGAAAAATAGTCACTTCAATACGAACCAAGTATAACTTGCTTACAAGGAGTTGTATCCTGACTGAAAGCAAGGAACACCGGTCCATGGCCCTTCAAAGCCGATCATGTATTGTAATCCGGAACAGTATTCTGTGATTCATGTAATGACTAAAAGTCATTACTCCGAAACCCCAGATAGGTAGAGGACTTCCTGAAAAGGAGATCATTCTCCTCTTCGGGAAACGCAACTCACGCAATGCACAAATTAAAAACGTATGTAATCTACACGGAACGCATCTATCGGCATCACCTTATTTTCCTGAATTTTGATATCCTTCTTCAATAAATACGGAGAAACAATTAGTCCGGTTGGTGTATGAGTTCAGACAATGAACCGATTTATTCTCCGCTTCAATAAATTGAGAGTCTCATAAATTTATACATGATTTGTTATCTCAACTAGTTGTGAATGAAATCTCCCCTTCTGAGTTTTCACTTTATTTCTTGTTTATGAAAAACAGCTTGCGGACAACTATCCGTCAATAAGGCATCGATTGAGTGCCCAAGAGGTTACTGGATCGATTTTCGAAATTACCTGTTTCAGCATGATAAATAATTTACAAATATTGGATCTCCCTTCAGAGAAATCCTCTCAGCAGTTATTAAAAACCTGGAATAAAAACAAGGATCAATGCTCTCCTCTCAAGGGTGATCCCTTTTCCCGCCCAGTTGTAAAAAAATTAAAGACAATGCAAAGTCTCTCCAATTTTGAGGGAGTACCGTCCCATCCTCCCGGCAACCGCACGGGAGTCATCGCTTGTGCCAATTGACCGAAAATAAAATCATGCCACTACCCGGAATCGGACTTTCGTTCATCCAACTCATTCCCCTACAAAGTATAACGATATCTCTTATGTCAAAACACGCAAAAAGAGAAATCCCACCAACTCAACACCAATGTGTTCCACCTGAGTCTGCACTGTAACCTTGCTGAATATAGGCACCCCGCCTTTCCCACAAGTTGCCAGTATTGAAATAATGATGAGCATTCTTAAAAATTATCCACTTAAGAGGGACACCTGAGAATACAGTCTTGCTAAGCTGGACCTTGTGCTAAATTAACGTTCAACAAAGTGCAACACGTAATCCCGCCTACCATTGTTTCGTTAAGTGGATACAGCAATAGCTATCCGCTTTAATTAGGGTATCCTCAGTGTCCTCATAGCCCACCAAAACACAAAGTGATGATGAGTCCAACATTGGTGGACTGTCCACCCATTCCATACCACCAGTTTTAACCTACCCTCCCTTAAGTGGGTGCCCCAAATAGTGAAAAGACTCAAAGCAAGGTGTTCTATTTTACACCATGTTACATTTTATTATGTAAAGGCACGATTTTCCTAAAGCACAACAAGATATTGTCCCTTCCCCCTTGGTAGACAAATCGAAAGGCATTACATCTTAAACAGATCTTGTTGAGCGTTTCATGACAACCTCCTTCTTTCAAGAATCATCCTTATGAGCTTTATAGCGCAAAAGGGCATAATTTATGAAATTTAGCCATTTCACTATGAAGAGCCCAAGGATCAAGCCTCGAAATAATCCTTGTGTTTCGAAAATACTTACAAATGGTGATCAAAATTGTTCAAGCAGATAGACTCCGACTTTTGCCGATTATTTTTATGTTCACTATTTTATAGTGACAACTCACGTTACAAGATCCTGTTTCTTGGTATACTGAAAATACGAATATCCACAAATACCCGGGATTACTCTGAGTACGTGAGGAACTCCCAACTTCTCGCATAAAATAGAGGAGAAACCTTAAATTGATTTTAAACAGCAATGTGATTTCGCTCTGTATTTAAGTATAGTGCTCAAGATAAGTTTTGTCCTGGGAGCGAGGGCGTCCCGCTCTCCGGTGAGGGCAAGATGCCCTCGCTCCCAGGGAAAAAACTTTCCTGGACAGCTATAAACATCCGTTTAATGGACAGATTCGACCATAAAAATCATATTTTTAGGAAACAATCACTTTATCTCTGTATCATTTTTGATGCTTCTCAACCCTCATAGCATCAACACCTGACTTTCCCTCAAGGATGAAGCTGCCTCGGTTTACTAAACTTGTGAGCATGAACTCAGCCCTTAGAAACAGAAAAAAAAATAACGTTCCAAAGTTTTCCCAAGTGGGAATGCTATAGTAACCACTTTACCGCCAAAGAGGACGCAAAGTATCGAAGTTTTGGTTCCCACTCAAAGCGTGAAACCATTTGTGAAGTTTCGATCGCTATTTATTCATAGGTGTTTAGCTCACGGTGATAATTCTGACGTCAGCATAAAAGTTCAATTTTAAACCATAACAAACATAAAAAGTGCCGCACAGTAGCGTGTAAAATTGATAAAGGACTTTCTTAACGTCACCTTTTCTGAAATGTTATAAATATTCTACGAATGCTCCAGAAGCGTATGTTCCCCAATGTCAATAAATCATTGGCTACGCTACATGATCTCAACCAAATAAGGATCTTTCATGACGGTTCATAACACGTGAGAGTCAGTTGAAATGCCCTCTCTTTTAAAAACGATGAACACAGTTCGGACAAGCGGTTCCCTATGCATCTGCTTGTGATAGGTGACGCTTTCTGCCCTTAAAAGGCTATACGTTTTCCCAGCAATGAGCACCATCTTTGGCGACTCATCTTATTTATCCTTTATAAAAACCTTACAGAGTAAAATTGCCATTTAACCCCAAATAGACCATCAAGATTCTTTATAATAAAATCAACAACCTACTAACCTAAATCCTGACATGGAACAGCCACGATCTAAAATCAATGGTGTCGGAGACACAGAGGAAAAAAAATAATCCTGGCTACGATTAGACGATCGAAAAAGTTCAATTTTGGCAATGCTATTCCCACAAGGATGGGATAGCCCCTTTTTAATTAAATTCATATTCTCGTTTTTATCACCTGAACATCTGTGGATATTCATTAAAATAAATTCATTTTTGATCAAATCACGGTAGTCCCCTTGCACTCTGGAACCTTGTTCCTCGAGACGGAATTCGAGGTTCCTCTCTTCCATGGTGTCGTTATTTAGACTCAGAAGGGGTGACCTTCATTTTTGTGGTGTGCTCACTTCGCTTAAGCGGCACCCTATCTTAAGTTTCAAAAGTGAAAAATTAATCCGATGAAAGTATAAATGAACGTCTATAACTCAAAACAGGAAATTCCCTATTTGATCAATAATAGGGCAGGATCCAACGGCGAGAAAAGATTCTCAACGACTAATATCATGGTGCACAGACCTATAGTTCCTAGAATCAAGCTTGTCTCTAACGCCTTTCGTAATCTTAAGCGTCATCCTAAATCCATCTATTCGATTAGGATCAAGATTATGATTACGAAGGTTTTCGATAACCGCCTGTTCTTATAACAGGACAAACCTGCTTCAGCCTGATAGTCATTTAAATCACTTTTCATTAACGCTGCGAACCCATTCGGCAAACAGTACGTTCACACCAATCTACTTACGAGTAGAACTTAAACACAAACAACGTTTGGACTCACAATGTGAAACAAATCGATCATAGTTTGTACATACTGCGTTCATTGTTCAGTTTTGAGCTTAAACGTTGTAGAATAGGGTGGTATTTAGAGTTAACGTTATCTCCGAAATTCCAAGTTGTCACAGTTGAACCGTGTATTGTAGTAATGTTTCCTTCTGTCTCCAACCCACTCAATGCCACATTTCTTTCATACATATTAAAATTATCCATTTTCCCTCAATGTTAAAGTGGTTCCGCAGGCTTGACGTCAAAGAGAAGGCAAGTCTATGAGACTTCCCATTCCATGAATTCAGTGTGCTCTCTTCTTATATCGGCACATTGAGGTAAGACTTTAGGAAAAAACATAAATAATTGAAAAGATTTAATTGAAGAGTAGATGCTGCCTTAGGAGTTGTTTATGCTGATCTATTGATTTTTCAGTTGATGATGAGCGTAGAAGCAAAAGAAGTATTCGGGAAAAGAGAGAACTCTTTTGTGGAGAAAAGAGGGAGTTTAGAGCATTATCTCCCTCTTGATTCAAAGACAAGGGGTTAGCGATTGCTTTTCTTAACAGTCACAATTCCACCCGTTTTTCCAGGCACAGCCCCTTTAACCAAGAGCAGGCTATTATCTTTAATAATTTTCACAACCTTCAGTCCAAGGGTGGTTATTTGTTCATCACCCTGGTGCCCATGCATTTTTTTCCCTTTAAAGACTTTTCCAGGGAAGGTACACTGTCCAATACTTCCCGTCATGCGGTGTCCTCTATGACCATGGCTCGCAGGTTGTCCACTAAATCCCCATCGTTTCATAACACCGGCAAATCCTTTACCTTTGGATGTACCAGTCACTGAAATTTTTTCGCCTTCTTCAAAGATGGAAACGTCAAATTTTTGTCCTATTTGGACTTGATTGATATCTTCCACCTTAAACTCTTTTAAATACCGTACAGGTGCCTGACCTTTCAAGTGGCCTTTAATGGGTTTAGTGATTTTCCGTTCGGGAATATTCACAAATCCCATTTGTACACTATCATAACCATCTATCTCTTCAGTTTTCTTCTGAATCACTGCCATGGGGCCCACTTGCAGGACAGTTACGGGAACGACAGTTCCATCGTTCTCAAAGATCTGAGTCATTCCAATTTTCTGGGCTAACATTCCATTTAGCATGATTACCTTTAATGGGTCTTGAGTTTGTTAAACATTAATGAGTTGTAAATAACCAGAGTACAAAGAAAAGTTCAATTATCAGGTTTCTTAAAGCAAGATGTCTTGCATTTTTTAAGCGGCAATGGTGCTATTCGCTAGCCAAGTCATTTGGGTTGTATTTGCTCAGACAACGTCAAGGAGTGCATTCTTTTTACCGTACCCAATTCATGTTCATTCTAATGAACCACTTTCTATATATCGTTTTACAATAGAGTTCAAGATATTTTCTCATTAAACCTGTATTATTAAATTTACTTAAGGTGAATAAACCATCAGATATCAGAAATCATTTTTTATAAACCCTGTGATATCAATATCCATGAGTGCTAATACCTACCCTGGCAAGCTTGAGCGAAAAGGATTAATAGGCACATGCCATAAGGAACACATTGCCGAAGGGTTGCAATACGATGTTGCGATCATGAATGATATTGATTTCATCACCATATTTACGTCCAATCATGATTCTTTACACACTTTTTGTTATAGGTATCGCGTTATCTTACTTGTACGAACGTCGGATCTTTCATGCACTCAACAACCGTTTGGGAGACACCTCAAGATCTGAATGGAGAGAATGGGTCTCAGGAGGTTTCTATCTTTTCTATCTGGGCATGGGAGTTGTTGAGGTCTATTGGTTTGATCGCACCTATTACAAGGGCCTTGGTGCGATGATGTTACTTGGATGGGGCCTTTCGCTCTATCTAAAATTATGGGTCTCAGGAATACAGAAACGCTATGAGCATAATGACAGTGAGGCCTCACGCCTCCCCATAGAAGAAGGTCCATATCGTTATACCCGGTATCCTCTTCATCTGGTGACAATGCTGGAGGTTTTCTGTATTCCGCTTGTTCATACGGCTTACCTGACAACCACTATGGGGACCATTCTCTATGCCCTCCGAATCAGACGTTTGATCCATAACGAGGGCTCGTTTTTTAAGATCGCGGGGAATCGTCTTTAGGTCAACAGAATGCCAATTCTTTCAGGCAGAACCACCCTGAATTCAATAGGCCGATAATCAGAATTCACTGAGGTTTGGTCCCTGAAATGGATTTGAATATCTCCGTTTTGTCGTTGCAAAAAACGTTTGACTGCGTCCATGCCGACTCCACGTCCCGAAATCGTACTGACCTGCTCCGAGGTAGACATCCCTGAAGCAAATATCATTTGTGCGAGTTCCTCATCAGATTAGTGATCCTTTTTTTCCTAAGTATAGTGCTCAAGATAAGTTTTGTCCTGGGAGCGAGGGCGTCCCGCCCTCCGGTGAGGGCAAGATGCCCTCGCTCCCAGGGAAAAAACTTTCCTGGATAGCTATAACTCTATAACAATTGAATTTGAAGATAGGCAATAGTTAAAACGATCTTACTGCATGTTCTACTCAATTCTGAGCCAGGCTTCTTGGTTTGATTTAAATTTTTAATCGAGTTTTGAGGGCCAGGTTAAAAGTTTAACAGTTTTCTCAAACATTTCGATTTTACTGAGCCTCCATGCGTATTTATGAAAAGAGCGTGAAGTAGACCTATCTTGCTCTCTATATTAGCTTGCACAATGCTCCTAAAATTAGGTATTTATTTACGAGGTGGAATCATAAAACCTTAAGGAGTCTGGCTTAATTCATGATGTTAACTGTACAAGATTTACAAAAATTTGCTGAAATTGCATATACTGAGACGGGAATTCGAATTTCTGACCAGAAACTTGAACTTATGAATAACCGTTTGGGTCGTAGGATTAAAGAGCTAGGTCTTGAATCTTTCAAGCACTATTACGACTATCTTCGTAAAACGTCTTCAGAAATGCCTCATTTTGTTGAGTCAATCACAACCAATGAAACGTATTTCTTTCGCTGCCCAAAACATTTTACCCTACTGAGTAAGCAAGTTTTTTCAGGGATTTCCACATCTCAAGTTGATGTGTGGAGCGCGGCAAGCTCAACAGGAGAAGAACCTTACTCTTTAGCGATTGCTTTATCCGAACGTTTGCCCAATTTTCAAGGGCGTCAGGTTCGTTTATTTGCAAGTGACATTGATTATGGTGTGTTAAAAAAGGCCTCAGAAGGGATCTATAATTCCTACGCTCTTCGCTTAGTAACTCCAGATTTGCTCAAGAAATATTTTTTACCTCATAGTAATAATTATAAGATTGCCGACTCGTTGAGGAAAATGGTTTTATTGGGGCAGCACAATTTGAAATTACCCTTTCCCAAAGGGAAAGTAGATATTTTATTTTGTAGAAATGTCCTGATTTATTTTGATGACGCCAGTAAACAAATTGTCTTCAACAATTTGATCAATGCGCTGAAACCTGGAGGTTATTTGTTTTTAGGGGAGTCTGAAATTATTCCTGAACTTTCAGGAATGCATAGAGTGGAGGCTTCTGTGGCTCAAAAAATGAAGTAACAAACCTCCGACTCCTTTGTCTCAGAACTGACGACTCTGGGCAAAAAACAGCTTTATGCGAAATCGAGACACATCAGATCAGTAAATAATGAGGATACATGGCAATGAGGATATTAATTGTTGATGATGAGCAGCATATTCAGAACATGATCAAACATTTTCTGTTATTGAAAGGACATGAGGTTCATATCGCAGCTAATGGGCAACAGGCCTGGGAGATATTCAAAGAAAAAGAGGATGGCTTTGATCTGATCTTAACGGACATCAAAATGCCAGTCATGACGGGGGTGCAACTGCTTCAAAAAATCAGGAATAAAGGTCATGACGTTCCTATCATCATCATGACCGCATACGCCGAAATGGATTATACACTGACAGCTCTGCGATTGGGGGCGTTTGACTTTTTGATCAAGCCCTTCCCTCTTGAAGAGTTGGCTAAATCCCTGGCCAAACTTGAGTCGTTGCAAACCCAAAAACTGGAATTGGAAGATGTTATCCCTTATTATCGGGGGCGGATGGAGTTTGAGATTCCCAGCAATACTAATCTGATTAATGGCACGGTCTCCCTTCTGCAAAATTTATATAGGGACTTGTGTGAAGCCTATCATCTAGACTCGAATCAAATTCGAATCGCCTTGTTGGAAGCCATGATGAATGCGGTCACGCATGGAAATTTAGAGGTCAGTTCCAATTTGAAGGAAGACGATTGGGAAAGTTTTGATAAAATGGTTGTAGAACGGGGATTGCAACCAGAGTACAGTAGTCGAAAAGTACATATTGAAGCTGAAGTTACCGAGGATTCAATAATTTTTGAGTTTGAGGACCAAGGCAAGGG
The DNA here is from genome assembly GCA_051382335.1 of Deltaproteobacteria bacterium TL4. Lineage (GTDB taxonomy): Bacteria > SAR324 > SAR324 > SAR324 > NAC60-12 > JBBCAX01. Next base: position 17,794 of record JBBCAX010000367.1, read on the forward strand.
CTTCAATACCAAGAACACCCCGAGTTTTGATGATCCGTTGAGTTTAGCGACGAGTGGCAGGGGAATACTCCTGATCAAGTCGTTTATGGACGAAGTGCAATGGAATGAGAAAGGGAATCACATCACGATGATCAAACGCCTTCCTAAACTCGAGGTATCCCAAGCTTGAGGCAAATACGCCTTAGCCTTCGGCGCTAAGAGTTTATGGTGAAATATCATTTGATGTGTGTCGATTCTAGTCTGTTTTGATTTATTACGCAAATTAATATTTTTTTCATAAAACGTTGAATGTTGAGAGTCCAGAATCAATCGCCTCATCATCCACGCTTATGCAAAGTCATGACACTTCGTGAGTTGTTAGTTTTCAGTCTTACCGTATTGTGCTTTGGGTTATTCCACTATGATTTCCGAATCTTTAACGACTTTAGGAATGTGAGAAACAACGTTTGATAAATCCAAACTCTTCAAGTCGTTGATTAAAGAATGATCAGCGCTCAACGTCAAACTATGATTTTGGAACCTGAAAAACAAATTATTTTTTTCATCATAGGTTCCAACAAATCCTGATCCCGCTTTATAAAAGGCAGGGTTAACTAAAAACTGAATCGATTGATACATGCTTTTGAACGAAGCCTGATCCTGATCCTCTGAGGGACTGTTGACAAACGCTTCTAACTCCGCTCGTGTCAACTGATAGCCATGAACCTGAATACTTTGCTTGAGTTGTGGAAACATAATAATTTCAAAAATCTCTTTTTTCGAAATATTGTCCTTCGGCCCCGTGATGAGGGGAACCGATTGAAACCATTGATTAAGAACAAATGCTGAAGAAACCGATTGAAAAAATGGTCCAATTTCCGTATCTCCCACGTAATACGCTTTGGCTGCGTCATACTCCTCTTTTGTGAAAACTTTATTTTCAGAAAAAAGAGCTCCGATGTTGTCTCCCAAAACCCATTTCATGATAAAAAGGGCTTCCCGTTTTTCTTCCTCCAAGGTTTTATTTGCGCCTCCAATTCCTTCACTATCCACATCATCGACCTCATCTGCAAGCATTGTCAGCAACGAGTTGATTTGCTTTAACTGGATCTCTGTGAAGAGTTGTCCAATCGAATCATTCGTCCAGACATGGGTTGTATCGGTTGTGTTTTCCCCAGGGAGCGCGACAAAAAGCTTTGCTCCCTGTACGGTTCCTTCAATTGATTTGGCTTTAAACATATACATGCTTCGTTCTCCTCCCCAAAACAAAGTCTCCTGATTTAAACCTGCTTCCACCGCCCAACCCGGATGATAAGAAGTTCCATAAACCGTAAAAATGTCAGCCTTTAAGTCCGCGTGAACAAAAACCTTATCCGGTTGGCCTAGATCCAACACGTCCTTCTGTGCTTGAGTTAACGTCGCCCAGTGTTGAGTTGCATAATCCCGCAGATTGCTTAAGTCTTGAATCAATTTGATGTCTAGGGACTTCGTAGGGGTTGTTCCATCAAAGGCCAGATCCACTTTTAAAGGAATAGAAATTCCAGTCATACCCGCTTGTGTCAATTCTTTGTCATCCTCTGTCATACTCCATAAAATACGCCCTTTGGCACTATCCTTTTCCAAAGTAAATCGAAAAATCATCTCAGGCTGAGTCGCGTCCGCGGAAAATGTCAGGCTGACTTTCCATTCATATAACTCATTTTTCGGCTTTTCGACCTTGATTTTTCTTGGTGCATCCGGATCACCAGAATCTTCACCAAATTCAAATTCTTCACCCAAAGAAAGTGAACTCAACATGGGGTTATCAATCATATGAACCAGGAGTTCTTTAATTAAATCCTTCAGTTCCTCGGCTAATGAAATGTAGAGTGGAATCGTAGAGTAAATATCCACAAAAACATTCCCATGCACCTGCTCTCCTTCACGTCGAGAGAAGGATCTGCTTCCTGTTGATGAAGACGTAGCCAGTAAACTCTGGGGAAAATCAATCACAGCCGCACTGAGAGCGACCCGCGTTGTGGAATTAAAAACCTCTTCCGTTTCAGATTTTCCACCAGAAGTTGTGACTGTTGTTCCCGAGGTTGTTCCCCCGCTGCTTCCCGATGTTTGAGAAGAACTGGACGTTGTCTCATTGCTGTTAGCGGCCGAAGGCTGTGTTTCGTTGGTCAGGGTAGTGGCTTCTTCTCCTGTAATTCCAGGCGGTTGAGAAGTTTTATTCGAAGAATCATTACTGGCTGTATTCTCACAGCCACCTCCCATAATAACCCATGTTGTCAGCATCATTATGAATGACTTTAATAATAGTTTATGCCTCATCATACCCTCCTTAGACACAATTTTTTAAAAAGCAAGCATCTCCTATAAGACTGATAGCATATAAAAGTAATGACCCCAACAATTTTTGTGTCTTTTTTATTTCAGACAATTTCCTGCAGCCGCTCTGGTCAAGATCCAGTTGAGATCTACTTTTGTTTACCGGAGTGTCTCACGTCTCCGCCAAACATGGGCCATTGGGCATTGCTGTCAAGACCGCTGGTTCCGGTTTTTATTGAGACAAGCTTTCCGTCACCAGTACCGTAATAGAGATTACCGTTACCGTCGATAGCAGAGGCCGTATAGATTCCTTCCGCAACTTTCTCATGCCATATTTCCTGTCCCGACTTACTGAGGCAATAGACGGTGCCGTCTCGTACCCCTACATAAACATTTCCGTCAGAAGCCAGCAGTGCCGTACCTTCTATACCCGCAGAATCAAATTTCCAGTTCAGTATTCCGTTCTGATTCACGGAGTAGAAGTTGCCATCATATCCACCGATGTAAACATTTCCTGAATAATCGATGACAGGAGAACTGTTATAAACGATTCCAACACTGGACTTCCATTTCTGAGTACCGTTAGAATAAAGGGCGTAGAGATATCCGTCCTGTGAAGCCCCATAGACAGTTCCGTCCGTTCCGATGGAAAGTGACGCAGAAACGATACCATTGGTTTTAAACTCCCATTTTTTAGTTCCGTTACTGTTGATGGCATAAATCTTCTGATTAGGATTTGTATATCCTCCGCCTCCCAAATAGATGGTTCCATCCTTCGCGGTTACAGGGGTTGAATACATGTTGCCACCGGCGTCTTCCGTCTTAAAGTCCCAAGGTCTGAAACCGTCAGAAGCCCTCACCGTATGGAGTTTACCATCCTGACCTAAGGTATAGAGCGTGGTATTGTCGGGAGAGAAGGCCAGTCCTGAACTGGTACCCCAGACATCTTCAAATACAGTTTCCCATTTTTTGGTGCCATCCTGATTCAAGGCAAAGACTTTGCTGCTGGCGGTACCTCCAATATAAATGACCCCGTCATTTCCAACAGTAAACGGTCTTGTCAGATTCGATTGTGATTGAAGAGATGTGGATGTTGTAAATTCCCAGTTTTTAGTTCCGGCTTGGCTGATTGAGAATACTTTTGCCTCAGAATTGCCTCCTGTATAAACCTCGTTATTGCTGCCCAATGCCGGATAGACATAGACAACGGTTGCAGAAACAGGATAACTCCAGTTCACCCTTGAGTCTGAGCTTTGAGAAAGTTCAATTCGGTCCACATTAATGTATCCTTCATCGCCAGTATCTTTTCTGATCTCAATAGTATTGTCTCCTTGAATCAGCGAAATGGTTTCCGAGACATAGGCCCAAACATCCCATGAATTGGTAGGGGAAAATGTTATTTGTTTGATTTTGAGACCATTGACATAAAGGGAGTTTTTCTTTGTCCCGTTTCCTGCCGCATACCTTATTTTTAGAAAGACACTTGAGGACACCGGGGACTTGACTAGAAACAGACACGAAGCCTCCATTCCTTCATATCCTGCAGTAAATCCTGAGCCAAAGTAATCCAAATGACCATTCATAATCCTGACACCGCCTGACAAAATAGCATCTTCCGCTTCATAAATACCATTTAATGTGGGAAGGGTCGCTGTTTTTAATTCAATTCGATCAATATTAATGGTTCCTTCATCATCGGCATCTCTTCTGATCTCAACGGTATTGACCCCCTTAATTATCGTAATGGTTTCCGAGACATCGGCCCAGATTTCCCATGAGGCGGTATCTGGAAAGGAGAGTTGTTTAATCTTTGTTCCGTTGACATAAAGTGAGTTTTTCTTGGTTCCGTACCCTGCCGAATACCTTATTTTCAAAACGACACTTGAAGAAATTTCCGAAGTGTCGGTAAACAGACACGAAGCCGCTGTTCCGTCAAAACCTGCCGCAAACCCTGTACCTGAATAGCCTGAATGATCACTCATAATCTTGATCCCGACGCCTGACAAAACAGCATCTTCCGCTTCATAAACACCGTTTGAGCTGGGGGTGATGGCCGTTGTTAATTCAATGTTTTCACTATCGCTGTAAGAAATATTGCCAGCAGCATCCTTGAACCAGACGTAGATGGTTTTGATCCAATTGCCGCTGCTCAAGGTGAAGGGGATGGTTGCGGAATAGTTGGTAGTGGACGTTACCACGACCCAGCCTGAAACACCCGCAGAGGGAACGGTAGCATTTTCTGAAACGTAATAAGCGGTGACTCCGGTATCATCAGTCGCTGACAAGGCCAGGCTCACGGAGGAGGAAGAACTCGATGTCGCTCCACCATTAATGATGATAGAAGGATTACCAGGCACAGTTGTGTCTTTTACGGTTCCAGAATTCGAAATACAAAGCTGAGGCATGGCCTGGGTTTTACCGAAAGTCTTGGAACCCCCTGACGGCGGACTCATCAACAAATGATCGTCCTGCATCACTAGCGTCAAGGCTTCCTGTCCAACACAATTAAGGGTTGTTCCTGTCAGTCTGCAGCTTGCCTTGACTTCGGTAGGCCCCCCCAGATAGCACAGGCTACCTGAACTATCTGATTTTATCTCATAAAACATGGAAGATGCGGCTTCATAATGTTGCCAGATTCCTACAAATGCCGGTGTGACGGGTTTGGATGAGTCCTCGACTGTTGTTCCCGAATCTGAAAGGCAAGGCTGAGGCATTGCATTGGTTTTACCGAAAGTCTCGGGAAATCCTGATGAGGAACTCATCACCAAAAGTTCGTCCTGCATTACCAAAGTCAAGGGTTCCTTTCCAACACAATTAAGGGTTGTTCCCGTTAGGCTACAGCTTGTCTTCTGGACGGCTTTGGTCACGCTGTCAAGATTACATAGACCACCTGAACCATCTGATTTTATTTCATAAAACATGGAAGCAGATGTTTCATAATGTTGCCAGATTCCTACAAATGAGGGTTCAATGGGTTTGGACGATTCTCCAGAGGTATCAGCCGTTGTTTTTTCTTGATCCTTTTCTGAGGATTGGGGAAGATTATCAGCACTGCAACCCCAAACGAATAAAAATAGTGGACATACGATCCACATCCAATATTTAAATACGGGATTCATATAACTCCTATGGATACGGTTTAGCTTTGGTCTTATTTTTCCAAAGTTATTTTTTATTGGCTCGGCATGAGGTCAGGGTAAATCTAAATCATGCGCCTATTATATCCGGGCATTATATCTAATTGGAATGGATTATGTGGAAATATTTTTACAGGAATCTTCTGAATTTAACTTGATTTTTTGCATAATCAACTCTTGGTATATACTTTAAGTATTAACCTTCTAACATGTTTATTTTATTGAAACAATTCCCACTTTATTTCTTGGAAACCATTCTGTCAAGATGACTTTTTTGGACGCTCAGCTTTTGTGCTTTCTGCTTTTTTTGAGAGTTATCACCAGTCGGGAAAAAGGCTCATTCCAAACACGTTTTAGAAACGGAACCTCAAGTTAAACGAATAGAACCGCATCGGATTAAATCAAGTGAAGGAACGATAATTTAGATTCATCTTGAAAATCCACAGAAACTGTCCGATTCTCAAGCTTCTTTTTTCAGCGACCACCTCCTTCCTGATTTGCCTGATGGGGAAGCGCGATTTCGGCAATATTATGGAGTACATCCATTCGAGGGTAAACTAAATTTGTCACACAATACAGAAACTCACCCCGCTCCTTTTGGTACTGTACTGGGATATGCGCCAGGTAAGGTAGCGGTATATTCGTCCGACTACAACTCTGCCTCAGAGGAAGAATATCCTAAACGCAGCTCCTTTCGCAGTTATATTGATGGTATTTACATGGGGTACAAATGGCAGTGCGTAGAGCTTGCGCGCCGATGGCTGTATCTTAACAAAGGCTACGTCTTTGACGATGTGGCCATGGCATACAATATATTTGAGCTGAGGACTGTGAGAGACGTTAGAACCAATACCCGTCTCCCTTTGTACTCTTTTCGGAACGGTTCCAAAAATCATCCGCAACCCGGGAGTTTATTGATCTGGAAAGAGGGCGGCGAATTTCGAAATACAGGGCATGTTGCTGTGATAACTGAAGTTTTCCCTGATCGCTTGCGTGTGGCAGAGCAAAACGTAGGACACCGTATTTGGCCAGAAGGACAATCTTACAGTCGAGAATTGCGTGCCCAAGTTACAAGTGAGGGGGGCTATTGGTTAGAATGTTCCTACGAAGACACCACTATTTTGGGCTGGGTAACACAAACGGCTGATGGTAATTTTGCGGAACCAAATGTCGATTTTGATGGGAAATTATTCACGTTACAAAGTCGTAGAGCGAAGGAACAAGGTCAGGCTCAAAAGTCATGGTTGGATATGACCAATGACGATGAAGCCGCTTACGTGAAAATGATGAAAGGTCACAAATTAACAAGTGTCGATGAGGATCAGCATCGCTACTACACTTTGTCACTCACAGCCCAGCGTGAGTTGGAACGCGCGACCAATGAGCTTCATGGTTTATTCATGCACGCCACAGATTATGTGCTTGAAAACGAAGAACTGTTACAAAATTTCAATTTGCCGCACGCGATTCTGCGCAAAATACGTCAGTCGTGGGATAACCGACTGAACCAACTGATCACAAGCCGGTTTGATTTTTCAATGACCCAACAAGGGTTGAAGGTTTACGAGTATAATTGTGATTCGGCTTCCTGCTTTATGGAGTGTGGAAAGATTCAAGGGAAGTGGGCCCAGTATTATGGTGTTGAGGAAGGGATCGACGCCGGTAAAGAATTATTCGACGATCTGGCTCAAGCATGGCGAAAAAGCAAAGTTACGGGCTTGCTGCATATTTTACACGATGATGACGCCGAGGAAAAATACCACGCCTTATTCATGAAAGAAACCTTAAAAGCTGCGGGTATTCGATGCCGGGTAATTACTCGGTTGGAGGATCTGGTTTGGGACGCACAGGGCAATATCCTTGACCAAGAAGGTGAGAGAATAAATTGGGTTTGGAAAACCTGGTCATGGGAAACCGCCCTTGATCAAATCCGTTCTGAATGCGAAACGGATGATTTTTCCCAACAGACTTATGAACCCACTTGGAAACAAGGCTCGGCCCCGCGACTGTCAGACGTGTTGTTGCATGATAAAGTGATGGTATTTGAACCTTTGTGGACGTTAATCCCAAGCAATAAGGCCATCTTGCCCGTACTTTGGTCCATGTTTCCTAACCATCCACTCTTGCTCCATACAGACTTTGCCTTAACCCCCGAGTTGCTGACTCACGGATATGTACGCAAACCCATCGTTGGGCGTTGCGGTCAAAATATTCAATTATTCGATGAACATGAGGATGTAATAGAGGCCACTACCGGAGGATTTATCTCACAACACCAAATTTATCAACAATTATTCCCGTTGCCTCTGGTGGAGGACTATCATGTTCAAGTTTGCACGTTCACAGCCGCAGGTGTTTATTCTGGCAGTTGTTTGCGTGTGGATCAATCAATGATTATCGGCAAAAACAGTGATTGTATGGCCTTGCGTTTTGTCAATGACGAAGAATTTATTCGAGGATCCTCTGATTAATTCCAGTCCGTGTTATAGATGGACGGTCATTAAAATAAAGTAACCGTTCATCCCTTTGAAGAGATTCTACCATTTTTTCAGTTGCCGAACCCTGATTGAGTAGTTTGGCTGCTTGTACCCCTCTTTGAACCTCCGCGATTTGTTCCATAATTTGTGCTGCCCTAAACTCCACCAAAACGGTTAGCGTCGTGTTTTCTCTGAAGTAACAGAATAAATTCTCCGCTTTCAAAGCGATTATCAGTTCCTTTCCTATTCACATATCAACATAATGACTATATATATTATATTTTTAACTATTTAAAAATAATATTGACAATTAATATAATATATTTACTATTTCCGTGTTTTTAACTATTTTATCTATTATCCACTTAAAATTTCACTGCCAAGCGTCGCAGCAAAGAAAGCATTGTATCATGATTAACCAGCACCAAGTTGAGATTGTAAGAAACGAGACAGCTCTTTTCGAAAGTGGTCGGGGAAAAGGGATGTATATGAAAAATATAAAACCCTATACGGATTTCGTCCTAAAGATACTTACAAAAAAAGCTGAACTCATAAATGGAGAACTTCTACTGCCCCTTGATGGTCGTCCGGTAGTTGCCATTGTGTCACATGGTCCAGGTTTTTCCTGGATTCCCATTCCAGCACTTATCGGGAAGGTTTATATGGATAATGGGTTTGGTGAAACGATAGGAGGGATGTTTCCCCATAAAGTGATGTTTTTGATTCCCGGTCTTAAACGATACTATAAAAAACGGTTAGGAGCGCCAACAGAAGTAAAGAACGTAGCTGATATTGTTCAACTATTAATAAATAAAGAAATTGGTCTGATAGGTACAGCCCCGGAAGGCGCAAATTGCCTTCTATCCTACAAGGAGTATGTTGCCCCATTTCGATCCAAGGGAATGATCGCGGCAGCAATAAAGGCTGATGCGAATATATGTTTATTAGCTCACCAAGGCGCAGAGGACTGGAATATCATCATCAAGATGCCTTTTGGATGGACAGTTCCTTTGACAAACGGGGTACGTGGTTTCAATATTACCTTTCTGCCCTACAAGAAAATTGATCATTATATCGCTTTGTGTCGACGATATATTCCTTCAATCACCTCACAAGAATTTGAAAACAAAACGAAAGGAGAAGCCAGACTACTTTTGAATATCGAAATTGAGAAAATACGAACGGAAATGAACCTGATGACCGAAGAAGTAAAGCGAATGCTCATAAAGCCAAAAAAACTGCCCTACTTCATAAGAAATCTGATGCCCCAATAAAAGGAGAAAAACAATGCAGAGCACTATTTTAAGGAAAACACCTGAGAATCACTTTCAAGGAGCTCAGAATTTGTCGAAAAAAGTCAAGATTGAGTTAGATTCCAGGGATCAAAAATTCAAGCAGATGATCCCCCAAAGAGTTCATAAGACCCTCGGCAATCAAATTCAAAAAAATACGATAGAACCTCAGAAATACGATGTTATCGGAAAACCTGGCAGGATCTGGGATTTTCTTTTAGATTATTACTTCCGCACCGAGGTAACAGGATGGGAACGTCTCCCTGACAGTCCTTCCATGTTGGTGGGAATTCATTCAGGGACTTGGCTGACGATGGATGCCTGGACCTTCTGCGCAGAATGGGCAAGAAGATATAAGGGAGAGCGGATTCTTCATGGTACGGCTCATGATATCTTGATGGCATTACCTGGACTGGGGAGTTATTTCAGAAAGGAAGGCGTGATTCCAGCGACACGTGAGTCTGTTACAGGAGCTTTTGCCGCTGGTCACGATGTGGTAATTTGGCCTGGTGGGGAATTGGATGCGATGCGTTCCTGGTCCAAGCGAAATCGTGTTGTTCTTGGAGGTCGCAAAGGGTTTATCCGGCAAGCTATTCGGTCGGGAGTGCCTATTGTTCCGGTTGCGACGATTGGGGGCGCTAATACCGTGATTGTCCTCTCGGAATGCAGACGTCTTGCAAAAATACTTGGTTTGAAAACCCTTTTGAGAAGTGAAATTTTTCCGCTGGTCTTGGGTTTTCCCTTTGGGATTGCCTTTGAGGCTCTTCCCCTGCACATTCCACTTCCAGCCAAGATCCGAACTAAAATACTCGACCCCATTGAGATTGATTCTGATCCTGAGCGAGAAAACGATAACGACTATGTGGAAAAAAAGTATAAAGAAGTGGAGTCTCATATTCAGGAAGGCATTAATCAACTTCTGATTTAATTCCCATAGCCCCCCATCCCCTCCGTGACCGAGAAGGTACCCTCGGTCACATCCCTTCTTGGTGTTGCATGGGGCAAGCCAGTGGGTTTGAAGAATTGCCGTCGATAGTAGTTCCCGCACGAATGAGCAAGAGGGGTACGGTCAAAAGAAACAAAGAGGAGAACTCAAATTAAGGAAAAAAAATCGAAGTATGTCGAAAATACTCAGGACTTAGGGGATGTTTAAATGACAGAGAAGAAGGTTCCCAAAAAAATGATGACCTGCTAATAGGTTCTCGAATCTCCGCTATCCAGGCAGGTTTGATCCCCTTCAACCTTAATATCAACAATCATCTCCTCTCTTGTCAGAAACCGTACGGTACAACCGTCAACTCTGTCAGCTGTACCCTTCCCTCCAACACGTGAGACACTTGCGCGTTTGTGATAGACGTAAATCAACATATCACCCTGTTGGTTCAATTCGTCAGGGGGATAGCCCCATTTTTTCGAATCAAAAAGTGAACTGACAGGCCGTCCCTTCCAAGGCTCTAAACGTTGTTCAACGGTCAACTGAGGGACATAAACACACCCCGTAACAATGACTGCACAGAAAAGGATTAAAGACCACTTCACAAGACCTCTTTTTCAAAACTTTTCTTATGTCAAACAATATCACAACAGTACTTGCCGACTCGGAATTCAACCGGGACAATTGCCGAAGCCACTCATTCAGATATCGTTGAGTATCGGGATTCAGAAAAGTTTGGAGGGTTTTAAAAATCGCACCATGCAGAAACAATAAAAGGGCGCTACCTTGCGTTCTACCAGCATACGAAACTTATCGGAGGAACACCAAGAAGACAGAAGACAATTCCCAGAGCCTTCTAACAGACGCAGAAAACAGGAAACGCTTTCCGCAGATGATCCCCCTCTCCCTCCCATGTAGGAAATCAGTATCAATAACACAAAAAGCACCAGCAGGACCAAAAACAAGTCCAGCCCTCCCATGTTCAAAAAGTCAGGCCAGTTCAATCCAAAACACCACACAGGCACGTCATCCCCGTAGATGCTTCTATAACGCTCATGTCACATTCCGGCGCTTCATCCAAATTCTATCAACAATATCAGCGACAGAACTAAAGAATCCACCCCAGAACAAATATGAGCGTCCTGTATGAAGCATGAGCACTCTATCCCTCCTACGGTTGTACAGCAGTTCAACCATTCACCGGTCTAGACGGACAATTGGCAAAAGTCAGAACGTCAATCTCTAAGGTAGAAATTAAACGGCACCCAACGCCTCATCCATTGTTTTGTGAATTGTAATCACTTTACTCAAGTTAGTGATATCGAATAATGACAACACTTTTTTATTGTTACAGACTACAATCAATTTGCCGCTTCTTTGGGAAATATCCTTGCTGGAAACAGCAATCACTCCAATTCCGGAACTTGAAATAAACTCAATGCCTGAAAAATCTAAAATGATATTGATCATTCCCTGTTCGATCAATCCCTCAATTTCTTTCAGAAGGGTGGGAGAAGTACTACCATCTAAGTCACCAAAAACGGTTACCGAACCGATCTTTTTCTCCGCGTCTACTACTTTAGTTTCCATAAATTACTCTTCTAGCTGTGATTGTTGAATTTAGTTGGCAAGGACATCTGACAAAAGCATAGTCACCAGAGGCAAAGAAACTTTGATGAGGTCTCTAACCCCCTTAGCCAACACAAGCAGTACCAACGTTCTAGGTTGTTGATAAGCTTATTTGCTCATAATGTCAACTCAATGCAAAATTTTTTCTAACTTTTTAAAACCGCCTGACATACTTTTGTTTTGATATCGCTTTTTGGATTTCTGAAACAGGCATATAATCAAGCTCACGAAAGATTTGCCCAAGGAGCAAATGACATCGTTTCTGTAATAAGAGAGACAGTTCAACCTGTTCCTCTGATAGGTTATATTCTTTCATGCAAATATTGCCAAGATAATCTTTCTCCATTGGCGATTTTTTTAAACGCAACCATTGCCCCTTAACGGGGGAAAGGAATTGTTTCCATGAAGGCAAAGATTCCCGCTTTAATGCCTGTAAGATCTGCTTGCGATTCCCCTGGTTAATTTTTTCCAAAGATTTGATCGCACTAAAAGAAATATCGACATTTGAACTAAAAATCAATGAGAATAATGCAGAATTTGCTTGATGAAGTTCTTTTTGCCCTAAGGCTTGAACAATCAGATGTTGCGTGGTCTCATCTGCTTGAGAAAGCAAATTAATCAAGTACTGAATTTCATGTGGATTTTTTCTCATGACAAGGGTCTCTATCGCAAATTTCTTAACATTCATGTTATCCGATTCCCTAATATGGGTCAGGAGTTCCTGAAAAGAAAGTTGCCGTGCCTGCCGATCGGTTGAGAAAGATGAAGAATGACGTTTTTCCTTCCATTGAAAAGAATGAGCGTTTAGAGGATCTGTAGAAGAGGACGTAAACGTTTTGATCTTGGCAGACAGCATTCGCTTCCCTTCATATCGTTTTCTCAGCAAAGAGTAGGCTTGCAAAATCGTATTGAATTTTTCAGGATTTCCCTGATCTTTCGCGGTATCCGGATGATACCGCAAAACAGCCTGTCGGTAAGCTTGTTTCAACTCATCAAAAGTGGCGCTGGGCAGGACCCCTAACTCAATGTACGGATTCATAGCATCTTTGTTGATTAAGGTTATTTAAAAACGGTACTTTTTTCTAAAAGGAAATTATTATCCAGTCAAAAGATAATTCACAACAAGCAAAATTTATACAAAACTCCATGAAGATCCAAGAATTTTAATAATTCATTGACGAAGCCTCAAGCTAACGCGCTCTCTTTACCCGAAGCTCTTACAAATATGGGCACCTTTCAAGAATCAGTTTACAGTTTGGCAAAAATTCACGGAAGGTTCGAAAGACCTACGGTTTTTCTAAAGATTGAGAGGTCCACAATGCGTGCTCTTACTTTGTAGCCTAGAGTTACAATTTTTACTGGCCCGTCAGAACCTTGAGTCTCGAAGACGCCAAAGGCCAGCGTAGAAAACGTACTCCTGCTATGGCCGCTGGATTAACTAACCCTATCTGGAGTACTGAAGAGTGGATCACTTACCCAGCTAAAGCTGGGTAAGTCATTCTGGGACACTACCTGAAATCCAGGTTTTATTTTGGAAAGATGTCTATTAAATTGATTTTTGATCAGGGATTGATCGGCCAATGGGAACAAACAAACGGTAGTATGGAATTGCATTCCCACTTTTATTGCGGGAGTGCCATCCTGCGCTACCGTTGACTACTGTGCAGTTAATTACTGGTCTAAAATATGGGGTCCCTTACACGTTATTTGAGTAGATCCAGTGCGGATTTGGAGTAATAAAATTTTTCCAAGCGTGCTGTAATTCTTTCCTTAAGGAAACCACTTTCCATCGCTTTTTCTATCGCAGGGATCGCAAAGCGCTTGCCTTCTCCAATAATTTCTTCCCGGCTTAGCCCTGAGTCCTCAATAACGGCCTGAAGACTTCTCTCACCGTTCTTTGTAAAGTAGACATTGACGCAGACAGTGATCAGATCCAACAACAAGGGATCCTTACGCGCTTCTTCCCAGTAGGCTTCAACGACCTCTTCAGATTCATCAAGATTATCGGTTCCAACGGTATCCATAATACGATAAAGTTTTAGCGGTGAGGTTTGCCTCCAAACTTCCTCTTTTCCGATATCCATCAGGTCAGAATCCAAACCTCTGTTCAAAAACTCTTCAGATTGTTTGATGGAAACCCCTATTTGCTTTTCAATAAACTCTTTAATCATTTTTTCAGCACTTTCTTCAAAACCTGCTAAATTTTCTTTCACAAAATTTTGGCCAAATTTTAGTAATTTTGAAGCCCCGGGAAGTTTCTTGGAAATAGGATTGCCTGTCAGCATAAATTCTTTAGTATTGTTGTAAAGGATATCCGTAAGAAAACGGCCATAAACTTTAGAATTCAAAGCTTCATGAATGAGTTCCCGACGAACACGTTTTTTTGCTTCAGACTGCTCCGAGGCCTGGTCATAAAGCTCTCGTGATAGAATGTTCTCAACCACCGTTCCATTTTCTTTAAAGTAATCATACACCCCTTTCCCCAAATCCCGAAGCAACTCCTTGATTTCAGGAAGAATGGAAGTGCTTAAAATACGGTCCTTAACAAAAGCCATCACTTTGTCAGGTGAGGACAAATCGTTGAGAGTCACCTCTTTGAGCCAATCGTAGACAGCGCCTACTTCTTCTTCAATACCTCGAATTAAAGAATCTCCTTGCAATTGACCTAACTCATACTGCACATGTGCTTCCAAGAATTTAGTTGCTTTTTCTTTAGACATAATTTCCCTTATTTTTAAAATCTTTGATTACAAAAGTGACACCTCTTCTATCTAAAGCACTTTACGTCCACGCTCGCAAGAGCATTCTTACCGAAAATTAAATAAAATCGAATTAATGAGGAACACCGACTTCATGAATAAGGGAGGGTATGAAATTTTAAGTTTTTTGATTTTCGTCACAATCCGCATCAATCTCTCTTGTTTTTCAAGTGATATTCCGATACTTACGTACTGACACAGCTCACATGATCCTCAGGAGGTGGTGGTCTGAGAACGCTCACTTTGCCGCAGGAGGGGGCAGCCTCAAGGTGGGACCCCTCAGAAACGGGCATTTTGATGGATGCCGCTTCGCGGGCTTCGTTGTGAATTCTATTCGTGTGGGTTCAGGCGTGACAAAAGATGTCAACTGAAATTTGAAGCGGCCACTCCCTTTGTTGAAAAGTAGATACGATGCAAATATTATTAATCGATGATGACCTAAATTTTCTGGACGAACTTAAAGAACGATTGACAAAATATGGGTATATCGTTCAAATTGCAGGGGACGGAGAAACCGCATGGGATCTGTTTTCAAAAGCACCTACCGAATATGATGTGATCATATCAGATATTAAAATGCCGGTGTTGGGAGGCGTTGAACTTCTAAAAAGACTCCGGTATTATGAGTATGATGTTCCCGTCATTATCATGACAGGACACGGGGATTTAAACATCTCCATCGAAGCGTTGAAACATGGAGCGTATAATTTTCTGCTCAAACCTTTTTCCTTGAAAGATTTAAGAAAAACCCTTTCAAAACTCGTTGCGCAACAAATTCCGAAAAAACAGTTGTATGAGTTTTATGAAGGGCTGAAGGAAGAATTAACCATCACCATCAACACGAATACCGACAGTATCCCGACCTTGGCTCAACACTTGGAAAGCCATTATCAAATTCCCTGTAAGATGTTTAACATTAATGTTCATAACATCACCCTTTGTCTCCACGAAGCCCTCAATAACGCGGTCATTCATGGGAACCTTGAGGTTCCCTCAACCCTCAAGGAACAATCCTTTGAAACCTTCATGAACAAAGTCAAAGAACGTGAAGCCAAACAGGAATATGCACACCGCCTCATTAAGATCACTTTTCGAATGGAAAACCTGCGTATGATTTTTGAAGTTCAGGATCAAGGCCATGGCTTCGAATTTGAAAAACTCCCCTCACATGAAAACCCTGACAGTTTATTATTGAGTGGAAGAGGTCTACTCCTCATTCGAGCATCGATGGACGAGGTAAGTTGGGACCAACATTCAAAATGCCTGAAAATGGTCAAATATTTGGAACGGCCTCAATAGTGTCTGAACGGAAAGCGGTTGAGGCCTGAAAATCGGCTTTTTGTAAGGACTTTGACGAGTCGGGGAATGCTCAGGAAAACGGAATTTCTATTTGGCAGCTCTGCCTCGTCTGGTGAAGCAGAGCCTTGATCGTTGACATGACGCGGCAGAACCACATCACGACCAGAACAGAATTTTCTCTATTTTCAAATTATCAGAAGAAATCAGTATCTTCGGTACTTGTATCGTCGTCAAATACTTTACATTGATAGGATTTCTCTTTTTTGTATTCTCTTTGATAGTCTTCGGAGAAAGTCTCAGATTTATCTGTTTTATCAGAATCAACCTTTTTACATGAAGACCAGTAATCCAAATCTGGATCCAAACAGGTCCATGATTTATTCGTAACATTATTGATTGTTTCAGTCCATGACCTGCTTTCCGTTTCCAACGTACTGTATTTGTCTCTGGTCGCAGTTTTTGTTACAGACTCAGTAGAGGTTACGGTACCATTGGGAGTCAGACTCTTTTGTGAGTTCGTCTCAGTCAACCATTGACCATTGCTATCATAGGTTGAACTATCGCTGTATTCTCCTGTAACAGCACCGTCCCAAGGGTAAGAACTGTCCCAGGAATAGATTTTCGTGGTAGAGGTTCTGGATTCAAGTTCTTTATTCTTACGCATCGTTATTGATTCACTTGATTCGTACCTCAATTTTTGCTCACGGGTGGGATTGCCTTTATCATCCACTTTCTTAACCTTTACATCCCTGTTTTCATACCCTTTGCTGGTTGATGTTTGGGTCGCTAAAAGATCTTTGGAATGATAAGTAAAAGTAAGGATTGATTCATAGGACAACTCCTCCTCTTGTGACTTGAAAATCGGGTTGCCCTTCGTATCATAGTCGTAATTCCCATCATCTTTTTCTTTATAGACGGTGTGATATTGGTATCCCTTGACCGTTGCGTCAACGGGGTCTTTAGTAGTTTCATAACTGAGCAGGGTTTCTTCTCTTGAGTCTTTCAAGAAATCGGCGTCATCCTCTTCCTTCACTTCTGAGAGAGCAGTTTTGCTGAGCATGTTCCCTTTATCATCATAACTCGCTGTGTTGGTCTCTCGGTACTGTGTCGTGATGCCTTTTTCTGCTGGCGTTCCTTTTCCACTCGTCTCTGTGCGGGAGTACGCCAGAACTTCCTGAGTGGGATTTCCTTTTTCATCATAAGTATAAGTGTAGGTACCACTTTCACTAAAACGAGTATCATCGGTATGGGGTCTTTCAGCCTTATAGGAGCCGCCAGTTCGCTGTTTTCCATCAGCGCTGTAACTGTAGTCTCTCGTTCTGATTTCATCTTTTTCACCAAAATTAAGAACGGTATAGATCTCCTGAGTCAAATTAAAGTTTTTGCTATCATAAGTATATTGGGTACTGCTCCACTGTGTCGTCCTTAATTCCAAATACCGATTTCCTTTTTTATCATAGAGATAGGACTCAAACGTGGCCTCTCTGGTTGCGGTCTGAATACGATTCTGTTCATCGTAAGTATAGGTAAAAGGAATCGCTTGTTGATCCAAAATTCCATCAGGTCCCACCGCGACTTTAACATCGTCTGTGGTGACAGGCGTATTTTTATCGTTCACATAAAAGCTTCCACCATCGCGCTGTTCGATTGCTTGAATCAGATTGGCGTTGCTATCATAGGCAAAAATGCTGGAATTTCTTACCCAGGGAATCCCAACCGTATCGGTCCGTTCCTCTAGGGCTTGAACCAATTTTCCGTGACTCCGTGAATATTCAAACGATCCCGTCTCAACACCACTGACAGTCAAGTCACTGGTTGTCTTGTCAGTAAACGAACCTTCCCACGAAGCGGAGCGTGTACAGGAAGCTTTTTCATCATCATCAGCTTCTTTAAGACCCAGATCTTCCTGAGTCTTTTCAACATCACAACTCACCATAAAAAAACTTCCTAGGACTAGAAAACACCCTATAAACAACTTAAAAACAACACTAAACATGACCCCTCATTTTTTGAGATGTTAATAATACGTGATCGCAACTTTGGCCACTTTCTGACAGAGAACGATCAAAAACATGACAAACTCTCGATATGTGTTCAATCATCGACTGAATACAAGACGACACGGTTCCAATTAGAACTGAAAGGAAAAAGACTATAAAACCTTTTTCACATTTCTGGTTAAAGTGGAACCCTATTTAGACTTGTGCCATCAACTTTATGCAGTGTCAATATGATTGACAAAACTTTAAGCCATTCAAAGCACGGTTCAGCCTTGCCGTCCTATTGTGGTGCATTAAATGCGTGGCAATAACTTCATTCAATAACCTTTACTCATTCCTCATAAAAAACTTGTCAAACCGCTTTGGTTAAGGTAGTTAGGTGCGTTTACTCTGAAGTAGACGCTACTGATTTTCGTATTCAGTGCCCAAAAATAAATTCCAAAAATCGTTTTGAACACTGGTTTTTCACTGATTCAGAAGGGTTCTCCTTGTTTGGGTCATCGCAGTAGAGAGTGCCTTTCGGCAAACACCCTAAAATTAATTATAGCGAGTATTAGCATTATGAAACGAACATTTCAGCCCAATACGCGAAGACGCAAAATGAAACATGGATTTCGCGTTCGTATGGAAACCCACCAAGGACGCATTGTCCTCAAACGCCGAAGAGCAAAAGGACGTAAACGACTAAGTGTATGAGTCCCCGTGTTTCGCGTTTCCTAAACGTGTGCGGCTTAAGCGGCAAAAAGAGATTGAAACGGTTTTTAAAGCAGGTCAATATCGGAGACTCGGTTTGATCGGGGTTAAGTATTATCCTACGGAGTTGGGGTACAGTCGTTTTTTGATTTCAGTCAAGAAGAAGGTAGGGAATGCCCCTTTTCGAAATCGAATCAAGCGGATCATGAGAGAAGCCATCAGACTCCAGCTTCCTGAATTGGAGGGAAGTTTTGATATTTGTTTCTTTTTCACCCAAAAGCCTCAGTACTCAATACAAACGTCTTATTTTTTCCATCGTGTACGAGATTTATTTACTGAGTTAAATGAACAAAACAGGGATGGAAAAGGATAAAAACTTAAATCTCGTTAGGAGATGTCTTTGTTTTTTGGTAAAAGGAGATGGGTTGTTTCCCAGGCTTTCCAGGATCATCAGTCACCTGGTTGTGTTAATGATTTACGGATATCAGCGCTGGATTTCCCCCTTTCTTCCCAAGTCTTGCCGTTTTTATCCGACATGCTCCCAATATGCGATTGAAGCTTACCAGCGTTTTGGCTTGTTTAAGGGAACGTGGCTCGCTGTTTTACGTCTCCTGAAGTGTCACCCTTTTCATCCGGGAGGGGTTGATCTGATACCTGAAGAAAAAAACTCTTCACAGACAATTCAAAGAAAATGAAATTATGGAAAATAGAACGTTTATAGCAGTTGCGATTTCTTTTGTGATCCTTTTGGGCTGGTCTCTTCTGTTTCCGCCGTCTCCTCCTCCCAAACCAAATCCGAAGCTTGCCGAAGTGCTCAAAACTGAAGAAATTGGAGCGGAGCAAACACTTCAGGAGAGTACCGCGCTCTCTGTTGCAAATACGAACGTACCTCAGTCTTCCATAGAAGTGGATTTACCCGCGAAAGATTTGACAGTAGATACCAATGACTACCACATGGTGCTTGATTCAAGGGGGGCAATTGTCAGGAGTTTTCAGCTTAAGAAATACAACCATACGAAACCCAGAACAACACTTGTAAAATGGTTTCCTTTTCTGGGATCAATTTTTTCCAATGAGCCTATTCCTGAAACTCAAGATAATTTAGTTCAGCTCATCAATAATCAGATAGAAGGGATTCAATCCTTTTCCTTGGAATTTGAAGATAATCTTCAGACAAGTGTGGACTTCAAACAAACGGTTTTTTCCAGTAACCAGGAGCAAATTGTTCTCCAGCCAGGCAATGAGCCTGCCACTTTGATCTTAACCTCGCCAGTGGTGAATCATCTGCAAGTTATTAAAACCTTTACCTTTTCACCAGACAGCTATGTCATCAACTACCAGATCCAAATCATTAATCGTTCATTGACGCTCCAAGCCCTTAAAATTCGTCAAATTTTTGGAGAAGGACGAGTGTTGGATGCACCCAGTCAATATGCACATAATGGCGTTGTCTATCTAACGGAAGGAGATTTGGAAACTGAAGATAACAAAAAACTTCAAACGGAGAAGAAAGTTTCCAAAATCAAGTGGATCGGCATAGAAGATCCTTACTTCATCACGGCGGTTGCGCCTTTAGACCACATTCGTCACGCCCATTTTCAGACGGTCAGGATCGTCGATGGAAAAAACGAGTTATGGGTCCCTTACTTTGGAATTCGCTTACCTTCCGTGGAATTGGAATCTAATAAACAAGTACAGGCCAGTTTTCAAATTTATTATGGTCCCAAAGAAGATACGCAGATGTTGAAATTCGGACGAGACCTACACAGATCCCATAAAATGACTTTGGAAATGGTCGCAAGGCCGTTACTGGTCCTGTTGCGCTGGATACAAAGCTACGTGGGTAATTACGGTGTAGCCATTATCATTTTGACCGTCATTGTCCGATTGACACTCTTTCCTTTAACCTACAAAGGAATGAAGTCCATGAAAAGAATGCAGCAGCTTCAACCCAAAATGAAAAGGATTCAGGAAAAATATAAAAACGACAAGGAAAAATTAAATCTGGAGTTGCTAGACCTTTATCGCAAGCATAAGGTCAATCCCATCGGAGGGTGTCTGCCCATGCTTTTACAAATCCCTATCTTTTTTGGGCTGTACAGTGCGTTGTCTACAGCGGTGGAACTTCGACATACGCCTTTTTACTTTTGGTTAACGGATCTTTCCGCACCGGACGGGTTGGGAATCACGCCTCTTTTGATGGGAGCGACAATGATGCTTCAGCAAAAGATGACGCCCACAACCCTCATGGACCCGACACAAGCGAAGATCATGCAGATGTTGCCCTTGATTTTCACCGTATTTACGTTTTCCTTTCCTTCGGGATTATTGTTGTACTGGGTCACCAGTAACATTTTATCCATTGGTCAACAATATTTGATTAACCAGATCAAAACCCCGGATATGGATAATTAGCCACGGTCGCGGTAAGCGCTGGCAGAGAAAGGTATAAGGTATTAGCTCTTTGCGGTATTTCTGAATTCGTCAAAAGCGAATACCTTAAATCTTGGACTTGAATGCTATGGCACACTAGCCATTCACTCAGGGCAATAGCGATTTTGGAAAGTGTGAGCTAAAGTGCGTGTTCATCTTCCCAATGTCGTCGAAATTCTGCCGCAAAGCGTTCGATCCAGTCTAAGGCAGCTCCATTGGGACTTTTGTCACAGTGTTGCTCGACATAGCTGTATATTTCCTGCATCTGCTCTTGGTAGAATTCTTCGTCTGGACAATGTTGCATGATATCTCCTTTACCAAAAAACATAATAATAACCCAAGTTGTGACCTATTGAATAGCTGTGTGAGAATCCAGAATTCAGAACATGAATACTTTCTGATCATAAATAATTCCAGGTCACAACTTGGGTTAATAATAAAGAAGTAATTCAAATTCCATACCTAGGAATGGGTGAGATTTTATTAATCGGGTTTATCTATGCTTCATTTTGTCTATCCTTGGTGGTTGCTGGCTTTGCCGTTAAGTGCACTACCCTGGATCTGGCCTGTTTTACGTCAATCTATCCAACGCCCCCAGTTCTTTTCAACGTTCCTGTTACTTCCCAAAGAAACGCACCATAAGCAATTTCAATTTTCGTTAAAGGACTGGTTGCTCAAGCTGTTGCGATCCCTGATTTTGCTTTTAATCCTCCTTCTGCTGGCGAGACCTTTTTGGCTTGAGGCCCCTCTGACTCGCACCGTTTTTTTGCTGGATGATACGCCAAGCGCACAATGGAACAAAATACAGCAACTGCTGTCCAAAGATTCTTTTTTATCCGCGTCGGCGTCACCTGTTACACTGAAATTATCAGAACTTATGCCCGCGGAGACTCTCGCTCCACGTTCTAACTTTCCTTTTGAATTTGAAGGAACCTGGAGTTCTCCCAATCTTGCTCAGATAGCATCCGCTCTCAAGGCCTCTCTAAAAAAAGGCTCTGAGGCCCCTTTGATCCAAGTCCATTTGAGTTCAGATTTTCAATGGTCCCAATATCAATCGTATCCTCTGACCTTTTACGATATTGACTGGAAATTTCATCAGAAAATTCAGACACCCGTCATCAACAATTTAGGCCTTCGGGAGGTGCGTTTTGTTTCTAAAGGTTTGTTGGAGTCATGGATTGAATTTGAGATCTACGGACATCATGAAAAAAATCAGCCTTTGCGCCTGACAATCGCGCAAGGAAAAAAACAACTGGGGGAGTTGAGTTTTCAATGGGAAGAAAAGCCTCAAAAACAACAGATTCAATTATCCTCAGATTTTCTACGCGTCGAACCGGTTGAATTAACGTTAACGGAGAGGGCACAGGATCCTGAAATTGACAATATTTACTATTATCAAATGAATCGAACCCAAAATCCCTGGATTGCTATCATGACTTCTGAAGGAATCTCAGGAATTTACCGGCATGGGTTGCACCAATTGAAATCAGCGCTTAACGCGAATCAAATGATCTCCTTCATGCTGAACACGCTGGATGAAATCAACCATTATCAACCTGATCTATTTTTGCTATTGGGAGACCATCCCCTACGGTGGGCCAAAACGCTGAAAGCGTTTAAGAACAAACTATTTATTCCAACACGTTTAGGGGATTGGCAAGATTATGCGGCTCAAATCTCGTCTCAAACGCAGGGAAAAATGAAGGCGTCCCTGATCCTTCCTGAGGACCAATGGAGAATCAATTGGACACAAGTTTCGTTTGCGAAAGAGTGGGATATTATCGAAGTCAGTGAACTTCTGTACTATTCAAAGGTGTGGGACTTATGGCTTTTGGCAACAGGGATTTCCCCCTCATGGGGTTCTCTCTACAAAGACGCTTCTTTCACCAATCATCTCAAAACATGGATTCTGCATTTACTTCAGGAAGATCCGATACAAAGCCTCGGAACCTTTGAAGCGGGCGGACCGTTACCCCCAATGATTCCTGTGTCCTCTTCCCACTTAAAACCAGGACATTACCAGGTACCAGACTCTCAGTCAGAAAAAGTTTATCGTTTTTCAATCAATTTACCAGCCAGGGAAAGTCTCCCTCGTCTGAGGTCAGAATCTGAATTGCAAACAATGCAAGCCTTTTTTAATCAGCAACATGACAAGCGTTTCATCCAACAGGGAAATGCGTCTTCAGAAGAGCTGAGAATGTGGTTATTAATGACACTTTTGCTCTTAATGCTCGTGGAAGTGTTCTATGCTCTATGGAGACTGATCCATCCGTTGGCAGCATAATTTTCCACAACCGCAAAGCGTGCCGCGCCCATCATCCCTTCACCCGGTGACGTTCTTTTTCCCGTTTTCAGCCCACTGCTATTTTGCGTGTTTGTGTTTGGTTCTGTTGAGCCTGGTCACTACTGGTCATCACCTGTAATTTATCGCCAAACAAAGGATGTCGGGTTGAATAAACGCCATCGGAAATGACTAATTGCAGACCTAATTTTTTATAGGGATTGATGATCAGAGGACCTTGCAAATTAATAGTCACATCTTTCAAATCCCGAGTCATGGTAACAATCACACGAACCGTCAGTTCTTCGATCATTGAGGATTCCAATTTTTTCAAATGTTCTGAAGATAACGCCAAAGAATAGTTAGAAACCGCAACTAAAGGATCAATAGTCACAAACGCCAAAGTCGGTTTTTCTACAGACTGCAACCACTTGAAAGGAGAGCCCACCTCGTCATCTATCAACACAAATAAACGTTCACTGGAAAACCCCAATAAACCTGCAGGCATAGTTATGATCTCGCTTTCATTGATTTCGACATCTCCGAAACGAGTGGTTTTGATAATCATAAGTCCTCTTCACACAAATGGTTTAACAATAGAGAGGCCGTAGACACAGTCCACCCTAGCAATGGAATCTACCATTATCGCACATGCGATCTCTCGAAATGAAGTTTTTCTATCAACGGGAACCACCCCCTATGTTGCTGGACTCACTTCATTTTCTTCAAAAAATCTCTAAAATTCTTTAAGGAAAGCGGTGTCTTTTCGGCAGCGAGTTTATTTTCTTCCTGGATCCGAATATAGACTTCCTCTCGATGAATAATATATTCTTTAGGGGCTTCAATCCCCACACGGACTTGTTTACCTTTGATTTCGATGATTTGAATTTTCACATCATCACCAATGGTAATACTTTCTCCTGACTTCCTTGTCAGTATCAGCATTCGACCCTCCTTGGCGAATTTAATGAATTTCACAGACACACCTCCAGTGCCTCCGTGTTTTACTCCCCTACCGTAACTACCTTAAAAATTGTAACAATGATGGTTGTAACAACCGGCCTCCTGAATCCAGAGAGACTTGATTGTTCCGTTCGGCCGTATTCAATTCGATGATGGATTTGGATAAATCCACATCCTGCGCTTCAGACAAACGTTTTTGTGTGGAAAAAATTTGTTCATCGAGCTTCGTTCCCGACTTTTCAAGTTGAATCATATTATTCCCAACTTGAGCTTGTTGTTTCAAGACCTGATTCAGGGCGCGATCCAGATCTTCCACACGAGCGGAAAGCGCACGCTCATCGTTATTTTTCAATCCGTTTTCCAGAGCCTGATAGAGTTGAAAAATATCAACGCTTTCACTGTCCTCTCCCTTGAAAAATATGTCTTGTGCCGTGATATTCAAAGGAATTTTTATGCCATTCGCAATCAAAACTTCCCGTTTCTGGGCATTCCCTTCATAAACAATAGGGCTCTTAGGAAGAAATACAAATTCCATACCTTCCGGAAAAATAACCGCATTATCTTTGAAGTCAAAGACCGCGACATTGCTCTGAGTAAAATCAAATTGATCAGGAATGATGGAACCTAATAACCCTTGTTCATCAGAAAAGCGTAAAACCACCTGATCATTCGGTGCTCCCTCGCTGTTCCAGACCTTGATCCGGGGGTTTAATATTTGTTCCTTGCTCCAGGTCTGCCCGTCATTATCTGAAATTTGATATCTGGCAAATCCCAAAACACCGGTTTGAGTGATACGAATGCGATAGGAATTCAAGGAATACCCCTCAAACTGTGCGCGAAACTGTTCGACATCCAGCAACTCCGCCACATCTTTTTGAACAACTCCATCGGTACTCACCTTTGCCGGTTGAATCGGCCCTGAGTGTTGCAGAGGTTCGGTCAAGGTTTTTGTCCCTGAAAACAAGTAAAGTTTTCCTGTTTTCGCATTCCCTGCCTGAATGATCGCATTGCGAATATCCACCAGTTCTTGAGCCGTCACAGTCCGAGATTCAGGAGTTGCGGAACTTCCAGACTGAGCCAAGATCAGCTGTTTCGTTTTTGATAAAAGATCCGCCATGTGTTGCAGTTCCACTTCATTCCGCTCTAACCACTCCAGGTTTTGCTTCAAGTTACTTTGTAACTGTTCTTTTCGTGTCACGGTGGTGACAATATCTTGTACAATCGTGGCCCCCACAGGATCATCCGAAGTCTTATTGATTCGTTTTCCTGAAGACAGTTCGGTTTGCAAGTCTTTCAGATGCTGCGCGTTTTTTTGTACGTTCCCCAAAACATTGTCACGTTTGGTTATTTCTGTTATACGCATGTTCCACTCAACTCAGGTGAGAAGGAGGGTGTTTGATTCCTTCTAAGTAACCCTAAAGTATTACATTTTAATTACGGTATCCATCATTTGGTCTATCGTATTAATAAACTTCGCGGAGGCTTCATAAGCTTTTTGATACTGCACCATACTGGCGATTTCTTCATCGATACTGACACCACTGACTGAGTTTCGAATTTCAGTAAATTGAGAAACCAGGTTATCCTGATGTTCCTTATCGGTTTGATTACGCTGTATCCGTAAACCCACATCGGCCAAAATACCATTGTAGTATTCATCAAAAGTCATGGTATCGTCCTTCATCGTCGGCGTGGTTTGCATCAACGAAATTTCCAGGGCGACCTGATTGTCACCAGGAACCAAATCCTTGCCTGTTGAAATCATATTCGGGTCTTTCACGATACGGTCACTCAAACGAATATCTTTGGCTCCCTGGAGGGTCTCAAAAAAATTATTAAAGCCCATCACCAGGCTTAAATCTGTTTCGTCTGAGCCAAAAATGAACTGACGTCCTTCCCCGGCTTGAATCATGACGGAACCATCTTCCTGCAGGGAGGCCTGTAACAGCAAGGGATCATTAACCGTTTGATTAATACGCCCAATGATGTCCTGGATGCTGTCCACTCCCGCCTGGATTTCAATATCGTAGGTTTCCAGAATTTCGTTCTTGGCATTGGTCAAATGGATCTGAAAAATACCATCCTTGATGAAAGGCAAGGGTTGTTCTTGCGCGTCAGGATTGAGACCAAAAGAGCTTTGAATTTCACGAAACGCGGAATTCAAACCTGTTCCCGTCGCATGAAAACGATTGATTTTATGGGCCAAACCAAAAGCCATATCATCCAGTTGATGAAGATAGTCCACTACCGATTTATCCCGAATATCCAGAACCTCTTTAAGTTCTCCACCTTTGAAGGATTGAGTGATGTCTTGTTTGTAGCCATTGTCCCCCATGCCAAACACATTGTACATCCCCACCTCACCCCCCGAGGGGATGGCTTTCAGCAGATGTGCTTTCTCTCCGTCAACAATTTTCCAGCTATCACCAACGGTCACCTGAACGTGTCCATCTTTATTTTCAAACCAATCCACATTGGTTAAAGAAGACATCTCTTCCAAAACTTTAATTCGTTGATCTCGTGCGTCATTCGCGCGTCGTCCCTGAACTTCATACCGAAACACCTGATCGTTCAGTTCGGCTAATTGTTTCGAAAGGCTGTTAATCTCTCCAACCACACCCGCGACACGACCATTGGCCTCTTTACGAACCGTTTGCAGTTCATTATGCATCTGTCTGAAGCGGACACTCAACCCCTCCGCACTATCGCGAACTTTGGTTCTCGCGGCATCAGATTCCGGTTGATTGGCGAGCAGGCTCCATGAATCCCAAAAATCATTTAGGGACTTTCTTAAGCCGGAACCTTCCATTTCGTTAAAGACAATTTCAATCTTTGTGAAAAAAGATTCTCTTGTGTCAAAAACGGCCTGTCGGGGTTTTTCCTGAATAATTTTCTGTTGGGTAAAACGGTCAAACATGCCTTCGGTCGCACCAGAACGCACTCCGCCACCGGTGCCATCAGCGTTGGGTATTTGCGAAATATGCTGTACCCGCTGTCGTGTGAACCCTTCCGTATTGACATTGGAAATGTTGTGACCTGTGGTTGCCAGGGATTTCTGCTGAGTCGCTAACCCACTCCGTCCCAACAACAACCCTGTGTTCAGTGATCCCATAATTGTTCAATCACTCATGATTCAATGAGGTTCCTGATTTTCAGTTCGGCTTAGACTGAAAGTCTGGAAACCGTTGTTTTGGAACTTTGTATCGTTCCCGCCTCAGAATAAATTTGTTGACGACTTCGTAAAGAACTTAAGAATTTCAAAGACAGTTCCACAGGTTCTAAACGTGTTTGAGACAATCGCCCATTTTGTTGTGCCAGGTGATGAATCTCTTTAACTAGGAACTTCAATCTGTCGAATACGCTTTGTAGTGGTTGTTTATAAGCCTCTGACGTTTTATTGATAATGACACTGAGGGTTAATGGCTCCTTACCAGTTTCCCAAAACGTTGCCAGTTGTCGTACCACGTCGATTCTTGTGCTCTCCAATCTTGTGATCTTCTGCGTATATTTTATTTTTGAGCTTTGCAGTTTCAATAATGATGAGCCTGAAATGGATCCCATCGTTTCTGACTCTTGCTTGAGCCAACCCCGTAATTCTTCATGCAAACCGACTTCTGCTGACAAAATATTCAATAATTGGTCCATCAAATGTGTTTCCACAAGAATCTCCGGGTTTCAATTGAGTATAAAACCAATTCACTTTTAGTGGTGTTCATGGCTGAATATAAAAGGACTCAGCACTTAAGAACCTTGATCCTGCAACGATTCCAAAATCAATTTTCCAGCAATTTTCTGGGCGTCAATTTTATACTCGCCTTTACTGATTTGTGCCTTTAACGCCGCGACTTTGTCCGCACGGATTTCAGGTTCTTTTTCCATGCGAGCTTTGAGTTTATCCATCATAAACTCAGAAGTTTTAACGGATGTTTGCGTGTCAATGCCTTTTGTCTGGTTTTGCGCATGACGTAGCGCGTCTTTCTCCTGTGCCTGTCCTGCTTTGATCTCTGGGCTAACAGGCGTGTGGCCTGATACTTTCATGGAACCCTCTAGGTATAAGGTTAATGAATTGGAAATCTATCTACATGATCATGATCCTCAACACTCATGCATAAGCTGTGTTCATGGATGCATCTGCTTTCCACACTTACTCTTGCTCTTTGTATCGGCAAATGAATACAAAACTTGAGTCTTATCGTATATTTTTTTTCAATTGTTGATAAATAGACGCTGCCAAACCAAAGCGGCCTGTTTTTGCGGCAGCTCGGGAATATTCACCGTCCAACATGGATTCAAACATTTTCTCACCATCGCCTTTGGGCATTATTCCGGAGTCACCGATAGAGTCTCGCATACTTTTCAACATTTCATTCACAAAGAGAGCTTCAAACTCGTTTGCAACCTCTTTCAGTTCCGATTCTTTGGTGGCCGTATCCAGTTTTCGACTTTTCAAATTTTGGGCTTGTTGTAGTAATTGTTGATTCATTATAGAAAAGTTTTCAATAGGTTTCATCTTCACGGCTCCCTGTTTTTTTTATCCATTCACACTAACGCACCAGTAACTCCGCATGAAGTGCACCGGCAGACTTGACCGCCTTGAGAACTTGAATCAGATCTTTACTGGAGGCGCCAATTTTGTTAAAGCCATCCACAACTTCCTTCAAATCAGCACCCCCCTTAAAAAGAAAGACATTGGACTGTATCGTGTTCGTTTCTTCAACAGCCCCCGCCGCTCCTCCGGCAGGAGGGGTGGCTTGACTTGGCAACGCGGGTAATTTGATCTGAATGCTCATATTTCCATGGGAAATCGCAATCGGAGAAATCCGAACATTTCCCCCCATCACAATCGTCCCTGTACGTTCATCAAGAACGACCTGCGCTACATTATCCGGGGTGATTTCGAGGTTTTCAATATAAGAAATCAACTCGACAGTATTTCCCAGGTAGCTATCAGGGACCGAGATTTCAACAGTCCCCGCGTCTTTTGCTCTAGAGGAATTATACCCAAGTTTTTGATTGATCAGTTTTGCCAAGCGAAAAGAGGTGGTAAAATCCGGATTATTCAGATTCATAAATAACCGGGCTCTACTATTTAAATTCAAATTAATTTCACGCTCAACCAAACCGCCTCCAGGAATTTGGCCAACGGAGGCCACCATACTCTCGCCAGTTTGTTTTTTTGCCACATCTTCAGCACCCTGATCCCGAGTCAAGCCTTTAGGAATACCAACAATAGGGCCTTGAACCACGGCATAGACCAAACGGTTAGGCCCTCTAAGCGGAGCCATTACCAGCACACCGCCTCTCAAGGAGGTTGCGTCTCCAATCGTAGCTGCCGTAACATCAAGGTGCTGTCCCGATTTGGCAAAGGGGGGGAGTGTCGCCGTCAACCAAACAGCGGCAACACTGCGACCCGCAATATCCTTGTGATTTAAGCTGATTCCCATTCTTTCCAGAGCATTAATGATCGGTTTGCGTGACAGCAAACTTTCCGGGGAATCGCCTGTTCCATCAAGACCGACCACAATGCCAAAGCCTGTAAGCTGGTTATTTCGTGCGCCTCGTAAAGAAGCGATATCCTTAACACGAACAGCCCATGTTTCTGTTCCAAACAACAGGGCCAACAGCAGTACTGCTAAATGTCTTGGTATTTTAGATTTCACATTAATCCTTTGATCCATTTTTAGTTGATGATTCTTGTGATTTTCTACTTTGGACTTTTTCAACCATGGAACCGTCGATTATCAAGGGGTTCTATTGATCAATTGAGGTCTAAAATTTGCCCTGACCCCCTAAAATTCGTCCACCTCATGCGCAACTGTCTGGTTAAGGAAATACAAGTTCAGTGCCAGAAAAAAAGAAAGACCGCTCCAAGTCCATCCCCTTGTGCTTGTTGAGAGTTTGCGCTTTATCGCTAAATGCTGAATTCTTAAAAATTATGGAAAAATTTTCCGAACCTATCAAAAACAGGTCAGTTTTTACTATAGATGTTCATTTAAATAAATTCCTTTGAGTCTAACCCAGACTGTGCAGTACCAAAGCTTACTTTGGCCAAATCCAAAGA
>JBBCAX010000368.1:0-1072 GCA_051382335.1 Deltaproteobacteria bacterium TL4
TATACAGGGAGTGTTAATTCCGTGGCATTCTCTCCAGATGGAACGAAAGTCATAATTGGGGGCGAATCGGCGTACTTGTTGGACACAAACAGCGGCGAAGTCATCCGCACTTTTGCCGGTTATATAGGAGGTATCTCGTCCGTTGCATTTTCGCCGGATGGGATGAATGTTCTAGCCGGGGGTGGGGATGGTACGGCGAAATTATGGGATATCACCACTGGCAATATCGTTGGTATTTTCTCGTGGACATCAAATCCTGTTGATTCTTTGGCTTTTTCACCGGATGGTACGAAAGTGTTAATAGGGATTTCAGGTGGTATGGCAACATTGTGGGACGTTGCAAGCGGGGTTGAAATACGTACTTTTCGGACAAACACATATTCATCTAATGCAGATACTTCTGTAGCATTCTCGCCCGATGGGAAAAAAGCATTAATAGGTAATGTGGATATAAAATTATATGATACTGCAAGTGGATATGAGATACATACTTTTTCTGGCCATACAGAAATAGGCAGGTCCGTTGCATGTTCACCGGATGGAACAAATATCCTAACGGGAAGTTCGGATGGCACGGCGAGTTTGTGGGATACTTCTAGCGGAGACATCATTCATACCTTCACCGGGAATTCATGGGGAGATGTTTCTGTAGCATTTTCTCCAGATGGAAAAACAGTCTTGACGGGAGTAGGTAACAAACTGCAATTGTGGGACGCCTCCAGTGGTGTTGAAAATAACACTATCTCCTGGAATGGAGGAGGTGTCTATTCCGTTGCATTTTCACCCGATGGGAAAAATGTCTTAACGGGAGCAGGTAACAAACTGCAATTGTGGGATGCTTCCAATGGTGTTGAAATTTATACTTTCTCTTGGAATGGAGGTGTTATAGAATCCGTTGCATATTCGCCCGATGGAACAAAAGTTTTATCGGGAAGTTTTTGGCCCGATAATGCAGCAAATTTATGGGATATCGAAACTGGTGAAAATATTCGTGCTTTCACTGCGCATACAAGTCCTGTCAAATCCGTGGTGTTTTCTCCCGATGGAACGAGAATCTTGACAGGAAGTGAAG
>JBBCAX010000369.1:0-1068 GCA_051382335.1 Deltaproteobacteria bacterium TL4
TTTCCAGACGTGGATACGACATCGTTTCCGAACACTACGTCACTTTTTCTCAGGCAGCCTTAGGCACCGTAGCCGAAATCGAAACTGTCGATGGCCGCGTCAAAATTCGTATTCCGGCCGGAACCCAACCGGGAACACAAATCCGTCTCCGGGGCAAAGGTGTCAAACATCTCAACGGCCATGGCGCCGGTGACCACTACGCCATAATCCGCCTCGATGTCCCCAAACACCTCTCCAAGGAACAAAAACACCATTTGGAGGAGTTGGAAAAGATATCCTGAGCGAAGTCTAAGGATCCTCGAAGAACTGGAGAGTAATGATGGATAAAGATAAATTGCTTAAGTTACTGAAGGCAAAAATCGAGGCAGTCGATCAATTAATAGATAATAACTCCGAGGATTTAAAACAGTGGAGAGAGGAAACATTAATGCTACTCGATTCTTTAATCGGAGAGGACTCAAAATATTACCAAAATTTCGAAAAGATTAGATATACATCTGCAGTTGTAGCTATTGGGGACGATCAATTTAATGAAGAAAGACATGCGGAAGCTCGTATTAAGGGCCTAGAAGAGACTAGGGCGATCCTAAAAGCTATTGAGTTTGGGATTGAGAACGGTATTTTGTAATATGGACAACGCTGATTCAGATAAAAAAATTCAAGACGCCATAATCAAAGTACTTTTTGAAGCTCATAGAAACCCAAAGGGGAAATTCCTAAATGTTACTTACGAAATCCTACAAAGGGAAGTGAGAAACTCGATACCATGTAGTCGAGAAGATGTCTTGCGAGAAAAGAGGTATCTCGTGGACAAACATATTATAAAAGAACAGAAACAAACTAGCCTCCATAAATTCATGGGGAAAACAATGCCAAAGTTCACGACTGTTTATTTGTCGCTCTCCTCGGCTGTAATAGATAAGGTGCAAAATGGAAAAGATTGGAGAGTAGAGGAGACTAATACTCCCAACAGAGTGACGTTTAATAACTCCAATTTTTACGCACCATTCGCAATCGGTAGTAATAACAACGTCGTTTCCTACAATGTTGGCTCGGATATCCGAGAAG
>JBBCAX010000370.1:0-7163 GCA_051382335.1 Deltaproteobacteria bacterium TL4
ACAATTTGTGGCCGAAAATGTGACCAACCCCAATGAATTCCTCCGTGAAACCTTATTTTGCAGGTTTTCTTTCGTGTTTTTAGTGTTTTTCGTGGTTTTAAAAAGGTACCTGCACAGGTTGAAAATCCGCGGCTGAAGCATTCCAGCAAAGGAAAGCGGACAAACGCTTGCAAAAAACGAACATCACGGTTATTATTCAGCAATCATAAAAAACTTCGGAAATAGTCTGCCTTTTGATCATTAGACCAGAGGAACACCATGGCGTATTTACTCGGTTCAGGACTTAGGAAACACCGTGGATCTTTCCTGTTAACGATCCTGATTTTAATGCTGATTTACAATGCAGGAGCCCAGGAGGCAAAAGCGGAAAAAGTGACACTGCAACTGCGGTGGGAGCATCAGTTCCAGTTTGCGGGATACTACGCCGCAAAATGGATGGGCTTCTATAAAGACGCGGGGCTGGATGTGGAGATCAGGTCCGCTATTCAAACCGACAAGAAAATTCTGAACGCCATTGATGAAGTCGCGGAGGAAAGGGCCACCTTTGGTATTGGAGCGGGGGATATTCTGGCGGCTCAGGATAAAGGTTTACCGTTGATCATCCTGGCGACGTTTTTCCAGAAAAGTGCTTCCGCCTTTTACGCAAGTGCCGATACGTCCCTTGCTTCTTTGGCGGATTTCACACAGCTACGAGTAGCGAGGAATGTCAATGACCTGATTGACGTGGAGCTTCAAGTAATGCTGACGGCGGAAGGGCTTGACCCCCATCAGGTGCAGCCCTATCCGCATCAGCTTGGCCTGGAGCACTTGCTCCAAGGAATAGTTGATGTAATCCCGGGATACTCCATCAGCATCCCGTTCGATGCCAAACGGAAGGGCCTGAAAATTCAGGTCATTCATCCTTCTGACTATGGAATTATGTTCTATGGGGATTCTCTGTTCACCCACCAACAGCTCACCCAACAAAATCCAGCCATCGCGGAACGTTTCACTCAAGCCACAATCAAAGGCTGGGAATATGCCTTAAAACATTCCGATACCATCGCAGATCGTATCAGTATTGAATTACCCCATGCCTCTGGTATTTTTTCCCTTGAGGAGCGCCTGGCGTTCAATCGTTTTCAAGCTGAGGGCGTTCACAATCTCATGATGTATCCCCTTGTTGACATCGGGTATCTCAGTCCAGAACGCTGGGAACACATGTATATGCATCTGAAGAAAAGCGGGCTCGTGCAGAAAGCGTTTAATCGTAAAGACTGGATTTATGATCCTGTTTACTGGCAACAGGAGCAGAGTAAAAATTATCAACAACGACTATGGATGGGTGGGGGGATCATCCTTTTTTTAGGATTGGTGGTCAGTCTTTTGCTGTGGATGAATCGCAAAATCAGGATTGCTAAAAAACTCCTGGAGTTTGAAATTATTGAACGTCAACAGACGAATGCCGCATTGATAAAAAGCGATAAACTTCTCAATCAAATGGGAAAAATGGCCAAAATTGGAGCATGGGAAGTGGATCTTGAAACCATGACCCCCTTTTGGAGCGACGAAGTTTATGCGATTTATGAAATCGAAAAAACACAATCCATTGAAGACCTTATCTGTTTTTTTGCACCGGAGTCTCGCGCCCTCATTCGTGAGGCCTTCCTGACGCTCTGCGAACGAGGCGAACCCTATGAACTGGAAGTACCCTTTATTTCGTCTTCAGGCAAACGGCTTTGGGTTCTGACCGCTGGGAAGGCTGAATATCAGAACGGGAAAATCGTTAAAGTTTCAGGAACCTTTCAGGATGTGACTGCGCGAAAATGTGCGGAAAAAGCCTTGGAAGACAGTAAAACTCGGCTGCAACAGCTTCTTGACAATATGAGTAATGGGGTCGCGCTTTATGAAGCACAAAATGAGGGTTCTCGTTTCATCATCCAGGATATGAACTTGGCGGGAGAGCGATCCACTCATGTAAAGAAGGAAGACGTTCTGGGAAAAAGCATTGAGGACGCCTTTCCTGGAGTCAAAACGATGGGCTTACTTGACGTTCTGAAGCGGGTTTGGAAAACCGGAAAGGCAGAAGCGTTTCCGAGCTCATTATACCAGGATGACATAGTTACGGGATGGTATGAAAATTATGTCTATAAACTACCGTCCGGAGAAGTGGTTGCCGTTTATGATAATGTGACACAACGCAAAAAAGCGGAAGAGGAGTTATTGATTGCCAAAGAGCAGGCCGAAAAGGCCAATCAGTCAAAAAGTCAGTTTTTGACCAATATGAGTCACGAAATCCGCACCCCCTTAAACTCTATCGTGGGGTTCAGTCAAATCCTTGCTCATCAGTCGAAGAAGTTATCTATTCCTGATGATTTTGCTCTTCATCTTCAAATCATTCAACGCAGTGGAGAAAATCTATCAGAGCTGATTAATAATATTTTGGATTTGTCCAAGATCGAAGCGGGGAAAGTCACGGTTGAGATCGAAACCGTCAACCTCAGACTTCTGATTCAAGGTGTCTTTCATATCAACAAGGCGGCGGCTCTCCAGAAGGGACTCCATTTGAGCTATCAGTATGCGCCCGAACTGCCGGAAGAAGTCCTTTCAGATCGAACCAAACTCAACCGCATTCTGATGAACCTGATCAGCAACGCCATTAAATTCACGCCCAAAGACAAACAAGTTATTCTGAGTGCCCAAAGAGCTGAGGACTGGATTGTGCTGGTAGTCCAAGATCAAGGTATTGGCATCCCGCCTGAAAAACGAGAGACCATCTTTGAACCCTTTGAACAGGCGGACACTTCCATCAGCCGCCGTTTTGGTGGAACCGGACTGGGCTTAACACTGACACGAGAGATGGTCCAACTCCTGGGAGGAACCATTGAACTGCAAAGTGAAGAAGGCAAAGGGTCGATCTTTTCTGTGAAAATCCCTTTGGTTGTCGCTCAGACCCTGGAAGAACGGCAGAAGGAAATTCACTGGGACGATTACCATTTCAGCAAAAAAAATAAAATTCTGGTGGTTGAAGATAATCCTGAAAACCAGCAAATGATCAGGGCTTTATTCCAGACTGTGGGCTTGGAGGTTGTGTTGGCGGATAATGGAAAACAAGGGATTGAGAAGACCCTGCAATTAAAACCCGATCTGGTGTTGATGGATATTCACATGCCAGGCATGAGCGGGCTGGAGGCTATCTCACAAATTCGCCGGTTGCCCGAATGTCAGATTGTTCCCATTGTGGGGCTATCCGCGGATGCGTTCAGAGAACAACAAGAAAAAGTTTTGAAAAGCGGTGCCAATGATTATCTCACCAAACCCATTCAGATGAATCAATTCCTGAGAATTTTGGTAAAATATCTCCGTCAGAACCCCCCAGAGCCTGAAAAAAAAGCAGCACCCAAACCGCCGTTGCCTGACGCTGTGGAACAACAACTTTGGGAAGAGTTCAAGACGCTTTCTGAAATTCCGCCCTTCTTGGCCAAACGCATCAGTGCTCAACTGCAAATAATGAAAGATCTTTGTAAAGATTATGATTCCCCTCATGGGGAAATCTTGAAAAAGATTCAAAAAGCCTCTGATTCCAAAAATTCAGAAGAAATCCCCGTACTGATTCATGAGCTCTTTAAACATTTTCACTTCGATTGAGGCGCTATCTGAAGAGAAGAAAGTCACGACTATGAAAGTCACCAGCCTCCTGGATCAGTACGATTTGACGAAGACCGCGACGATCTTGCGTCAAGTTCCCTTTTTGGTGGACTTACTTGAATCCGCGTCCAAACAGGAATCCATCAATTTTCTGTCCCATTGTCAAATCATCAGCCTCACCCCTGGAGAAACCTTGATTGAAAAAGGGAAACTGAGTCATTGGCTCTATTTATTACTTCAAGGAGGATGTTTTGTGTACATTGATAGAAATGATGGGACCCCCATCAATCACATCCATCCTTACGATCTTGTGGGCGAACTTGCGGTTGTTCTGGACAAACCCCGAACCGCTTTTATTCTATCCAGTTATGATGCTTCTGAAACCCTGGTGCTGGGAATTGATTTTACCCTATTTTCACACCCACACGACCCTCGCCTCAAAATCACGACGAAACTCCTGGTTTATCGAACCATTCAACGTACCATTTATAAACGTTTGCGTAGTGTTACCCGAGATTTAAGCCAAAGAGAAACCTTGCTTCCCACCGAGATTCCGGCGATGATTTTACCGGCACCTTACCTCTCCGCAACTGAAAAATTGTCACTCTATCTTCAAAATTGCCAGGAAGGTGCCATTGCCCTGAGGGAATATTCGGATCAATTAGCACAATTACTGAATTGAATTCCCACAAAAAACTCAGCTTGCATCTCAGAAAGGCTAAAGGTATGGTGGCCTCTGCAATTCATTTTACCTTGATAAATTAGCCAGGAACACACAAAAACAAATTTGGATCGTAATGTTATGACAACGCCAACTTTAAACAAACCTGAAGATTTAAAAATAATACTGAGCCAGCAAAAATACATTGCCAGCAATATCATTTCCACCGTGTTGTATTTGGCCATCAAACTCAAAAAACCGCTCCTGGTTGAAGGCCCGGCAGGTGTTGGCAAAACCGAACTGGCCAAAAGTCTCTCCAAAGCGTTAAATTACCCGTTGATACGACTTCAATGCTACGAAGGTTTGGATGAGTCCAAGGCCCTGTATGAGTGGGAATACGCGAAACAGTTGCTGTACATTCAAATTCTTAAGGATAAAATCAGTGAAACCCTCGAAGACGCGGTCTCGCTGAGTGAAGCCATCGCCAAACTCTCTCAACAGGAAGATGCTTTTTTCTCGGAGCGTTTTCTTTTACCGAGACCGCTACTCAAAGCGATTCAGTCAAAAACCACTACGGTATTACTCATCGATGAAATTGACAAAGCGGACCCCGAGTTTGAAGCCTTTTTGCTGGAATTTCTTTCCGATTTTGCGGTAACCATTCCGGAGCTGGGTACGTTTGAAGCCCATACGCCGCCTATTGTCATTCTAACGTCCAATGATCAGAGGGATTTGAGCGACGCTTTGAAAAGGCGCTGTTTGCACCTTTATATTGATTATCCTGAACTTGAATTGGAAAAAAATATCATCCTCACCAAAATTCCTGAGTTTGACCATCAATTGCTGGATCAAACCCTTAAATTCATTCAACAGATTCGGAAATTGGGCGTAAAAAAAGCGCCTAGCATTTCCGAAAGTATTGACTGGATACAAAGCTTACTGGCCTTGCAAATGAAAGAATGGAACCGAGAAGAGATCCAAATGACACTTTCAGTGCTATTGAAATATCAAACAGATATTGAGCATGTAAAGAAAAAATTGCTTTAAATGCCTGTTTCCAAATCGCCTTCAGGAGCTTGTCATGCATCAGATTCTGAGTCAATTTTCCAGTACCCTGAGAGCCGCGGGAATTCGTGTGAGCACCGCGGAAGTTCTCGATTGCGCATCCGCCTTGCCATGCATCCAATCCTTTGAACGTGAGATCTTCAAAATCACACTTCAAGCTCACTTGATCAAAACACAAAAAGATCTCGGAAAATTCAATCATTGCTTTGAACTCTTTTTTGATCAGGCGGACCCGGATCAGGCGCTTTCCTTCTTTCAGCCTGAAGAAACGGATCCGGTCCAAGATTTTCTGCGGGAACAAATGCAGGAAACCCTGCAAGAACTCCCCTCAGAACCTCTCTCAACCATGACGACCCATCAGGCTCAGATGGATCTTGCGGTGATGGATTTCCTTGCCAATAATGATGAGCGTATTTTGGAAATTATCGAACAAACCCTGCAAGGACAGGTTGGCCCGATCTCCAGCCAAAACAGTCCGTTATCCGGATTCTTTGTACTCAGTAAGCGGTTGGAAATCCAAAAAAGCATTGATACCGTAAGAAGCGCGCTCAAAGGATTTTTCAAGCAGGCAGGACGGGAAGAGAATAGCATTGAATACTTAAAACAGCTTTACCGTCAAAGACGTGTTCAAAATGCCCGCTTGGATCTCCTTTCACAAATGCTGTCAGGGACACAAACCCGAAATGTGTTTAAAACCAGAATTTATAAAGACCCTTTGCCTGAACAAAACGAGATCCGTGGCAAAAGCCTGTTTTCTCTGGAGCCCGAAGAAAAAGAGCAAATTTTCTTCTTGATGCGAAATTTGATACGGAAGGTCAACACCAACGCGTCCTTGAGATTAAAGCAGCATCACCGTGGCAAAATCAATATCAAGAAAACCTTTCGCGAAAGCATGCGTTATGGAGGCTTGCCCATTAAACTCCATTACCAGAACAAACTGAAACGTAAGGGGGAGATTGTCGTTCTCTGTGATGTTTCAGGTTCTGTTTACACGATGGCAAAGGTTATGCTGTCCCTGATTTATTCGCTTTCCAGTCAGTTCCGACAAGTTCGTAGTTTCGCCTTCATTGATGACATGGTGGAAATTACCGAATATTTTGAAAACGACCAAATGGAGGAAACGGTGGAGCAGGTGCTGGCAGATCACTGGAAAAATGGGGTTGCCAACTCAGACTATGGACAGGCCTTTCGTGAGTTTGAATCCGATTATATGAGTATTATCGGCCCCAGAACAACCGTGATTATCTTTGGTGATGCCCGAAATAATGGCCGCATGACAGAACACCGAATCGTAGAACAAATGAAAGAACGCGGAAAACGCTTACTTTGGCTCAACCCTGAGCGCTCCAACACCTGGAACATGGGCGACAGTGAAGTGGATGCCTATTTACCGTCCTGCACCGAATTTCGTGAGTGTCGAAATTATGAGCAACTTGAAGCCTTTATTCACAAGTTGTCGCTATCTTAACCATAACGTAATTACTCGCTCGCAGCTTTTCAGATACGGGTAGTTTTTAAATGAGCCGCTAAATCCACGAAAAACACTAGAAACGAATTTGTTTTGTAGGAATGCTCTGGATGAAATAATATACTCAAGTGACTAAGGTTTCTGGACTTTGAACATTTGATTCATGGTTTTAGTTTTAATTATTCAATAATATCAGTGGTTTTATCTTATGAATGAGGGCTTGGTCGTAAGTTCGGCCACCCCCTTAGAATCTAGCTTGCCCATGCCACAGCATAATTTTCTCTGACTCTGGGTCTCAGAGGTAAATCCATGCGATTTAAAAGTTCGTTAAACAGATTTCTG
>JBBCAX010000371.1:0-6177 GCA_051382335.1 Deltaproteobacteria bacterium TL4
AGGAATCCGCACTGTCTATTTTTTAAGTAACTGATATTATTGAGTTTATTAAAAATAAGAAACAGGCAGAAATGCCATTAACTACATGAAAAACTATAATATAATTCAGCTAACTCGATAAAATCTATGAATATTCGACAACAAATTGAAAGCCATATAAATGAACCCGCTGAGTTGGAACGACTTTATAGAGAGTCTCCAGAGGAATTTCGAGAATGTTTTAGTGCAATATATAATACTAATCAAGATTCAGTAATATTATCAGTTTGGTATGCTCGATTCTTTTATGAAAAGAACGAGGAAAAACCAACATTACCGAAGTTGGATAGATCGTTTGAAATTATTTTGATTATCTTTCTGTCTTTAATTGGTGGGACATATGCCAAAATTCCAGCAATTATCGATAGTATAGACTCAGGAATCTTTTACTTAAGAAATCCTGCTTTTTTTATTCTTCCAATCATTGCCTTTTACTTTGTGCTTAAAACTTCTCCAAACAAAAAAAAATCATTTATCATTTGGGGAACATTCTTGATTGCTATCCTCTTTATCAATCTGATGCCTACTCCGGAAAAATCTGATACTATAGTTTTATCTTGCATTCATATCCCCTTCTTTCTTTGGACAATCGTTGGATTTGCGTACACAGGCGATGAATTTCAAAATCCAATGAAACGAATGGATTATCTGAAATACAATGGAGAAATGTTCATATATACGGCGATCATCTTGATTGGAGGAATGATTTTAACAGGATTAACTTTGGGACTATTTTCAGTAATTAAAATCGACATTTTTAAATGGTACACAGAATATGTAGTAGTATATGGCATAGTTGCTTCTCCGATTGTCGCAACTTACCTTGTAGAACAGAGAAATCATACCCATAGGTTTGCACCAGTAATTGCAAAAGTGTTTAGTCCATTATTTTTGATCACTCTTATCATTTTCCTTCTAACCATAGTAATCCAGCAGAAGAGTCCTTATACAGACCGTGATTTTTTAATCGTATTCAACATCATGCTATTGATAATATTAGCAATTACAATTTTTTCGATTTCTGAACGACAATCAACTGCAAAGGAAACTATTAATGACTATCTCAATGTTTTATTAATTATTGTTGCACTAGCGATTGATGCGATAGCTTTATCAGCAATTATATTTAGACTGACTTCATATGGATTAACCCCAAATCGTATTGCGGTTTTAGGGGCAAACTTGATTATCTTTATCCATCTAGCTGGAATGCTGTTTTACTACATACATTTTTTAAAACAAACAGTTCAGATGAAACAAATTTATAGTTGGATTACTCAATATTTACCAACATATACAGTTTGGACAGCATTTATAACGTTTGTATTTCCATTTATATATCGTTTCAAATAAGGCAGAACAAGTCGCTGAAGCTGACGGCTACCACGGCGTGCCCTTCATGAAATTCACAGCCCATTTTTCAGAGTTCGGCTTCGGCAACAGGTTGTGTTCCGTGGCAGCCGCAGCTTAGCTCAATCGTTGGGCAAACTGTCATTCAAGTGATCGTGTAATAAATTAAGAAACCAAGAGAAAAATTATGACTCCTCGTTCATCTGCACCAAGACTTCCACAGCTTCTAGAAAGGAAGATTTATAAGACTGGACAAACTAGAGGTGCGGATGATGATGTGATCTTCCAAAATCGAGTATCACGAAAGAGTACTGTCCTAATTCCATATACTCAATGGACATCGTGCAGACCTCAGAATAGACAGACTTATGATAATGGTTTTATCGTTTTGATTTCCCCATCTGATTATTTCGATAACGCTAACATTGATCAGGATCTTGCACAACAATGTCTGAGTATTGGAGTTAATACATTGTTATTTTATGAAACTCGTGAACAGTGGATAAAATACCCTCCAAATTTAAAAAACTGGACAGAAGCAACTCAGAGAACAAACCCATTGGGAGGGCAGTATGTTGCTCGGATACCAGCTACTACAGCCAGTGAGAATAGTGCGAAAATAAACCTTGGTTTCACTGAAACAGCATTAAAGGGTGCTGGTATTCGTGTTTATGAGTATGCCAGCCAGACAACGATTGAACATTGTCGCCAGCAGCTTGAGGCTATTTTTTGGAAGTGTCACGACTCAGATGCCGTAGTAATTGCAAATGGAATGTCACCCACTGAAGCATCAGAGCGAAAGAAGAACTGTTTAGTGAAGTGCAACAATGATGATTTATTGGATATAGAGCAACTAATCAAAAACAGAGTGCTAAATACTGAAGAGGTTACTGTCTGTCCACTGTGTCTAGAAAAATTATCTGGGCAAGGTTTTTTCAGCCGTATGGAACAGGCAGAAGGAAGGGAAGTACCTGATCTAACCGTTACTCAATTAAATTTGTTTCACATTGAAGAGTTGTGTTATGGGGTACTTAACCATCGCCCTTACAACTTAGGATGGGGACACCACCACTGCAATGTGGTGGTTAAAGATGCAGGAATCCAACAAACATTAGAATGGATGAGACGAGTTCTTGATAGAAATATTAATGAGATAATCCTAGAATGGATGAGACGAGTTCTTGGCAAAAATATTGATGAGATAACACTAGAATGGATGAGACGAGTTCTTGATAAAAATGACAAGGGGATTTATGCCTAAAACAATGCTAACTGAGGAGCTTTGCGCTTTGTGGTTTGATAGAGTGGTTTAGCTGTATCCAAGGCGTTAGGCAATTTTGTGTCAATGTCACACACCCTCTGAATGTGTTCAGATATTTTCATCACCCACTTATGCTCGATTTCCATTGATATTGTAAGTCTCCCAAGTTTGAGTGCCGCAAGTGCTGTACTACCAGAACCACCAAAGCAGTCCAACACTATGTCACCTGGATATGTCGTTGCCTCAATAGCATGTTCCAAAAGTGCGGCAGGTTTTTCGGCAGGGTGCTTGCCATTATAAGGACGCACAGATGGAAATGTCCATACGTCAGTGAATTCTTTAGATGCATCCACTGTAAATATACGAATAGCATCCTCATAGGATGGCATAGATTGCACTTTTCCGGTGGATAGAAGTGCAATCCGTGTCTTTTCGTACTGTTCACGGCTGGGGGTATTTCTCCCCGCTTCCCAATTTGACACAGCACCACCATGATTGACTTTTCCATGCGCGCCAATGATGGCTGTTAACTCATGCATAGATAACCCCGCCTTTTTGCGGCAATCACGCAGTAGCTCCGCGAATGGGGATCTAAAGATATTACCTTCTACGGCAGGCTCCGCAAACAAGATACGCTCGGAATGAGCATACCATTGACGCAAAGCTTCTTTTTTCATTTTACCTTTCCAACCATCGAATCCAGGATCATTTGGTTTTGTCCAAACAATATGAGACAGCACATTGAAGCTCTTTGAGAACATTATTTCTAAGCGGGCAGACATCGAAGATGCACAGAAACAGAATAGAGAACCATTAGGCTTTAAAATGCGTCGCCACTCTTCTGCGTATTCAGCCATCCACTCAAGGTAGTGCTGATCTTCAGCGAAAGCTGTATCACCGTAAATATTGTGTTTTTTAGTAGAGTGATAAGGTGGGTCAGTGAGGATTAGTGAAACTGAGTTACTGGGTAGCAATCGAAGCATAGCAAGGGAATTGCCCTCTGCCACTAAAGCCCCATTACATGAGAATTGAATGGAGGGTTGCAGTACAGTTTTTATATTATTGAAGCATTCTTGGCGTGGAGTCATTTCTTAGAAGTCCCATAGATATTAGTGTTAGTATCCTCATTTTCTAGCAGGGGATTGCGTGTCACAATGTAGGTTCGCACGGCCTCCCGTACCACCCAGGCAAGTGATACACGTTGTTCTAAAGCGATACGTTCAAGCTCCGCGTATTGGTCTTCTGGAAAGCTGACTGAAGCTCGCACGGTACGTTCAGCAGGAGTGGTATAAGACTGGAGTCTTCGGTTTGCCATTGGAATCAATTTGTCAAAGGGTATCAAATAAACTAAATTATGCATCAAAGTACACCATGTTGGTGAACAATGCAACAAGAATTCTCAAATTTCTGCCCAACAAGTCGCTGAAGCTGACGGCTACCACGGCGTGCCCTTCTCAAAATTCACAGCCAATTTTTCATGGCTTGGCTTCGGCAACGGATTGTGTCCCGTGGCAGCCGCAGCTTAGCTCAAGCGTTGGGCTTGGCGTGATAGCCTCGACGAATG
This sequence comes from Deltaproteobacteria bacterium TL4, assembly GCA_051382335.1. Taxonomy (GTDB): domain Bacteria; phylum SAR324; class SAR324; order SAR324; family NAC60-12; genus JBBCAX01. Next base: position 4,215 of record JBBCAX010000371.1, read on the forward strand.
AGTTCAGCATTTTGTGTTAAGGGAAACAGGGGCGTAGCGTCTTATTAGAGGGACTATGTTAAATAATAATTGCATTGGGATTATGTGTTGGCATGTGTTTGATTTTTGTTTCAAAATGATTAGAACAATTCGTAAAAAAAGGTCACAATCAATTAGTTCAAACAGCACTGTATTTGGATTATTAGTGATTACTTTTAGTCTTATGTTTTATACATCGTTCGTATCATATTCAATAGCTTCAGAAGAATCTAATGCTATAGTGGATACTCTTAAACTTAAAGTTCACACAGCTTTGCAATGTGCTAGCAAATTTGGTGCTGTTTCAGATGTCCAAATAACAGATATGGAGAAGCAGGATGATGGACTTTATGTTATTAGAGGTCAATATGCTATGAGGGGTCTTTGGGGAATAGCGCCAGGAACGTTCAAGGCTAAAGCTAATGACAAGTTGAAGTTAACTTGGATGCGATAGAACCTAATAATAGTCAGGAAGTTACTGACTATTGTTTGTAGTAACCGACCACCAGCTAGAGTTGGCGGTATTAAAATCGGCAGACTGAACCGCCAACTGAAAGAGAATGCATCTGAAGACGGTGATTTTGAACCACGTGTCAAGTGCCCTTGGCAGGCTAAATTTTAAGGGACATGACTTTCAGCGTGAAAAAGAAAAGGGGTCTGGTTTGCGTATTGGTGTTTTTTCAGATAAAGAGAGGCAATGGCAATTCAGGATTTACTTTAATCCAGTTATAGGTACAATAACCTTTAAAATTTATAGGCATCGTAAGCAGGTTGATAAGGTGCTTTTATGAAAATACCATACGCAGATCGTGCTGTAGTTCACCTGGATAAGCTCATTGAATATTGCCTTAATCCAAACCATAGAACAGGAAAGAATAAAGCACATGTGTTTGAATCGGTCTTTGGTTTGACTGCAGAAGATGCTGAGATTTTAAAAGAGATTCTTCTGAAAGCGATACCTCAGCATGAGGCTAAGATAGGCTTGAAAGATCAATACGGACAACGGTATCAAGTGGATTTGCCATTAAAACGGAAGGGAAAACAAGCGATAATTCGCAGCGCTTGGATTATCGAAACTGATAAGCCCTATCCTCGATTAACCAGTTGTTATGTACTTGAGGAGGAGTAAGACAATGAAGGAAAAAATCAAACTCTTGGATGTGGTAGCTTTGACGGTGGATCTACCTAAACGGCATTTGTATCGTGGCCAAGTAGGGACTATCGTAGAAACTTTGAAAGATGGTAAAGCTTTTGAAGTAGAGTTTAGTGATAGTAAGGGGCGTACTTATGCGTCACTGGGATTGCTGCCAGATCAATTCATAGTGTTGTATTATGAGCCTTTCTCAACAAAAAGGTTAGTGACTGCATAGAAGAATAAGCACAAAAAGATGCCCAACCAGACGTCGGAGGGGATGTGGGGGACTGCCGCCTTTTCCACGGTTTTTGATTCATTTTGAGGTGTGTTGCTTTTGCGGAGACCTCGTTCCCCCACACCCCTCAACTCATCGTTGGAATGACGTGATTTGCTAGACGTAGACAGGGCGTGATTTGCGAGACGCAGACAAGACGTGATTGTGGGACGTAGACAAGACGCAGACAGGACGTGATTTGCAAGACGTAGACGAGACGCAGACAAGATGTAGACGAGACGTAGACAGGACGTGATTTGCAGGACGCAGACAAGACGTAGATGCAGGGCGTAGACGAGACGCAGACACAATTCCAATCGGGTAGGTAGCGGTTTTTCTCCGCCACCTCCCACACCACCGGACATGCGGGTCCGCATCCTGCGATTCCCAAAGAGTGTCGGACCGTAGTCCAATACCCGTGCATGAATGTTTTTACGCTGCAATTTTATTAATGAAATTAATAACTTGCTCAAAAAACAGTTCTTTCATATTTTTTTGTTTTTTCTTTGTTTTAAAATCAACTTTCGTAATATTTG
>JBBCAX010000372.1:0-5471 GCA_051382335.1 Deltaproteobacteria bacterium TL4
ATTTTAAAACAAAGAAAAAACAAAAAAATATGAAAGAACTGTTTTTTGAGCAAGTTATTAATTTCATTAATAAAATTGCAGCGTAAAAACATTCATGCACGGGTATTGCCCTGTAGACTAAAACCTGTTTCAAAACCGGAATTTCTGACTGCATTTTCAATAATTTTTATGACTTCTTCACGATTTTCTTTTGTTGTCCATAAACAATGGCGTAATAACAAAGTGTCAACTAAATTTGTTTTTTCTCTACCACAAAAAAATGCTGCTGCTTTAAGTAAAATCGCCGATTTTTGCCAACGCCGGTCTGAAACATATATATTAAGTTGTTTTCCTTTTTCTCCGAAAGTTAGCCGAATATCGTGTATGACATTTAGAGTCTCTTTTGAAAGTTGAATCGTGTGAATTGCTACACACCACTTTTCCCATTCATCATGTTTTATTGCCAAACCTTCCGGTAGTTTTAATTGCGCTATGGTTGGCCGAGATTGTAGCAGAGACTCAAAATTCTTTTTTTCTTCCATCGGGGGAACATTCAGACGAATAAGGAAGCGGTCATATAAAGCTTCCAAGCCTTGACCTAGAGGCGGCGTTTCATTGGATGCGACTATCAATGTCTTTAATGGAACGGATTCAGTCTTCGTTCCATTGCTGAATAGTTTTTCATTTATTATTGTGAGGAGAGTATTGAGAATAGCTGGACTTGATTTCCAGATTTCATCCAAAAAGGCAAAATCAGATTGGGGTAAAAATCCTTCTGTCTTTCGGAAAAAATGATCTTTTTTTAGTTCAGTAATGGAGACTGGGCCAAATACTTCCTCCGGCGTACTGAACCGTTGCATTAAATACTCAAAATAACTTTGGGTTTCAAAGGCATGGGATAACCGGCGAGCGATTAAACTTTTTGCTGTTCCAGGTGGGCCAAATAAAAAAACATTTTGATCTGACAATGCTGCTAAAAATGATACTGCAATTATTTCATTCCTTTCATGAATTCCTTCATTCAGGTGTTCAATAATTTTTGTGACTCGCTCTTTTAAATTCTCCATAGTTTTTCATACCTTTGTTTGTATGTATTGAGGGCATAACGATTGAGCTAAGCTGCGGCAACCAAGGAACACAACCCTTTGCCGAAGCCGAACTCTGAAAAATTGGCTGTGAATTTTATGAAGGGCACGCCTTGGTTGCCGTCAGCTTCAGCGTATTGTTATGCCATAGACTGTTCGACACACTAAACAGGAACAAAAAGAGTAGATGCAGATATTTTCACTTGTAATGCTTGAATTATCTGCTCCAACTCAATTCGTGCTTCTGCCTGAAGCCCAAGACAAAGACCAATTCCGTCCGCATCGGTACTCAAGCGTGACTGCATCGTGAGTTTGTATGACTTGTCGGCCTGCGAGTCTAGCCGGTATGCGTGCAAGTGCATTGAGTCGCCGATGCTCGCAGGGTTTCTAAGATGGTCGAATTTGAATTCGCGGCTCATGTAATTCAACAATTTGTCCTGAACCACCAATACCAGCTTTTTGTTCACATGCTCAAAAGTGTGAATCTTGTGGTGCATCTGAACCAGAATTGTCTTTGCTGTCATTTTCCAATTCATCCCAAAGGACTTGTCCGAATCTTCGCTTTCGTCGCTGCGAGGAACGCCCAACTCCTTCAGCAACCTCTGACGCTCAGGCCATACGGTGCCAGTGGTATCAAGTGTTTGAAGCTCAATGCCCACAAAATCCTTTACCTTGCAGTCCTTCGCTGACACGAGGAAATAATCGACGCTGCCACCGGGGATCGAAACCTCGGAAACTATATGCAGTTCATTTCCCGGTTCATGCGTGGTTAATAGATGAAAACAATCTGTGAATATCTGCCGACGCTCAATCAGTCGGGTCGGACAGATGATGATGGGTTCCTGCTCTCGTCCATAAAGAACGGTGCATGAACCAATGGCAGTGTCTGGATCGCTCTTGCGAATCTTGTAGCATTTCTTATTTGCATAGACGCATTGCTGTCCGGTCACGACTGCCTTCCAGTCCAGGCCGGGTTTTGCCACTGACTGGCCGAATAGCTCAACTACCTTACTCATAATAGGGACTCACATCTTTCTTGGGTTAGTTCTAAGTAGCGGCGCGAGATGTCGATTCCTACTGACTTCCGGCCAAGATTTCGTGCGGCAACAAGTGTTGTTCCAGTTCCACAGAATGGGTCAAGCACTGTGCCACTATCGGGACAAGTTGCCAGCAATGGGAGGCAGCAAAGGTCAACAGGGTAAGGTGCAAAGTGAGTTCCCCTGCGCTGAGTATCTTCGGGGAGTATGTCCCATACGTCGCTGGGCTTGCTACCTTTGGGATGGTATTTAAGGAAATAAAAGCCCTTGTCGCGAAGCTCTTTTGCTCGCCCTGATACCTTTTCGCTGTCTGAGTGTGTGGTGCGTTGCTGGCCACGAATAATCATTCTGAAATCAGACGCACGGCCTGAGCCAATATCGGCCAGCATTCTCTCAAGAGCCGAGAACGCTGCTGCTTTTTCGGCATCGGAGAGGGCTGTCGATAACTCTATCTGCCGCTTGTACCGAACACCGGACACGCCAGTAGCGGATACGATTGCACCATTGACAACTTTTGACTCGCGTGGCTTTGAGCGAATAGCATCGGCGTTGTAGTAGTAGCCCTTGGCCTGTTTTACGAAGTGAAAGACGTTTTCATGAACATTACCGAGGCGATCTTTGCTGTTGTCCATCCCCCCCTTTAACTTGTTCCATATCACGCTGTTGCGCAGAATCCAGCCTTGATTGTCCACAAGTTCAAAGGCGACGCGCCAAGGTACCCCGACTAAGCCCTTACCGTTGTAACTATCGCCGAGGTTCAACCAGAAAGAACCTTCGGGTTTCAGCATCCGCTTTAGTTCAGCGAAAACGGCAGACAAATGCTTGATGAAATCCCGATAATCGTCTTCCAAGCCGATGCCGCCGTTTTCGTACTCACGCTTGCCCCAATAGGGTGGAGACGTCATCGCAAAATCGATGCAGCAGTCGGGCAGATCGCGCAATACTGCTACTGCATCACCATTCAGTAGCAAAGGGTTTGTTGTGGTGCTTTTTTGGTGGATATTGAAGGATTGACGAAAGTTTTCACTGACGATCTCGTTTAGAATTTCAGATCTGCATGTTGTCGGAAGCGAGCTATTTACAGTCGCTCTAGTATCTGCACTCAAAGCGTCCATGAATTCCATCCTTTATAGCTTTTTTTCATTCACTAACCTCCAATATTGATACCCAAGGGCCGACAATCGGCACGATTTTGAATTTATTGCCGCAAAATACATGAACTCAGCGTCAACAGGAATAACCAAGCCAACGCTTTGGAATTTCTGCAAGTCTTTGAAGATTTTTACGTTATCTTCAATTGCGCTGGGGTCGGTATCTTCATAAGTCGGATTTAACGGATGCTCTGCGTTTGGCGTGGCGAAATAGCTGGTTATCTTTCGCATTGTCTCAAACGGAACCTTGGGAGGGATTTTTCTCAAGGGCGCAAAGCTTGTGACGTTCGTCTTAAATATTGGTCTTTGATCCCACGCACCCAATGCCTCATCAACATAGGCATACAAAGAACCGGGAGTGATGTTTCCTCTCAAATCTGCAGCGCCACCTTTCAAAGCATCCACAACGAGCGAGGTAAACACGCCAGATCCATTAACCTCAATCGCATATTCAGAATCTCGGCTGGCGGTTAAAACTGATAGGCCTTCTGACAACTGTGCGATGTTATTTGCCGTAATGCCCGGCGAACCAAGTGCACCGGAGTGACAGCAGTCAAGAATAATCACCTTGTTCTTTGCCATGGACTGATTTGCTAAGGTAAGCACCTCGTCCATGGAGACACCTTCGTCGTATTTCTTTGCGTCCGTAGTGACAAGGTATCCACCAGTGCTTTTTATGTAACCATGCCCTGAGAAGTACAGCAAAGCCATATCAGAGTCGCCAGTAAAAAGTTGCTCTATCGCCTCCCGCAAGGCGGATCTGGTGATACTTGAACTAGGCGATGTCATCATTTTTACACCGAAGTTCGGGGAGCCATCACCATGAGATTCAAAAATAGTTCCAATAGCATTGGCATCATTAACGCATCCATTTAATGGTGCCGATGGATAATCATTGATGCCGACAATAAGCGCCTTTTTCATGACCACTCCTACTGATTCTTGTTCTTGCCTTCGCCCATCATTTGCTTGATGGCTGCCGCAATATCATCCCAGTTCCATTTAATGCTTCTATTTTTCGCTAGTCCGTCAGGTAGGTTACTCGTAGAATCCGCACCGCCAACGTAAACACCAAACACGGGCACATTCTGATCTTTTGCCATCTTTATTTCTTTAGCCACACCAGTTGCGCTAGCCATTGTCTTGCCAACTAGGACAATCAGCATGTTGCTTTTGTTTATCTTTTCTTTAACGATTGCTTCCCACTGAGATTGCGGCATCAAAGACTTGGCTGACCAATCTTGAATAGAGAAGGGGGTTTTCGAGTTCTTCGATTGCCCTACAAACAGATTCTTCTCTGTCTCATTGTGGTCAAAATCGAAACTGATAAATGCTCTCGGATCGGCCATCTTCTATCTCCTTGAGTGAAAGGGCATAACGCTTGAGCTAAGCTGCGGCTGCCACGGAACACAACCCGTTGTCGAAGCCAAGCAATGAAAAATTGGCTGTGAATTTTGAGAAGGGCACGCCGTGGTAGCCGTCAGCTTCAGCGACTTGTTAGCTTTTTGTGTTCTAAAATTTTCTTAAACTGCAAAGTTTTTTCAATGCATCAAGTCAATGAATTCACTGGATATCTTTAGTTATGCTTCTGCCATTGAGTTAATTAGTGCCATTGCTTTAGAAGTATCAATTTGATTACTGGGGTTTATAATAATATCTTTTATAACTTTACCTTCTAACTGCGTAACACCACGAGAGTTCCTACCTGCCCAATGCTTCAAAAGTAAAGTACCTTTTACAAGTCGTTCTTCAAACATAGAAACAAGGGCTGTATTGAAAATTTTACCAGGGTCTATGCCGATAAAATAGAAAAGGAAAACAGAGTTATCTCTTGAAAGAAATTCAAGCATTTTGTCAATATTATATGCTTTTGGATTGGAATCGAGTACCATTACCTTAGTTTTTACGTCAGTTTCCGTGTAAAAAGAATCAAATTCTTTGGTGTAGTCCCCAAGACTATTTTCTGTTGCAAATCTTGGTAATCCTTCTTGATTATTAATCAAAGATTGTATCAACTTTTTACGTAATTCCTCATCTTCACCCGCAATCAAATATTCTATCGCTCTTCCTCGAATATTAACATTTTGTATTACAATACCTTCGCCAAATTTGTAGCAGCGTAAAACGCAAAAAATTAAATGACCTGAAACATGAGGAACAATCTGATAATTTGTTTGTGACGAAACAAAACAAACTTTTCAGGAGGAATTCCCCATGTT
>JBBCAX010000373.1:0-1044 GCA_051382335.1 Deltaproteobacteria bacterium TL4
GTAAATCAGAAGTAAACGTTAATATTTTATATTTAAGATGTGGGTATGTAGATGCCGCCAACGTCCATGGTGGCAGTGAAGGTGGACGGACCAGAGTATTATTAGTTTGATCAGGAGGACTGAAATGAGCCAGCAGAAAGAAACAGAGAAGAAAGAGGATCTTCTTCAGGAAAAAAAAGCCCTGGAAGAACTTCAGCTAAGGAATTGGAAGAGATTGATAGGGAAGTTACATGAGGGCATCAGCCAGTTGGATGCCGGTGCGCAGGCTGTGATGCTTCGGAAGCAGGCTGAATCCTCTGTGGAAACTATACTGGAATTGTATGCCGGTATGAGCGGCCGTGATCCCCGTACTTTCAGCGTTGATGAGATAACAAAAATGGCGGAAGAAATAGAAAAGAAGTTAAATAAACACTATGGCGAAGGAGAATCAAATATAACCAGAAAAGGTAATATCATAACATGGCGGGCGTCTGCACCATGTTATGACCCTAAAATTGAAGGGAAGATGATCAAGCCCTATCCTGCCTATTGTGATTACTGCCAGAAGTATTATTTTGAAAGTCTGTACAAGACCGCTCATAAAGGAACAGTGAAGGTGGAGGCACTGAAAAGCGCTCTTCATGGTGATGGCGAGTGCCTTACCCGGATAGAACTGCTGTAGCCTTCTCAATATGTCATACCGTCTCCTCTTCAAGCCATACCGGCGAAGGCCGTATCCAGTCCAACTCTAAAGTCATTACTGCGAAAGCAGGAATCCACGGAATATTTCTAACCATGCCGGCTAAAACATGCCCCCTTAAAGAACTGGGCCGGTGTCCAAGTCATTTTTCCTGTCATTCCGGCCCCCGAGCCGGAATCCAGAATACTTTCCGCCTATACCGCCGAAAGCCGCTATCCACCCTTCCCTGAGTCCCTGTCTGGAGGTAATATCAACCCACCTCATCCCTGTGCGTGGTGGTGCTGATGCTCCCTTTCCCATTTCTCGATCTCGTTGTAAACCGGCGGCATCACAAGTATCACGTTTACCTCGGAAGGAAACTGGAT
>JBBCAX010000374.1:0-28560 GCA_051382335.1 Deltaproteobacteria bacterium TL4
TTCCTATACGCTTATTTTGAAAATTGGTTTATGGAAGAAGGACGAGGTGCAACCATCGCTATTCAAAATGAAGTTTAACTTGTTAGCAATAAGTTAAACTCTGAATTGCTGCTGAATCAGCAGTTTGAAACCGGAGAATGCCTGAGAAAACGCCAGATAGAGTTCGGTTTCAATCGTTTTGGCATCCGAGTCTTTTTCCTTCGAGTAATAATTGACCACCTCAATCACTATCTGTTTTTCCTCATACCGCGCGATTGCCGTCCGCGCCAGTTGTTTCGCTGCTGACTCCGCCGCGTCTTTCAGTGATTGGGCATAGGTTCCGCTGAGGGCAGAACACAGGAGAGCCAGAAATAAAATGAGTTGTTTCATGAAGGTTCCTTTCTAGAGAAAATTTCAAGAGGGTTACGGTAGCCCCGTGTTTCGTCACGGGGAATGAGATTCTCCCGTTTTTTCAAACGGAAAATCATGTCTAGAGAAAATTTCAAAAATGTTTTCTTAAGGGCTCCGACAATTTCTTCAATCCTCCAATGCTCTCCTGGACGCAAAAGAGCATGCCAATGCTCAGGAAGCAGCGCCAGCCCCGCCATCCGGTAATTACGGTGGCGTCTGACCTCCTTACAGGTTTGTAAAAAGAGTTCACAATGAGCATCATCGGAAAACCATGGATGTCTCTGATCACAAACCGAGGTAATGAAATACCATTGATTCGTTTCATCCCATCGTTCGGGAATTTTAGACATAGTGCTCTTTCTTCCTCAATCGTTTCCCCTACCATGAGATATCTGGCAGGTTCTTTACTGGGGAACTGACGTTTCCCCGTTTCCCCATTTCCCCGTTTCCCCGTGACGAAACACGGGGCTACCATGAGATACTTGGCAGGTTCTTTACCGTACCAATTTTTCGATCACTTCACTCAACTGCTCTTCCAGATCCGCTTGAAATCCGGTGATGATCTGAGCGATATTCCCGTCACGATCAATGAGCACAATTCTCGGCAAGCCTTTCACGCCGTAGGCTTCCATTGCCTGTTGCTGATTGGGGAGCATCAGCGGCGGTTCCATGTTTTTTTCCAGAATGAATTGCTGTGCTCGCGCCTGATCCATCTCAGGATCAACATTGACATAAAGCAGTTTGACCGCCTTGCCCTGATATTTTTGATAGAGGCGATTGAACGCGGGAATCTCCTTGATACAGGGGACACAATAGGTGGCGAAAAAATTCAGCACAATGACATTACGATCGATCCGCATGACATACTCGCCGTCTTTCTCGATGAATTTCCCCTGAACGTCTTTGAGAAAACTGAGTTCTTTGCTCATGGCGCTCACTTTCAGCAGTCCCCTTCCCACCGCTTGTTCGCCTGACAATTCGGGGGCTTTTTGTCCAATCAGGGAATCGGCGCCCCAACTGTTGAGCGAGGGAACCATCAGAAGGCTCAGGAGCACCCCGAAGATTCCATAAATCACCAACCTTTTGCTAACACTTTTCATAAAACCTTTCCAGTTTTACCGCATTTAAACCACAAGGGTTTCTCTTTATCTATAGTATTCCAGATAAATAAATTGGTCGGAGAGAGGGCGTCCCGCCCTCCAGATGCGGGCAAGATGCCCGCGCTCCCAGGAAAGACTTATCTGGAATACTATAGTGTTTCAGAAAAATATTTTGGGCTGGGAGCGCAGGCGTCCCGCCCTCCAGATGCGGGCAAGATGCCCGCGCTCCCAGGAAAGACTTATCTGGAATACTATAGTGTTTCAGAAAAATATTTTGGGCTGGGAGCGCAGGCGTCCCGCCTGCTTTTGTGGGCAGGATGCCCGCGTTCCCAGGAAAGACTTATCTGAAAGTCTATAGTAAAATACGTTTATGGAACAAAGCCTCCATTAAATTTATTGTTGAACTAAACCTTATCCTGAACGGCTAAGGAAATTCAAAAGGGTTTATTTGAGATTCGTAGCGGAAAAGTAGGGTGAAGTAAAGGATAATTATAACTTTTTTGCGAAAGAGAGAGGTCTGAGGGCAGCGTGTGAGTCCCTGGAAAAAAGAAATGCAGATTTACTACTGAAGACGCAAAAAATTGCTGGTGTTTTAGATTGACTTCTTACCCATATTTAGCAGGATAGGTTCAGGCGGTTGTCCGAAAAGGGGCGCCTTAGGGTCGTCTGTCCAGGGCTATCAACAGAAATCAACATTCAGCACAAGGATCAAGAGAACGACCATGCATATTTCAGAAGGGATCATTACGGGGTTACCCGCAGCGGCTTATACACTGGTGGGTTTGGGACTTGTGGGCTATGGTGCGAAAAAGATGAAGGCTCTTGCAAATGAACACCCTGAGAAGAAACCCCTGTTAGGAATGATGGGCGCTTTCATTTTTTTTCTCTCGCTCTTGCCCATTCCTGCTTTTACCGGAACGACCTCTCATCCGTGCGGTTCTCCCCTTGCTGGAATTTTGCTGGGACCGGGTATCGCGATTGCGCTCTCGGGCCTATCCCTGCTCTTGCAAGCTGCTTTTTTTGCGCATGGGGGTCTTTCAACCTGGGGCGCGAATGTCGTGACACTGGGGGTGGGTGGCGCTTTTTTTGGATGGTTCTCTTTCTGGCTGGCTCGCAAAGCAGGTCTTTCTCTCTTTGTATCAGGAGCCATCGGCGGGTTAGTTGGTGATATTATGACCTATGTGATGGCAGGTTTGAGCCTTTCAACGGTACTGGCAACCGGACCAAATCCACAATACTCTTGGGGAGGCTACCTCACTGTGATTTATGCGGCGTATATCCCGACGCAAGGTCCCATTGCCCTGGGTGAGATGTTTCTCACGGGACTCATCTTGAACTATATTTATAAGCAAAGACCGTCAATCCTTGTGGAACTCAAGGTTATTACGGCGACTGTCGCCGCGGTATTGATGTTTCTGTGTGTCTTGCCGCCGTCACTATCGGCTGTTGAGTCCGAGATTCCCACGTTTCAGGAAACATCGGCACCAAGCGTTCAAATCACAGGGATGGATCAGGTGGTGAACGAATCTCTGGCGGATAGAGCCGGATTGCCCCCCAGAGAACCCTATCTTAATATTGAGGCAATGGGCGATTTGTGGAACACGGTCCTCTTGTTGGGAGGCGGTATTTGCGGTTTTATTATTGGCCGATATTGGAATCATTTGTTTGGGAAAGAAGATGAGCGGACAGTATGATATCAACAGTATCATTGATTCAGAGCGACGATTTGAAGCCACTAATGGAAGAGGCGGATACCAGTGGGATCCCAGGTTTAAACTGGGGTTACTGATTGCTGTAATCATTCTCAATATTGGTCTTGCGATCAGTTGGCTAAGCGGTTGTCTGTTATTGATCGGTTTGCTTTTGATCCTCTGGTCCAGAACGCCTCTTGCCAGGACTCTTGCTTTTTTTTTGGCACCCCTGGTGGCCACGCTGGTCGTGGTTGCCGGATATTCTGTGGGCTTTGGAGTCACCCCGCTGTTTCAGTTCTGGAAAGTAACGCTTTATCACGAGGGCCTTGTTCAAGGAATCGGGGTCGTGCTGCGTGTGTATTGTGACATGACGTGGCTGGCTTTGGTCTTTATGACAACCCCTTTTGCGGAAGTCCTGGTGGCTCTGCGTTGGTATAAAATGCCTGAAATCCTTGTGGACACGCTGGCCATGATGTACCGATATTCCTTTCTGCTTTATTCCGAGTTTACGCGTATGAATACCGCCGCTTTTTCGCGTGGGGGCCGTTCAGGAAAAATGACCACGCTCAAAACCGTTTCCCGGATAGGGGCACAGATTTTTATGCGCGCTTATGATCGTTCAGAGACCATTTATCTGGCGCGTCTTGCCAGAGGCGGGGAAAAATTATGAATATACCGCTCAGTCCGCCTTCGGGAAAACCTGTTAAACTTGCGGCGGATCGAACAATTTTTACAACGGAGGAACCAAAAAAAATAATTCTTCAGTACGAAAATGTCTCATTTTCATATAACCGTCCATTACAAGTGCTTACCGATGTGAACCTTTCTTTCAGGCAAGGTGAAGCTGTCTCCATCTCAGGTCCCAATGGTTCCGGAAAAACGACACTGCTCAAACTGGCAATTGGCCTGCTCCTTCCGGCAACGGGAACGGTTCAATTGGATCAGGAGTTGCTGAACAAGAAAACCAGACGGGACGCTTTTCGAAAAATAGGTTATCTCTTTCAAAATTCTGAGGATCAGCTATTCTGTCCAACCGTGGGGGAAGATGTTGCTTTTGGCCCAATGAATATGGGACTGGAAAAAGAAGAAGTCCGAGAGCGCGTCCAATATGCGCTGGCGCTCATGAAAATCACTCATTTGGAAAAGCGCCCCATACATCATCTCTCCGGAGGAGAAATGAAACGCTCAGCGCTAGCTGGGCTTTTGGCCATGAAACCCAAGGTTATGGTTTTGGATGAACCCACGAATGGTTTGGATCCAGGCAGTGCCAAAGCGATTATTGAACTGCTCCATTCACTGAATGAGGAACATGGCTACACCCTTCTGGTCGTCACCCATGCCATCGACCGGATTCCGGAATTCGCGAATCGTTCGTTGTTGCTTAAAAATGGCATGGTGTTTCGTGATGGTTCTGTCGCAGAGGTGCTTACGGATATTGACGCGCTTAGAGAGATTGAGATTGAACCGCCTGTGATCACACAATATTTTTATCGAAAAAGAAAAGGTTTCCCCGAAAGAACGTTGCCCTTAACCCTGGATCAGGCCTGTAAACTTCAGGAATGAGGCAGGAGGTCAGAGTCTTTGGCCGGTAATGAAATTTTCTGTGATAGGCTGAGTAGTTACCGAAAATTAATAACGCTTAAGGACTGGACCTTAAAGGAGGAAGATTAGGATTCAGGCACTAAAAGTAATGATCAATTATTTGAGGGGATGTTGAAATGTGATGATTTGTGGGTTGTTTTTGTTTTTTAGTGGAACAAAACCAGTCGTTAAGAAATGGTTGTTTCTCTAACCTACTGAAATCATTGGTGCGCCCGCCGTGATTCGAACACGGGACCAACGGATTAGAAATCCGTTGCTCTATCCAGCTGAGCTACGGGCGCATGTAATAGGAACAAAAATGAATGGTAAAAGTCATAAGGGCATCCTTTTACCGATTATTCACAAGCAAGACAAGCTTTTTTGAACACTAGGGGGAGGCTTTTATTGAATCAATTTTTTGGATGAGTTCTTCCACAACTTGATCTGGCGTAAAATAGGTTGTGTCCACAAGTACGTCATAATTGTTTTTGTTATAGATGTCGACGTTATAAAGTTTTTTAAAATTTCTGCTCATGGTTTGACTACGTTTTTTGTTGGCTTTCAGCGTATCTTCAACGCTCTTAGAATCTTCAGTTGTACGTCGTGCAGCAAAAATTCGTTGTGCGGAAACTTCAGGAGAACACTCTAAAAAGACCTTGATGGAGTCCGGTACAAAGTGAAACCCGATGTGCGCATCAAGAACAAAATTGTCATGAGTTTGACCATACAATTTTTGTTCAGCATCAACCTCGTAGTCGATCTCAGGATGGGTTGAGATATACTCTACCAGGAACTTGGTAATATCCTGATAGCCATATTTCAAAGCAACTTTTCGCATAAAATCGCCGGTGGCTTTGAATTCAAGTTTATAGTGAGTTGCAAGTTGCTGTCGTATCGTGGATTTACCGGAACCAGGAACCCCTGCTAGTGTGATTTTCATAATTCTTTTTCTTTTTTATCATGTTACAATCTGGATCTCATTAACTCATAACGATTAAATTAGCGCACTTTGTGCGAACTTTTCCGCATCGTCCCCAAGCTCCGGCTTGAGAATACCGTGATTGAAGCTTGGGAACTAGAAAAGGGAAATTCCTATAAGAGCTCAAGTTACAAATAGGTTTTAAAATCTTAAGATCAGAAGGTCAATCCCTATTTTATGAAGTCTTCATTCAATATTTTGAACCTGCTCTCTGATTTTTTCAAGTTCACTCTTTACCGCAATAACGGACTGACTGACTTCAGATTGACTGGCTTTAGACCCAATCGTATTAATTTCCCGATTCATTTCCTGGAGAAGAAAATCTGCTTTCTTACCAATTTCTCTCTGCAGAAAGATTTCTTCCATGTGAGTTAGATGAATACGAAACCGTACAATTTCCTCAGTAATGTCACACCGATCAGAAAACATGGCAACTTCCTGATGAAGTCGGTCTTGGTCCAATTTGACTTGATGATCCAAGGCTTTTAAATTATTCAACAAACGTTCGTAGCAGAGAGTCGGGAGTTCTTTAGCGAGTGCCTGAATGTCCTTGAGTAAATCTTCACATTTTTTGAGGCGAGTCTGTATATCGTCAAACAAGATTTGGCCTTCTTTTTGACGTGCATTTTGCAGTTGTTCCAAGGCGTTTTCCAAAGAAGAGTCTATGAGATTTTGGAAAAAAGGGGACTGTGCGTCTAATTCTTGAGTTTGAATTAAATCTTTAATGGAGGCAATGTCTCTGAGAGAAACTTGTACGGAGCGCCGGGTACATTTTTCAAACTCTTCAATCACCTGAGCGTAAGCTTTAGCCAGAGCCGTGTTGATGATCATGGGTTTTGCGGTCTCACTATCATTCTGTAACGTAATATTGCAATCAACCTTACCCCGTCGACAAGCCTGTTTAATTTTTTGTTTCAAGGCGGCTTCACTAGGTTGAAAGCCTTGGGGCAAAAATAGCCGGATATCTAAAAATCGTTGATTTACAGTCCGTATTTCTGTCGTACAGCGCCAAGTTTCAGCAACAGACTGACCTAACCCATATCCGGTCATTGAATATATCATAAATTTTCCTATAGTTCTTAGTTTATAAAATTTGCAATAGATCTAGCAGCGTAAAGGATTTTTTTCCAAGAGCGATTGACAAACGAAAAGAAGCACATTATTTTATATGAGTCCTGGACCGTGGAATTTTCAAGGTGAGGCCCTTGTATTTTTGATGTAGCTGTGCAAAAAATATTCATCTTCTAATAATAAAGACTCATGTGGAATTTTTTTCAAAAACTCCAGCGAAAACTATCATCGACTCCTGAGGGAGAGGTCTCTGATTACAAGCAATCATGCGAGCAATTGATTCAAAAATACGAGCATTTGCTGCAGCAGATTTCTGATTATATGCACTCCAACCAGCACATTCTGCACACTGAAGTCCGGAATCTATATGAAATAAATCGCTTGGAAATGAATACGTTTTCTTTTTTCTCCATTAAAGATGAACTTTCCGATATCACTTCAGAGTGTGAAATACTACTCAATCATGGAAATCAGCAACTTCAAACAGCACTTCCTCAAAGTCATTCTGTAAAAATTTTGATTTCCCAACTAAAAGAACTCAGAAAATATTCCGATCAAATTGAAGGTGCCCTGCAAGAATTTGAAGAAAAACTCTTAAAGATGGAAGAAGTTCTCGCGTCCAGAACCCTTGCGAACTGAAACCTCATTCTATTGTTTTACCGCACTTTTTCCAGCTCCCAACCTTGTTCTCCATGAAAAATCAGGACGGATTCGCTTCCGAATGAAAAATCTTGAGCTTTTTATCACTGATTTTTATCACTAACACCCATTAATTTGTAGTTTTTAGCGTAATAGAGTTGTGCCTGGCGACTGGTTTTGTTAGATAGGTAAAGAGGTTCGGTTTAAAGTGCTCCGCCTAGCATTAAAACGTGTGCGAAGATAGCGTGAAGCCCTTTGCAGAAGCAAGTTGAAAAACCTTGGATACGGTAAAAGGTAAATAAAATATGGGGTTCGAAGATTATGTTAACATCTAATTTCAAATATGCAGTATGAGTGTTTCTTCAAAAAAAGAGGATATAGTTTATGCATTCATACAAGAGTCTCTGGAAAATCTAAATAAGATTGATGCTTTGGTCTATGCTTTAAACAATGAGTCCGTTTCTGAAAGGAAAATGACGTTGGCCGCCATACAGGAGATCAGCAACGCCTTGCAGGGAGGTTCAGGCTTTTTTCCTATGCCTGAGGTGACACAATTAGCCCATGTCCTCACCCACTTATTGAAAAATTTAAGCAGTGATCCCACAAAGATAAAACAGGACCACATTAGTTTAATTGAGCAAACCCGAAATTTACTCCCGAAGCTTTTGGAAAAAGGAAAAGAGAGTTACGCCCATGAGATTGAAGCTATTTTAGCAAATTATGTTCGACTTGGCATAGATATCAAGCCACCTCAAAATAAAGAGGCCCGGATGGAGAGAGTTACAGTTCCTGATGCGCCAACTCAATCGGGGCCTCCGAAAAAAGCAGACATTACCGAACAACAAAGGACCGAATTTGTGACAGAGGCTATTAAAGTTTTAAATCTGATCCATGACGCTCAGATTCTAAAACCGCAGTCCAACACTTTGGGAGAAGGCACTCTTGTAGAGATGAGTCGTGCCCTTGGAAGGATTAAAGGCACCGCCAGTTTTTTTAAAATGACGGAGGTCATCCAATTAGCGAAGTCGATGGAGCAAGTACTTCAAGCTTTGACCGATAAAGTGATCAAATTTTCTTCAGAAATCGGGCATTGGTTAGTGGATGGAAAATATCGAATGCTGACCTTGTTTGAGTTTCCAGAAGACGCAAAGAATGTTGAAATACAAGATTTGATTGCCAAGTTTCATACTCTGAAAACGGAAAGCGTTGAAGAAAGAAGTTCAAAAGCTGAAACTTCCATCACAGAAACTGAAGCCAAACGGTCCCTACCCGCAGCTACAGAACATAATAGTCTTGAAGAGTCCAGTTTTCCTAACGTGCATGCAAGTACGAAAGGGATAGTCATGCCAGCCGAATTACCGCAACAGTCACCTCTCCCCAAACCCTTAGAGGTTGCAGAAATTGTACACGAATTTATAGTAGAGGCGTTTGAGCACACCGATGTGTTAGAAGAAAAACTGCTTGTTCTGGAAGAGGAAAAATCAGAAACAAAGCCTCAGGAGTTGATCGATGAACTTTTCCGCGCAGCCCATTCCATCAAGGGAGGGTCAGGATTTTTTGGTTTAGTAAAAATCACTAAAGTCTCTCATTTAATGGAAAACATGTTGGAAGAATTGCGGACAGGAGCTCAAGCTTGTACTCCTGATCATATTTCGACCCTTTTGAACGGAGTCGATTTACTGCGATTGCTGCTCAATAATGTGAAAGATGACACAGAAATCGATATTACGCCCTACCTTGAAGGAAGATCCGGACTTAAAAAACCAGGCGTCGCCGCGAAAGAAAACCTGGAGGCCAACAAAACCGCTCAGCAACCATCGTCTGGTCCGCAAAAAAGAGCATTTCCCGCAGAAAAATCACATTCCGCCGACACCAGTACGCCCGCGCAAATGACTAGCAGTATCCGTGTTTCCACCACATTGCTGAACCGTTTGATGGGATTAGCGGGGGAATTGGTATTAATCAGAAACCAGCAATTGCAAGCCTCTGAGTATATTCATGAGGAAAAATTTCAAGTCATTACTCAACGGCTCAATTTGGTAACCAGTGAATTACAAGAAAATATTATGCGAACCCGAATGCAACCGGTCAATAATATTTTCAATAAGTTTCCACGGATTGTCCGCGATCTTTCAAGAATCTTGGGGAAAAAAGTTAAATTAACCTTAGAGGGACAAGATGTAGAATTAGATCGTTCGATTCTTGAAGCGTTATCCGATCCTTTGGTGCATTTGGTCCGTAATGCGGTGGATCATGGAATCGAATTGCCTGAAACACGACGGATAGCAGGTAAACCTGAAATCGGTGAAATTGTACTGAGTGCCGCTCATGAGGAAGGAATGGTACAAATTGAAATCCGAGATGACGGTGCCGGCATTCCAAGAAAGAAATTGAAGAAAAAAGCACTGGAGATCGGATTGTTCAACCAGCAGCAACTGGACAAGATGTCGGATCGAGATATCTTGAGTTTAATTTTCAATGCTGGGTTTACCACTGCCGAAGAAGTAACCGATGTTTCAGGACGTGGTGTCGGAATGGATGTGGTGCGAAGAAATATTGAACAACTTGGCGGTTTTATTAACATTCATTCACAAGAAGAAAAAGGAACCCGTTTTGAAGTGTGTCTGCCCTTAACCCTTGCGATTATGCCAACGTTGGTGTTTAGTAATCAAGGTCAACGTTATGCGATTCCGCAAGCGGAATTAGTGGAAGTGGTTTCATTACATGACGAAGAAATTTTTGAAAAAATGGGGATTATTCAAGAAACCCTTTTTTATCGTTTGCGAGAGGAACTCCTCCCCTTAGTCCATTTAACGGATATTCTAGAGGCCTCCAAACCACTTCAATTACAGGATCAACGCAGAATTGCTGATGATTTTCGGAATCAACGAACTTTGTATTGTTCTCGGAAAGAACTGGAGCAGGAACAGCAAGAAACCAATCAGGATGAAAAAATGATTGTGGTCTTACGGAATGGGATTCATCAGTTTGGATTGGTGGTCGATGCTGTCCTGGATACAGAGGAAATTGTAGTTAAACCTCTTCATTCCCGCTTAAAAGAATGTCTTTGTTTTTCGGGAGCCACCATCATGGGCGATGGGCAGGTGGCGTTGATTTTGGATGTCGCGGGAATTATCAGATACTCTGGAATTCAATTTCAGTACATTACCAAAGAAGAAGAAATTCAACGAGATGAAGAAGATCAACAAACTTTATTATTATTCAGAGCGGGGGAAATCGAGCAGTTTGCCATCGCGCTGCCTTTGATTTCCCGGATAGAGCAAGTTCAGTTGAATAAAATTGAGCAAATCGGAGACAGAGAGTTGCTCACCATCAATCATACGGTCTACCGTGTATTGCGTTTGGATCGTCTTTTGAATGTTTCTTCCATTGACGATTCCACGGGAGAAGCTTATCTCATTGTAGCTAAAAACGCACCCCGTCCTTGTGGCGTCTTGGCACAGTCCCTTATAGATATTGCGTCAGTGTCCGCAGATCTCAAACTTGAAGATTGTTTTGAACCAGGGACCTTGGGAAATTTTATTTATGGGGATCGTCTGACTATTTTTCTAGACTTTTTTTCGATGCTCGATTTGATGGATCATGAATGGGCTCATTCTCGTATAGAGAATAAAAGAGGAGGCAACATTCTTCTTGTGGACCCCTCTCCGATGTATCAGACCGTAATTTCAGGTTATTTAAAACATGAGCGATACAAAGTGATTATTGTGGAAACCTTGGAGAAAGCGACTAGACTCCTTGGCACAAATACGACCATTGATTTGGTACTATTCCAAATGGATACGGTACAACAGAAAGATCCAGCTTCGATTGTTGAACGTTTGCTTGAAGAACATCCGACTCATGATATACCTGTTATAGGCATATCCCAAAAAATTGAGCCCCAACAAATGTATCAACTTGGATTTAACGAAGTATTGTCACAACTCACGCGCTCTACCCTAGTGACCTGTGTCAACATGGTTTTGGACAAATATTTATAAAGAAAATGTTTCGTATAGAAAACTTTTAAAGATTTCATTTCATAAATACGCTATGCATACAGTATCAGAGACTATTATTGCTAAAGAGGAAATTGAGCTCTATTGTTCCTTCCGGATTGCAGGAAACCTTTATGGTGTTAACATCAAACACGTAAAAGAGATCAATCAGGAACTGAATATCAATCGTGTGCCTCATTCTTCGGCTAGTATTTCAGGCTTAGTGAATATTCGAGGGGAAGTCTATTTAATTTTTAATTTAAGAAATTGTTTTGGTTTTCCTCCTAAGCCCATTGATGAACAACATCGAGTTATCTTGTTCAAAAGTATTGATGCTGAACTTTCAGGCATTCTTGTTGAAGAGATAGGCGATGTTTTAAGAGTCCCTGTCAGTCGACTTGAGACTTATCGTTCTGATTCTTCCAAGGAAATTTTGAATCGTCTTAAGGATCCAGATTCGGAAGAAATTGATTTCCGACTGGTTAAAGGGGTCTATCAACTTGAAGATGAAATCATGGTAATTCTTAATATTGAAGCCCTGGTAAAAGCTTAATTGTGGTTTTATTTTAATCGTAAACATTTCCAACCTCAGCGAAGTTCAAACTTCGTGGTTTTCGTAAAGTGGCGTTATGAGTTCCAAAAATCTACCATCTTTTTCAACAACAGTCTCTGGAGCGAATTCTGCGAACTCTGCACTCACTTCTTTTGCTTCAGATAAGTCGAATTCGGCAGGGTATAGTCAAGCACCTGTGATCAAAAAATATAAAGCGCAGACAAAATTGATTTGGAAACTAGCGTATCTCGCGGTTTTTTTCGCAATCATCCTCTTGGGAAGCTTAGTCTTGATGGAAATTAAGCTGGGGACTGTTTCCAAAAAATATGAATACTTGTACAATATCGTCATTCCCAGCATTGTTGAACGTCAAAACCTGGAACATCTCCTTAATGGTTCCTTGAACCTCTTCCACAATGGACTGGATATCCAGGACACCCAATACGAGCAAAATCAAAAAGAGCAATGGGACAGAATTTACACTAAAATGGCTATATTGCTCCAGGTCGCGGAAAAATGGGATAACGGAAAAGACAAGGAAGCGCTGGCCTTGTTGTCCAGGAAATTAAACGGGTTACAGGTTCTTCAAGAAAAGATTAAAAGCTCAGCACTCAATTTAAATATTGCGCTGCCAGTCAGCCAGGAAGTTGGAAATTCCCTGGTCGAGTTGATTCGCCTGGAAGCCTCAACACAAGCACCGAACCAAACGATCCTCCAGTTGCTTGAATTGGGAAAATTTTTCCAATTATCTGTTGTGGATGCAATTCGTACCAGAAGAGATCAGAGCCTAACGGTTGATTTAAAAGGTCACTGGGAAAAAACCTTGGAGTTGCATCAGTCTCTAAAGAAGAGATATCAACCACTCTCCAATTACAAACGAGGAAGTACTTTTATCGATATAACCAAAAGGATCGAACAACTGAAGGTTGAATTTGAAAAACTATTAGCACAGCGGGAGGGGGTCAATTTAGTTCAAAAACTGAATCAAGAGTTCAAACAGTGGTCAGAGGAACTTTTGACCATTGGCACCTTAAAAGAAAGCTACATCAAAATCCAGCGTGAAAATATTGGAACACTCTATTCAGAGCTCCATGTGATTAACTATATTTTTGGCGTCAACTCTGTATTTGCTATTTTATTATCAATCAGTTTGATCTATTTTCTCATCATAAAACCCATTCTGAGTCTCTATGAATTCACACAGAAAGTGGGGGAAGGCAAAGAAGATCTTCGCATTTACTTCAAGCAAAAAGATGAAATTGGTGCTTTGGCTTTATCTTTAAGTGAAATGGTCGCTAAACTTCAGGGTGCGGTTGATCAAGAACACCAAAAAGCCAATGATCTTTATGAAGATGTAGAGTCTATTCTTGCTCAGATCGACCGTATTAAAGGAAATGATCTGGACGTTAATTTTCCAAAATTTGAGGATCAGTCCTTAAATCAGCTGTCGACAGGCTTGCAAACCATGGTGGAATATTGGAAATCAGATAAAGAGGAACAAAAAAAGTTACAAAGTACGATGGATCGTGTGACGTCGATGGTTGAAAATGCGCCGATTATGATGATGCAAGCTGACATCGAAGGAATTATTCGATATATCAACCCCGCGGGAAAACATATCCTCAACAAATTAGCCGATGGCCTCACCTTTAGACCTAAGGAGGTGATAGGCCGTCCTTGGGAGCACTTATACACTAATCACAAAACCGTTGAATCCTTACACAAAGCGGGAGGAAAACTTCATAGTATTGAAACCCAAATTGAAAATGAGACCATAGTGGTGACAACAGCACCTGTTTATGATCGTGATGGAAACTATCAGGGTCCGATGTTTTCATGGGACATTGTTACGGATTTGAGAAGAAATCAGCAGAAGCAAAGAGAAATCCAGGAGGCACAAAGAGACCTTGTTCATAAGCAAGCTGAACGTGTCGAAATATTGAAACAAATTGTTCAATCTGTAGAACAAGGAAATTATCTAATCAGTATTCCAAAGTTTGAGGACGATACCCTTGATGAGTTGTCTCAGGGACTACAGTCCATGATTCTGAGCTTACAATCCGCACGGGGTGAAGAACAACGTCAAATGCAACGTACTAAGGAAATTCAAACGGAAATTAAAACAATTGCGGAGTTAGTCGCTCAATCTTCAACGGATATGGCCGAAACGATTGGACAAATTGTTGAATTTTCAGGAAAAACCACAAACCAAACCAACAGCGTTCTGGCATCGGCGCAAGAAGTGAATGCCAATGTCGGAGGAATTGCAACCGCTGTGGAAGAAATGTCTGTTACCACGAAAGAAATCGCCAATAGTGTGGCGGATAGCGCCAATATTGCTCAAAAAGCCGTGAAAGAAAGTCGAGATGCTCGGGATATTATCGCAGATTTAGGAAAAAACTCGGAACAGGTTGGAAATGTAACCAGTGTCATTAACCGTATTGCTCAACAAACGAACCTATTGGCCTTAAATGCGACCATTGAGGCTGCCTCCGCAGGCGATGCGGGTAAGGGGTTTGCAGTAGTTGCGGGAGAAGTCAAACTACTGGCACAGCAAACCTCTCAAGCGACCGAAGACATCACCTCCAGCATTCTTACGATTCAGAATGATGTGACTCGGGCGATTACCTCTATTGCCAGTGTTAGTGAAGTCATCACAGAGATGAATGAAATTTCTGAAAGTATCAGTAGTTCCACAGAAGAACAGTCTTCAACAACAAACGATATTGCCAGAGAATTAGGAGACACCGCTCATGGTGTTGAGGAAGTTGTAAAAAATATTCAGAGTGTTGTTACAACTATTGAAGAAAGTCGGGAGAATATTCTTAAAGGCGAAGAAGCGGCAAATGTTCTAAAGGTTGTGGTTGAGCAACTAAAAACGTTGGTGAATGCCTTGGACGATTAATTGAATCTTTATTAATTTCAAAGAAAGTGAGTAGTCTATGTCTGATGACACAGAGCGGACAGAGTTGTTTGATCCAGAAGTACGAAAGTTTAACTTTCTAATCATTGAACCCAACGGGGCGTTACGCAGAACCCTATTAAAGACGCTGAAGGGGGCAGGGGCAACCAGCTTGATTGAAGCCGAAAATGCCAAAGACGCATTAATGATGCTGAAAGCCAATCACAATATTGATGTTATTGTTTGCAGTGAACAGTTGCCGGACATACATGGAATCAAGCTGCTAAACCAAATCAAACAAGAAAAGAAATTCCAGGAAACGGCAGTGATCATGCTGTTTTCTGATAAAGACTCTCCCTATATCCAAATGTCGCTCCAAATCGGTGCGGATCTGGCGATCGCAAAACCCTTTCCCCTCTCGGAAATGAAAAACAATGTCGAAGAGGCCCTAGCCAATCGGGAAAAAAAACTGGCCCTTCGGAACCTAAAAGTTCAACTGGATGTCCCGATACAGATCTTACTTGGAAAAACCGCAAGAAAAGCCCGCTGTGTGGAATTAACGCGTAAAGACTGTCAATTGGTGTGTGATCTTGAGGTGGGGATGGGCAGTCGCCTTCAATTTCAACTGCCTAATCCGCTTCAGGACGGAGAATGGTTCGAACCTATCCGTGGTGTGATCTCATCAGTGGGACGTCATCAGGAAGGCTGTTCTTTGGCAAAAATTGAATTCACCGCAAAACCTGTCAAAGCTCAAGGTGTCACAACGCTACTGCAATACTATATGCCCAAGAGTTAGTCCAACCCAAATACAGGCATCAATGACCTTGAAAGGCAGGTTTGCGTTTCTCTAAAAAAGCTTGGTACCCCTCTTGATAATCCTGGCTTTCCATGCACTGCGCTACAATTCGCTCTACCCTATCCGTATCGGCATCGGCCCCTTTCAGAGACGCATCAATGCAGATTTTGGCGGCAGCCACACTCAGGGGCGCATTTAAAGAAAGGCGTAGCGCATAATTTTCCGTGTAAGACGCTAACTCCGGTACAGAAACGCAATGGTGAATTAACCCCATTCTGAGTGCTTCCTGAACATCATAAGTTTTTGCGGTATAGAGAATCTCACGAGCATAAGCCGGTCCAACAACGCGAACAACCTGTTTCACATTCTCATAACCATAAGCAATCCCGAGTTTTGCGGCAGGGATCGCAAATTTCGCATCATCAGCGGCAATGCGTAAATCACAACAGAGTGAAATCGCACAACCTCCCCCCATACAAAAACCACGAATCATCGCAATCGTTGGTTTTTGAGA
This sequence comes from Deltaproteobacteria bacterium TL4, assembly GCA_051382335.1. GTDB lineage: Bacteria > SAR324 > SAR324 > SAR324 > NAC60-12 > JBBCAX01. The sequence continues at coordinate 16,218 of JBBCAX010000374.1, forward strand.
ATCACGGATGGCCTCAAAAGCCAAACTGGTCGTCCGACTGTAGCTTCTTGCAGAAGCTAAATTATTACGTAATTCTTTGAATTCTGAGATATCAGCGCCCGCAACAAAGGCCTCTTCTCCCGCACCTTTCAAAAGAATGACCCGGACCGTTTCATCCTGATTCAAATGTTCGATGATTTCCGGAATCGCTTGCCACATATCCAAGCTAATCGCATTCCGGCGCTCAGGTGTATTAAAAATAACCCAACCCAAGGCCTCTTTCTTTTCAACCAATATTTTGCGACTCAAAGGCTCAAGCATCATCATTCCACTGAAAATTTTTTAAATCACTCTTTGATTCCGGGTATTTAAGACGCGTTATTGTCTTATAAATGAATGGAGCGTTTACCTGTTGCGTCTAACGCGGCCTCCTTGATCGCCTCTGCAAAAGTTGGATGCGCATGAGACATACGGGAAATATCTTCCGCACTCGCTCGATATTCCAGGGCAACCACGGCCTCCGCTATCAAATCCGCAACACGGGCACCAATCATATGAACCCCCAAGATTTCATCCGTGTCCTCATCCGCCAAGATCTTAACCAAACCATCAATTTCTTGAGCGGCTCTGGCTCTACCTAAAGCTCTGAAGGGGAAGGAACCGACCTTATACCGACGACCGACTTCTTTCAATCGATCCTCAGAATATCCAACAGACGCAACTTCAGGCCAAGTATAGACAACGCCGGGAATCGCATTATAATTGATATGGGGCTTTTGACCCGCAATGGTTTCCGCAACAAAAAGGCCTTCCTCTTCCGCTTTGTGTGCAAGCATCGGTCCTTTAATGACATCTCCAATGGCATAGATCCCCGGAACAGAGGTTTCTAAATGTTCATTGACAGAAATTTGCCCTCCTTTTTCAGGAATAATTCCCACATTTTCCAATCCAAGTTTTTGAGTATAGGGGCGTCTGCCAACAGAAACCAAGCAATAGTCTCCTGTAAAAGAGACTTCCTGTTTCTTCGTATCCAAAGCAACAACAGTAACCGTTGTCCCCTCGACTGTTACCTTTTGGACAGTATGACTTAAGTAAAATTTCATGCCCATCTTTTTTAATGAACGTAGGAGTTCTTTGCTGAGCGTACTATCCATTGTTGGAATGATACGATCAAAATATTCAATAATTTTCACTTCTGTTCCTAGCCTTGCGTAGACGGAACCTAATTCCAAACCGATGACCCCTCCTCCAATGATGATCATTTCCTTAGGAATTTCACTAAGCTTAAGAGCCTCAGTTGAGGTAATAACTCGTTCTTTATCAAGGTTCACATTCGGAATACTGGAAGGCTTGGAGCCTGTAGCAATAATAGTGTATTTCGTTTCCAACTGTTCTAATGTTCCCTTAGACATGGCCACCATAATCGTATTCGCCTTAACAAAAGAACCGTGCCCCTCATAAACGTCAATTTGGTTCTTTTTCATTAAATATCGGATCCCCTCACTTGTTTGTGATACCACCTCATTTTTACGTTTGAACATTTGTTCAACATTAAGGCTTAAGCCACTGATCTCAATACCATGGTCCGTAAAATGCTTACGAGCATTGTAATAATGTTCACTTGAATCCAACAATGCTTTTGACGGAATACAACCAACATTCAAACAAGTTCCGCCTAACGTTGGATATCGTTCAATAACAGCGGCTTTCATTCCTAACTGAGAACAACGAATGGCCGCGACATAGCCACCAGGTCCAGAACCAATCACTACTACGTCATACTTCATGAAGCCTCTTTAAAAGTAATGTAAAGTGGTAGGGCAAGAACACCGACTTACTCATTGTTGTCTACTGGAAAACAGGTAAGGGGAGGCCCTCTTCTACGTTCAAAAAAACAGGAGTTCCCTCAAACCCCTAACAAAAGACGAGTAGGATCTTCCAGATATTCTTTAACCTTAAATAAAAAGCTAACCGATTCTTTTCCATCAATAATTCGGTGATCATACGATAAGGCCACATACATAACGGGACGAATTTTAATCTCGCCCTCAACAACTATGGCCCGATCCACAATATTGTGCATTCCTAAAATTGCACTTTGAGGTGGATTGATAATCGGCGTTGACAACATGGACCCAAATACGCCCCCATTGGTAATTGAGAAGGTTCCTCCTGTCATTTCGCCGATACTTAACTTATTCTCTCTCGCCTTTTTCGCAAGGTCAGCGATGTCCGCTTCTATTTCAGCAATACTCAGGGATTCCGCATTGCGAACAACAGGAACAACAAGCCCTTTGGGCGCACTGACCGCAATGCCCATATCAACGTAATCATGAAAAATAATTTCATTGTCTTCAAGCATGGCATTGATTGAAGGAAATTCTCTTAGTGTCTCAGCACAGGCTTTCGTAAAAAAACCCATATACCCCAATTTAGTACCGTATTTTTTTAAAAATCGATCCTGATGCTGCGACCGAATCCGCTTAAGCTCGTAAAGATCCACCTCATTAAAGGTCGTCAACATCGCAGTTTCATTTTTCACTGCAACTAAACGCTCTGAAAGTTTTTTACGCAACCTTGACATTGGAGTCCGCCTTGTTACTCTTGCCCCACGCTGATAAGCGTCAACTGGCGCTCTAGACAGGGTTTTTTCAGTAGTTGAAGGTGCTTCTGATTCTTCCGTAATCAAAGGCGCCGTCACTTCCATTTTACCCGATGGTTCCGAAACCAAAGCGGTTGTTCCTTGCTTGAGTACATCCTCTTTTGTAATCCGTCCAGCTCTTCCTGTACCTTGAATTTTGCCAATATCAATTTCTTGCTCACTGATTATTTTCTGTGCAGCAGGAGAGGGGTGTCCCATGGCATGGGTCTGAGAAGGTGTAGAACTCTCCGCTGTGAGTCCTTTCGCTGATTGAGTTTCTTTAACGGATTCAGCTTTAACAGTCTTAACTGGAGGTGCAACTTGAGGCTCTATGGAACAAAGCACATCTCCTACATTTGCAGTTTTTCCTTCTTTAATCTTAATAGTCAGCACTCCGGAAATCCCTGCTGGAAATGGTAAGGTTGCTTTGTCTGTTTCTATTTCACAAAGAATTTCGTCAACTTCAACATAGTCCCCATCAGACTTCATCCACTTTGAAATTTCAACCTCTGTGATTGACTCTCCTGGACTTGGTATCTTAATATCTACAGACATAATCCCTTTATTGCAGTATAAGCATTAATTTTGTTTTTCTGTCATTGAACAGAAATAATTCACACCATAAAAATTAATATTTCACGGACGTCATCCTTGAAAAGCCTTATCCACAAGCTCCTGTTGTTCTTTTCTGTATATTGAGGGAAACCCTGTTCCGGGTGTACTGCTTTCCTTCCTGGCAATACACTCAAGAGCTTTGAGGTGAGACTTCCTTAACATAAAACTCCAAACGCCTTGGTTTTCCGGCTCTTCTTGAACCCAAAACCATTGTTTGACCGATTTGTAACGTGTCACTATTTTTTGTAACTGAACCTTTGGAAACGGATAGAGTTGTTCTAACCTCACAATGGCAACATCTGTTCGTTTTTCTTCTTGTTGACGTTTTAAAAGGTCAAAATAGATCTTTCCTGTACATATGAGTATACGCTTGACGGATCGTGGGTCAACGTAGGAATCGTCATATATTTCATAAAAACAGGTTCCTTTAACAAAGTCTTCCAACGGACTCGTACATTCAGGATGACGCAGTAGACTCTTTGGCGTAAAGACAATTAAGGGTTTTCTAAACGGTCGGGCAACTTGGCGGCGTAAAAGATGAAAATAATTTGCCGGAGTCGTGCAATTGGCAATCTGCATATTGTTGTCCGCACAAAGTTGCAAAAATCGCTCTGGCCGTCCAGAGGAATGCTCTGGACCCTGTCCTTCCAAACCATGCGGTAACAACAAGACAAGACCAACCATCCGCTGCCATTTGGTTTCAGAACAGCATAAAAACTGATCCACAATAATTTGAGCTCCATTCACAAAATCACCAAATTGAGCTTCCCAAAGTGATAAAACACGAGGTGAGGCCATTGCATACCCATATTCAAAACCCAATACCCCAAATTCTGACAAGAGTGAGTTGTAGATATTACACGAGGCCTGATTCGCACTAATATTTTGCAGTGGGAAGTATTCTACATCTGTTTCTGGTAACGTGATAACGGCGTGACGTTGTGAAAAAGTACCGCGCTTTACATCTTGTCCACTAAATCGGATAGGCGTTCCTTCCTCAACCAAGGTCCCAAAAGCTAACAATTCTGCCATCGCCCAATCAATTTTATTCGTTGTGTGTATCATCTCACTACGATCTTCAAATAACTTTTTATTTTTACTAAAGAAAATCACATCAGCAGGAACCTCTGTCAATTTATCAGCAACCTTGACTAACAGTTTCTGATCCACACCAGTTTTAGGTGATTTGTGGAAGTCTTTCTCCGTCGCCAGACGCATGCCTGTCCATTGTCCTTCCAAAAAGGATGTAATTGTAACGGTACTTCGATTCTTCGATTCTTCGAGTCGTTTTTCAAGAATCGATTTAAATTCCATCTCATATTGTTTTGGAAACTCAAGAGGAATACTTCCTTCTTCAATCAACTTATTCGAATAAATGTCTTTGGGGTTAGGATGGTTCTCAATAATTTTATATAGCGCGGGTTGCGTAAAACGAGGCTCATCGCTTTCATTGTGTCCACGCTTTCGGTAACCAACAATATCAATGAACACATCCCGGTGAAATTCATTGCGAAAATCCAGTGCTAACTGGATGACATAAGCCACTGCTTCAACATCATCCCCATTAATGTGAAATACAGGCGAAAGCGTCGTTTTCGCCAGATCAGTACAATAAGTACTTGAACGACCATCTAGATAGTTCGTAGTAAACCCAATTTGATTATTTAAAATCACATGAACAGTCCCACCTGTCTTATAGGCTTCCAAAAGAGACATCTGAAGAACTTCGTAGTTTATACCTTGACCTGCCATTGCAGCGTCACCATGTATGAGTATGGGGCATATTTTGCTATAATCACCCCCATAACGTAAATCTATTTTCGATCGAACAATGCCCTCTACAACAGGATTCACCGCTTCTAAATGAGAAGGATTAGGGGTGAGACTGAAATGAACAATCTTTCCGCTATCAGTGACTCTATCACTGGAATATCCAAGATGGTACTTAACATCACCTTCAAAAGACGCTTCGTCAATCTTCTTCCCCTGAAATTCAGTAAATATATCGCCATAATCTTTGCCTAAAACATTGGTTAAGGTATTCAATCGTCCACGATGTGCCATGCCAATCACAAATTCGGCAATCCCTAATTGTGCTCCTTTTTCTACAAGGGTGTCTAGCGCAGGAATAATAGTTTCGCCTCCCTCCAAGGAAAACCGCTTTTGACCTACGAACTTAGTATGCAGGAAATCTTCAAAAACAACAGCTTCTGTGACCTTTTTTAGTAGACGTTTTTTTTGTTCTACTGAAAATTTTGGCGTATTGTAGCAGTCTTCCATACGTTTTCGTAACCACTCCACTGTACCTGGAGCTCGCATGAATTTATACTCAATACCGATGGCTTGACAATAAGTCTGCTCCATATCCCCTACAATTTCACGCAAGGTCCTAGGTTTACAGTCTATACATGTCCCTGCATGGAACATTGTGTCCAGGTCTCCCTCACTGAGATCGTAATTCTTGAGATCTAGAGGTTCTTCTAATTTTCTTCGACTACGAACAGGATTCGTCTTCGCAAATAAATGTCCGCGTTGACGATATGCGCCAATTAAGTTTAGAACGTTCATCTCTTTCTGAAACACCAGTGGGGATTCATCCGGTTTCGAATATTTTTCCTTGGAAAAATCAAACCCACTAAAAAAGATTTGCCATTCTGGTTCTACAGATTCAGGATTTTTTTTGTATTGTTCGTAGAGTTGATTCACAACACCAATATCAGCATTTCCAAGATACGAATAAATATCCATGTTCTTTCCTATAGTTTCTGAAGAGGAGATGAATTCTTTTTTACAACGATATGTTGATTCTCAATATAGAGCTTCATCACAGGAGATAGATTATACAAATTCTAAACACAACCTAAAAAAATTCAAGTGCTCTTTTTACTCTTTGTAATTAGCCTGTTACAGAAATAATCAAAAATTCTTATGAAAAGCAGGAATTCTTGTTCCTTTTTTCGAATAAATATGAAATTAAAAGATAACCAGTATAATCAATATGTTGCAAAAATAATATTTTTATTACAAGATTATTTGGCCAGTTACGCCATCAGTGAAGACGGTTCGCAGCATGGGATTGTTTTGCCCCTCATCCAAGAGTACCGTGACGACGTTAAGTTAGTAGGTGTCAATATAGTATATTTTTATGTTGACGTGATGAAAGCAGATTTGTTATACAAAACTCAGTTTGGGTTATCAATGTTCACTTATGTTTAACCAAGATAGGGTGTCTATGTTTTGTTCAAAATATTATGCAAAAAGCAGACGAGGGTTCACGCTTGTTGAACTTGCGATAAGTTTAGGAGTACTTGCTATTTTAGTTGGAACCATTGGTCCAATGGGAGTGAGTGCGATTTCCCGTAAAAAAGGAACTGATACGTATAACCAACTTCAAAATGTTAATGGAAGTTTGCAAAGGTATTTCAGTGATAAAGGGGTACTTCCTTCTGACAATGAGGGCTTTTCTGTTTTAGAAGCAGAAGGAGGCTCTGGTCCCTATATATCATCTCATAGCACTTTAGATGCATGGGATCGAGTTTTCCTCTACGATCGTATTGATACGCTAAATTTAATCACTGATGCAAAAAATAATAAAGTGGATTATCAGATTCAAAAATTGGCGATAATCGCCTCAAAGGGGGTGAATAACGAGCTGGATAGTGCTCCAAGCGGAGGAATCAACGGAACTTGGAATTTAGCTGATATAAAGGATGATATCATCATTCCCTCAGTTATTTTGCAAACTGAAAGAAATAACAAATATAGTACAGTGAAAAATATCAATGCAGCGATGATGTTAACGGCTTCTGCTAGAATGGAAGAGCTGGAAGCAAAATATGGTTTCGAAGTTGATGGAGAAAAAGGAGAGAAACAGATCACATTTTTTAATACATTGAGTAGTAATAATGCAAGTAAATATGATGCGTTGCACAATGTTACAGCAACGATTTTAAAAGGAAAGAAGGATGGTGAGGGGAATTGGTACTACATGGATCCTAAAACTGGTGAATATAAGGAGGAAGAAATAGCCAATGTTGTTAAAATTGCCAATCTAAAGAAGGAACGGTTAAAAGAAAAGTGTAGTGTTGCATCTGATCCCAGAGAATGTCCGATAATCTTTATGGAAGTCTATTTCAACATCCAATACCCACGAGATGTATGGGGTGAACGATTCCTTTGGGATAATGACAATGCTCGTCAAAATTATGAATTTTATAGTAAAGGACCAAACAGGAAAGATAATAAACTTGCCGATAATTCTGACGATTTCACAGGTCGATGGTATTAGTAGCTATTTCGCCTCAACTTAAGGTTGATGCCCTTCAAGAGGTTTTATGAAAATAAAGAGACATCATTCTCCGTGTATGAAGCACTTAGGGTTTTCACTAATGGAGATGGCAGTTGCGCTGGGAACAATGGCCATACTCGCAGGTTCTGTGATGCCTCTTGCTTTAAGCTCTGTGAAGAGTATGGAAATTACTTCCACGAGAAAAGAGATCCTCAGTATTGAAACAGGGTTGAAAAGTTTTTATTCTAATTTCGGACGATTTCCGACGACTGCGGAAGGAATTAAGCTTCTTTTCGAAAATGGTAAAGAAGTTTATATTTCAGGTTCCTTAGAAAGCATTCAAAAAGATGCATGGGGAGAAGATTACATCTATACAGATGAGGCCGCAAGGTTTCATTCAAAAATAGTTTCTAAGGGACCTAACCGAAAAAAAAACACTGGGAGTCCCGACGACGACGATCTTATTCATAACGTATCGGCAAGTGATATTGCCGATAGTTGGAAGCAATACGTTTTTGGTCAAATGAAAGCCATCAACTTAGCGACCGCAGATGAGAACGGGGGGAAAATCGGGTTATTTGATGAATTAACAGATCCTAAATATTGCGGTCAGTCGTGGACTTTCATTAGTACCTCCAACGCTTATAATATGAGAACCTTAATGACAAAAGAAGAATGGGAAGATATTAAAGCGAGTGAGCCGAATTGCTGTCCTAATCATACTTGTGCTGTTGTTTATGCAAACGTCGTGAAAAGGGCTTTTTCGGAAGATCCTTGGAAGAATTTCTTAATATGGGAGCCTAGTAAATCATATTTTTACAGTGCAGGCCCCGATGGTAATTATGTTACAGAAGAAGATAACATTTATCCAGAGTTTGGGAAATAGTCCAAACTAATTGATAACTCTAAAGAAAAAATGGGCTATGAAACGATATACATTTTTTTCAAAAATAATAAACAGTGATGCTGATTCAAATTCAGCCAGACAGCCCTCGAAAAGAGGTGGTTTTTCATTAGGTCTGCTTTTTACCGCGTTAGTGGGAGTGGCTTTAATCGTTGCTGTGGCGGCTCCGATTTATAACAGTCTCCAAGGTGAAAAATTGTCAGTTCAAAAACAGCTTAATCAGTTGTCCGATGCAATTAGCGAGTATTTTAGAGACACAGGTCACTTACCAGAAACACTGAAGGATTTGTCAACTAAGCCTACAAGTGAAAAGTATTGGTTGGGACCCTATGTGTCAATGTTTCCTGATAAAGTTGATAGGGATGCTTGGGGGAAAACATTTATTTATATTAAAGACCCTAAATTGTATGATAACGTCCTATTGGTCCTCAAAAAATACTTTAACCCCAATATGAAGCGTACTTTTTTGATTCTGTCTTGTGGAGTGGATGGGAAAGTAAATACGGAGAACAGAACAGATGTTAACAAAAAAGCAAGTCACGTTTCAGAGTGCGATCCTGATAAGCTGAAGGATGTTTGGTGGCTGGCAAAGAGAATCACTGACGCAAGTAATGAATCCGTAGCAAAAGCTAACATTGATTTCGAAGACAATGATGAAGGTGTTTGGGGAACGGTTCATCCTGTTTATAACCAGTATTATGAATTAACCGTAGAAAGATTGAAGGCTCTTAACCGTATTCGTGAAGATGCTAATGTTGGAATTATTGAAATCAATCGCATGAGCGCTGAATATATAGCTCTTGGTAGTCAGCAGGATTATACAAAGGTTACAAATAAAGAAAAACGGGCTACAGCCATACCTAGAGCCTTCGCAAGAAAAGGGAAAAAATTGAGTCAATTTTTTCAAAAGGACTTGTTTGGCAGAGATATTTTATGGGTCAACTCTTCAAGCGGAAACTTTGATGCTGTTCCGGCACAAGCTGCATCAGGAATTATGTACAGTGTCGGATTCAACCGGGAAGATAATAACAGTCTTGGTGATGATATTCGTTTGTCCGATTCCTTTATGTCTGAAACGGTAAAAACAGGCTTGCTTGATGTTAAATTGGCATGGGGGCAGTTTGAACCAGGAACCCGATGCGATGGCAGTGGCGTCACAGAGATTGTTGATAATAACTCCAAAGTAGGTGGTGTGAGTGCTCGAGAATCATACTATTACTCTCGAGGATATTGGAGGTCCGATGTTTTGGGCGCAAAAATAAAACCCAATCCAGATAGTAAAGCCGTTGAAACAAGAGCAGGAACAAGTATTTTTAATCCAAGCCGTGAATGGATTTCACTCTGTGTTAAACATGGTCCGGGCGAGGAATTCGTTGAAAGCATATACATACGCGGAATGGATAAAAGTTGGTATGATTCAGTGAAAACCTGGTTTGGAAATACTGATGGCCTGAATATGACTGAATTTGCTTGTGATGATGGCTATTCAGGAACACATTTCAGGGGTGGATGGCACCTTCAAGGTTGGTCTGCGGCAAAATTGATTTCAGGTGACTTGGGTTTGATTCGAGCGCATTACTTGGAAAAGTCAACAGTCAAAGATGCAAATAAATTGGAAGACACCTTTCATACACTTTGTGTTACAAAGGGTCCTGATCCTTCAGAAACTATAGATGTGGGGCTTTTTGCGCCTAAGGGTTGTGATGGAGTTAGCTGTTTGGCAGGTGGCCTTGGAACTGCGCTTACAAGTCTTTTTGGTGGTGGTCGGGATAGTATGTCAGCTACGGACAAAATTCAATGTCCAGGTTCCGATATCAACCGAGATCAGGATAGTACAGGAACGGTTCAGGGTGGTATTGCGTCACGACCTTTTAGAGCCGGTGAGACTTACTATCAATTTATTGGAGAGTTCAAACATGCATCATTGGGAGATCTCGCTCCAAAAGGTGCAAAAGCCTATGATCCAGGTTATGTGAATCATGGCACGATCATCTCAGGAACGTGTAATAATGCTCGCAACCCTATGTGTATGGTTAACTCCGATGTTGTTGATTATTACTCTTTTGTTTCATTCTGTACACGGCATATTGATCGTTATACCTATGTTAAAACTTTAAGAGAAAACTCATCAATTCCTTATACAGGACAGATCACCGATGATGATGATCCCGCAAACCCTGTAACTCATACTTTAGCCAAACCGAATAGTTTTGAATACTATCAACAAGACGTTCAGAAATGGGTTTATCTGAATAAGTTACTTGGAGCGATCGATGGAGGTTCCGTCAAAGATCTTGACGCATCGTGGTTACGAAGTGTTCAATTTCACTTAAAAGATCTTCATCTCGACTGGTTTGGACTCTTTTTCAGGGATACTATTGAGATTGCAAATGGAAATAATGAATCAATCTGGGCGCCTGATATTCGAACCGGAGAGAGTGATCAAGGAGTTCATATTTTTGGGAAATTTATTCCAATTCAAAGTTGGGACGATTCGTTGGAAGTTGACGCAACCCCTCAGGCATTCGTTGATATTCCGAAAGCAAACGCAAAACCAAACACTAATGCGTCTATTTTACCCAAGCCTCATATGAAGGTTAAGATTCAGTGTAAAGGATGTAATTTAAGGGGAAACTTCTCGTTGTTTGGTCTCCCTATCGGAAAAACGATTAACCAGGCCACCGCATTATATCGTGGCTTTGTCATAGATAAAGTTCAATATACCTGCAATTCGGCAAATGAACTCGATTGTCTCAGTTTCTGTGTTGAGGATAGTGAGTGTCGAGCCTTCACAGGTCCGAGAAACAATTTTGAAATCGGAGCTGCCCAATATATTGTGACAAACATCGATATTAACTTAAATGGAAAAGACTTTGGAGACTGGTGGCCTTACAATGAGCCGGATCTGATCGGAAGTATCTCTTTTGATGGACAGGCAATCAAAGATTATTTGCACAATAGTCATGATGACTATACTTATAGTGAACCAGATTCTGCAGGTATAGGAGGAAAAACCTTTAACATCAGAGCGGGTTCCAGAGCTGTTCTTGATTACTGGGATGACAATGGAAAAGAAGGTCCAAGTAGTAGTGATAATCGAATTTCAAATGATTACTACGACATAAAAGATGAGTGGCGTAAAAAAGAATTTACGATTGAAATCAAGCATACCGTAAAAAACAATAGCGGGCAAACCAGACTTACATTCAAGTGTGTTAAGGAATGTGACTTGCTCCAGTAGTCATTCTTAAGATTACAAAGCCTCTTTCAGAACCCCATTTCTTCTGGAAGAGGCATTTCCCTCTCACCTAAAATCTCCACGCATTTAAAATCAGATCACATAATTTCCAATTTCTCTTGCTACGAGATCCCCACAATCCATGCCACTTTGACAGGCGAGTTCTGTTCCTACACCACGAGCATGTCCTCCACCATCACCCGCAATATAAAGCCCTTTTACAGGGGTATGGTGTCCATGACGATTCACACCAACTTGATAGGGAGTTTGACTGGTTGTGATTGCAGAACCATCACTTTTTCCGATCCAGGCGGCTATTTTATCAACAGACCAAGTATCACAAAAAATAATATTGTCCTTGAGACCCGGGATTAGCTGATAAAGCGCATTCATCATACCATTAATCCAAACTGAGGATTGGTCCTGAAGTTGAATATCCAAGGTAGGCGCAACAGCGACAGCGGTAATAATTTGACATCCTTTGGGGGCTAAGTCCAATACCCGTGCATGAAATTAAATTCTACCGAAAGATGAGTGGTATGTAAAAATTGAAAAAACAGAAGAATTGGATTGAATATGGCGGTGTTTCTCCCGTAAAGAGTTGTCTTTTTCCACAAAGATTAACTTAGCAAAAACAGGAGAAACATGAAGCAGATTCTAGAGGAATTCGGAAAATAT
>JBBCAX010000375.1:0-29815 GCA_051382335.1 Deltaproteobacteria bacterium TL4
TAAAGTTAATTGACTGGAAAACAAAGTTTGTGACATAAGACCTCCTGATTCACAAAAAAATTAGAGTGGTTATCAATAAGTCTACATCAATTGTCTTTATAAAAAAAATTTCTTGCCGAGAAGTCACCTTTCAAGAGGATTGCAGCTAATTATGATCTCTACTCTAGCACAATTCTTTATCTTCCTCCAATGCTCCCTTTACGCAAAAGAACTGTCTGATATAAAATTGTTAGATGAAACTTTAGTTCTAGACAATGATAGCCTTTTCCGATGGTTTGGATACAATCAGGGGAAATGGTACACCAATGAAGATGCGTGGTACACTCATGGTTTGAGCTATGAACGTCGCTATGACAATTCCGAGACGTCAGGAGATTCCAAGCCGCTCTCATCAACAAGGGGATTCCTGATCGGACAACAAATGTATACCCCGGATGATCTTACGGGGGAAGAGATTAACCGGAAAGATAGACCTTATGCTTCTTTATTATATGCAGGGCCTTTTTCAGAAAAAATACTCGATTCTCAAATCCAAATAAAAAATAGCATCTTATTCAATGTATTAGGACCCAACACGTTAGGAGGACTTTCTCAAAATATTATCCACTCCTTATCAGGAAAAGCCCCTAGAGCACGGGGATGGAAACATCAAATTCAGCAAGAGCTTGGCGTGCAAGTATCACAAGCCTTTACAAAAAGGATTTCATATTCCAGTTCCTCGCAAGGGGAAACCTCCATCACGGGCTCCTGGCAAATAGGAAATATTTTTACAGATATTACCTCAAGTATCCAAGTACGTTGGGGTGAAAAACTACAGTCTTTGAGCGTTCCAAGCTCTTTAGATACCCGATCTTATTTTACCCGATTAATCTGTAAAAGGGTATTTTATGATGGAACCATACAAGGTGGCTGGTTTGGCCAATATATCAACCCTAGTAACAGGGCTGTTCAGTTCTCCTTCTTTTGAGTGTCAACCGGATGGTAGGCGGGGATTACAGGCCCCGCCAACTCCAAAAACGTGTTTTTGATGGGCACGTAGTCCCGTCCTACCAGAGAACTGAACAGCCCTGATTTTATACCCAAGCTCTTGATTGCAAAGTGCTTCGAGGTGGACCAGATACGACAAAATTAATTGCCGAGAATGTAGTGATCTATCTTCTAAAAAAAGCATCAGAATCTAATCCACTCATTACTGGAACTGCTTCCAGGAAATATGATCGACATTGGACGCCTGTACACCTGGACTTCAACATAACAGATTTCGATCATAGGCTATCTTTAGTACGAGAATTCGGTGGAGTACATGAAGGCTCCAATTCAGGGGAGTGGGGTTCTATCGCGTTTTGTGCAGATCCTTTTGGAAATGGGTTTTGCCTATGCCAGATAAAGAATTAGTCATAATAATTCTCCGCGTCGTTTCTCTGTTTTTCAGAGGGTGGTGGCATCCGTTATTTTTTTCAATCGCATCATTGGGGCACAAGCGGGTTAACTCACCGTTGAGCGTCAAGGGGTTCCATCACTGTATAGCAAGCTGAACGAGAAAGTACTATGAGTCAATACGACTTTGACCAAGACCAAGTGGAGTTCAAGGAGTCCTACGCTCACTATCGGCACTTGGAGCAGGAACGCTCACGTCACCTTAAGTTCTTCTTGGTGATGGTGGGAGCTTTGTTCGGTTTCCTTGGCTTCTTGGTGAAAGTTGATCAGCCTGTCACTAATTGGGCTTGGTTTCTATTCGTCTGTGGGCTGGTTATTGTTTTTCTGCAGATTCTCGGCACTGTTACCTTTATAGCCATACGTCGCGTTGGCGACGCCCATGCGCAACACGCTAAAACAATTCGTTACTTGAGAGGCAAACTGAGTTCTGATAGGTACGTTTCTGAGCTTTGGGAAGCTTTCGAACGCAGAGCACATGTCAGCGTGCAATATGCGGCTGAGATCACGCTGCATTTATTCGCCTTCTTCTTTGTTGCGGCAGCGTCCGTCGGCGCAATTTATGCGCTCTATTCCAAGGTCGTGCTCTGTTGGCAGGGCGCCCTCGTGCTTGCCCTTACGCTCGTTTCTGCGGTTGTACACCTTGGAGTTTCAGTATGGCTCAAGGCACCGAAGGGAGATACGACCTAACAATCGACTCCAGCGGGTTCGTAAACTCGCGGCTGAGCCGCAGCGTTGGGCGTCTATAGTACTAGGAATTAGGTTTGGTATTATATTGATATTATGAAATATTCTTCTATATTTTTTATAGGAGGTGCCTATGAAAATAGAAGAATGTCAGTTTACTTTGGAAGAAATTAAAAAACTTGAGCAGTACCGAGACACTCAACCGGATGCTCGACTCAAACAACGTTTTATCAGCTTATTGATGCTGTCTGAAAAATGTTCTCCAGAACAGATCAAACGAGTGTTGGGAGTTCCGCAATCCACCCTCAAACGATGGGTTGAAATTTATCACACCCAAGATGGGGATGCCTTGAATTCCTTTCAGTACAAGCCCAAAAAGTGTTATTTGAGCAAAGAACAAACAAAAGAACTCAAGCAGTGGGTCAAAGAGAACTTGCCAGGGAATCGAGAAACGATTGTGGCCCACATCCTCAAAACTTACGAAGTCGACTATGATGAAAGCTCCGTAGGCAAATTATTGAAACAACTTGGGATCAAGAAACTCAAACCGAAGATCCAGGCCGGAAAACCGCCTTCTCTTGAGCGACAGGTTCGGTTTTTTCTGGATTATCACCAGTTTCGAAAGTTCGCACAATTTGATCCGGATTTTGTGCAACTTTTTGTCGATGGGGCTCATCTGCACCATCAATTGATCCCAACCTTGTGTTGGGGAGATCCTCAAGACCCTCCTGTGTTACAGACTAACACAGGTCGGCAACGATTGAATATTCTCGGAGCCTATAATGCGGAAACCTGTGAGTTTATTCATCTGACAGAGGAAGCTAACTGTGATTCTTCCCAAGTCATCCATTTTTTGAAAAAGATCTTGAACCACTATGATCACTGTCATTCCATTCTGCTGCATTTGGATAATGCTCCTTATTTTCATTCTGAAAAAGTGCGACAGTGGTTGGAGAATCATCCCCAGATCATTTTATGTCCTTTACCTCCTTATGCACCCAATTTGAATCTGATTGAACGCCTTTGGAGATTTATCAAAGGTCATTTAGTCCGTAATCGTTATTACGAAAAATATAAAACCTTCAGAGCCAAGGCCTTTCGGCTCCTCAATCATGTTTCTGATTTTGAAAGTGAGCTTAAACAACTCATCAACCATAAATTTGAACTGGTAATTGGCAAAAGTCATGCCTAACCAAACCTAATTCCTGGTACTATACATGAGATTTTCCCAGTTATTTTGCCTCCTTTATTAAATTCTGTAAATGTTACAGAACAAAAATCAGTATCCGTCCTGCCAACATAAAAATCTGAAAGTCCATATGGTGAATCTCCAATGCTTTTTACAGATATTCCTGTATTGGCGCTATCAGTCATTTTTAATTCTGTTCCTATTTCTGGTATCACATATAAAAGCACATCAAATTCAATAAATTTTCCACCTGAAATCACACTATTGTTAGAGAGTTTTATCCTCATATCAAGTGAGTCATCAATACTATTAAAGTCACATTTAGTCCATTCTTCTGTGAATGATGTCCCATTAATCATCATATCTTTCTTTTGAGGTGTGATAGTAAAATTTGCTTTTTTAATATCACTGTCGGATGAAAAAGTACTAACTCTATACTCGATTGTCTGTGTCTCATTAATAGTTAAACAATCGACAGTGCTGTCATATAGACCAGCACTATAGCATTCATTCCCTAGCATTTCCCAATTGCCAGAAGCGTTTTTGAATTCAATATATCCATCCTCTTTATTTTTCGTAAAAACTACAGCAATACCATGAGTATACTCTCCCGGTTCTGGATTTAACGTTATTTTTATTGAATCCACCTCTTTTTTGGCTTCCTTTTCTTACTCCTCCTCAGATGGCGCACAAGAAATTGATATAACCAAGGATAAAGATGTAATAAAAATTAGTAGCTTTTTCATGTTTCCCTCCATTAATAATTTAAGCAAAAATACTCAAGAGTCTTTTATATTAAGACATTAACATGACAACGAAGGGACAATATATATTGTATGGTGGACCCCATTGTCAAGACCACTTTCCCTTTAAAGGACGCACTATGAACTTTTCTTTTACTTTCCATAGCCTATTCTCTCTTGAAGGTGATTCGTTACTTTGACTTCTGAAATTGATACCAAACTGAAGGCTTCCAGAACTCAGCGTTTTTTATAAGATTTTTCACCTTAAATACTGGTCTAAAATATGGGGTCCATTATATGGCTTCAGCCAGCAGTCAGCTTTTTAAGCGGGTAAGCACTATGGTGTCGCTTTTCAATTTGCTGCTCAAGCGGACCGTGACTGTCATTGATTCTATACTGGAGACTTTCACTGATTATCATTCTCAGCAAAACTATGCGATTTGCGATATTTCAACGATTTTTATTCCGATTTTTATTTTTTATTAACTTCAAATCATCCCGTTTTCACTTTACTTTCCCCACTTTTATTGTTAAAGACCTCCACAAACCTATTTGAATTTCCTTAGACGTAGAAAGAACTCTCCACAACAGAGTCGGCCTAAAGACGAATCTTTTCACACTTATGACTGGGAAAAAGAGTTTATGGATATAAAAAATACCTTGAAGAAAATATTTCCCAAGAGTGCGTTGGACGATATCATCCGTAGTGTTAACAAAGAGGTTGGCAGTATGGGATATGATCCTTGGGGATATCAGGAAGAAGTTTCGGCAATGGGATTAAAATTCATCGAGTGGTTTTATGATCACTATTTTCGCGTAGAAGCTTTTGGCATGGAAAACATTCCCAAAAAGGGAGGAGTTTTGTTGATTGCGAACCACAGTGGTCAACTCCCGATGGATGGGATTTTAATAGGAGCCGCTGTTGCGCTAAAAGCGCCTTCTCCCCGTGCGACACGGGCAATGATTGAACGGTTTTTTCCTACAGTTCCCTTTGTTGGGAATATCATGAACCAAGTCGGTGCCGTTGTTGGAGACCCCTCCAATTGTATCAGAATGTTAGCATGTGGTGAAGTGGTTACTGTTTTTCCTGAAGGTGTCGGCGGTTCTGGCAAGCCTTGGGAAAAACGTTATCAATTACAACGGTTTGGCTCCGGTTTTATGCATATTGCAATGAAAACTCAAGTTCCGATTATTCCCGTAGGCGTGGTAGGATGCGAAGAGACGATGCCTTCTTTTGGAAGTTTTGATAAACTGGCAAAAGTTTTAGGACTTCCCATGATTCCCATCACGCTCCCCGTTATTTTGCCGGCAAAAGTATATTTGCATTTTGGAAAACCGCTTTCTTTTGATGCAAACACAGACAGTGAAGAAGAAATTATGAACCGGGTGGAACAAGTTAAAGATGAAATCCGGGCTTTGATCGAAATTGGACTTGAAAAACGAGAAAGGATTTACTGATGGCAACAAATAATAAACCTCAAATTTTATTGACGGGAGCCGGTGGAGAACTGGCTCATCATGTGAGCAAAAAGCTGGCAAAGGATTATGAAATCGTAGGTGTTGATTTTCGCTCAAGCTCACACTATGACGATCAAATTGTGCGTTATCGGTTGGATTATTCAAAGCGAGGCTTTGAAGATGTTTTTCGCAAGCATCAATTTGATGGAATCATTCACATAGGACGCATTCGTTTAACTGAAACGGATCGTTTTAAACGCTATAACGTCAATGTGCTGGGTTCACAGAAATTGATGGAGTTGGCAAATAAATACAAAGTCCCTCGTGTCCTTATTCTTTCAACCTTTCACGTTTATGGGGCTCATCCTTATAATCCCTCTTTATTGGATGAAACCTTCCCGCTGAAGGCCTCGAACCTTTCTTCGGAACTGGTTGATAGTGTCGAATTGGAAAACTTGATTGCCATTGCAAGGTTTCGTTTTCCTGACGTCAAATTTACTGTTTTGCGTCCTTGTAATATTGTGGGACCAGGGGTGAATAATCAAATCAGTACGTTGTTGGCCAGCAACCGGGTACCCGTTTTAATCGGGTTTTCTCCATTAATGCAGTTTATCCATGTGAATGATGTGGCCGAAGCCATGGTGAGAGCGTACAAAGGAGACAAGCCCGGAGTCTATAATGTCGCCCCTGATGATTGGGTCCCTTATACAAAAGCACTCGAACTGGCGGGGGTAAAACCCGTGTGGTTCCCCTCAGTTCCTCCGGCTCTCACAGAACGGATATTTTATTATTTAAATCGGAAGGACTTTCCCTCCTACATGGTCAATTTCTTTAAGTATGCGGCTGTTCTTGATGGGACACTCTTCAATGAAACCTTTGGTTTCAGAGCTAAATATACGCTGTCACAAATTTTCAGTTATTATCTGCAGCAAAAGAAATTAGAAGAACCTTGATTTAAAATTAAGTCAATAAAAGGGGTTTTATGAACTGGGTGAGTCTTTTAATTCTGGTCTTTATGGCTTCTCCTTTTCCTGTTTTCTCACAGGAAAAGGACCCCCTTAATGTCGTGAGTGAGGAGTGGGAAGGTGCGACGAATAAGGATGGATCAGGGTTTTATTTTGATTTGCTGAGGGAAATCTATACCCCTGAAAAAATGAAGGTCAGTGTTCAGGTGATGCCCTATAAACGCGGCGTGATCCTGGTTGAAAAACAGGTTGCCGATTTGTGGATTGCCTCTTATCTTAATGAGGAAGATTTTGCGATTTATCCTCAATGGCATTTCGATAAAGATAAAGTCGCTGTTATTTTCAGAAAGGATCAGGTTTCTGAATGGCAAGGTGAAAAATCGCTGACAGGGAAACGGATAGGTTGGATTAGGGGGTATCACTATGATGAATATTTTAAGGTGAACGTCACTAAAAATGAAGTCAATAGTCGCCAGAGTGGTTTTAAAATGTTAGAGTTAGAACGTTTGGATTTTTTTGCGGATGACTCCTCAGAACTGGACCTGGAAATTCAGCGGAGCCGCTTTGATATGACAAAATTCAGAAAAGAAGTCTTGTTTAAATTGAATTTGTACATGGCCTTTCAAAAGACGATCAGAGGGCAAAACCTTGCGGGAATCTGGGATAAACGCATCAAAGCATTACATGAGTCAGGCCAGTTGAAAGCTTTCTACAAAAAATACGCGTATACCGATTATCCCTTTGACTGAGGATGACGTCAGGATACATCCTGCGGGAGAATATCTTAAAGAGGATTCAGACTATTCTCTTAATGACTTAAAAGAAGTGTATTGTTTAAGGAACGTCACTCGAAATATTCTATATGAGAGAAGTGAATCGGAGACAGTTTAGGAATTTTTGTTTTTGCATTTTGCCCACAAACGTGATCCCAGTTTCCAGCGCTTATTCCTTGAACAGGACGGAGAAATATAACGTTATCAAGACTGAGCACTTCGCCTTCAGCAATATCCCGCTTTGCATATAATCCTCGCCTAAATTCTTTGCGTCCCACTATTTCATTTTCTGTTAAAGGTCTCGGAAAGACACCTTTGATTTTAGCAATATTATTGCAAAAGACGCTCAATGCCTGCAGTTCTGATGGAAGAATTGAAATTTCGTTATCAGAGTCAGGGAAGCGATCTTGAAGCGTTTTATCCGTGGTAAAATGCTTTTCAATAACGGCAACACCAAGCGATGCCGCAACAAAAGGCGCTTCTAAGCCTAAGCTATGGTCCGATAATCCCACAGGAACATTAAAAGTTTGATCCAACCCTTCCAAGTTGGCTAAATGCATATCCTCTAAGCGGGTTGGGTAATCAGAAATACAGTGTAAAAGAACCAATTGCTCATTTCCTGTATTTGAAACGGTTTCGATCAACTTTTGTATTTCTCCTAAATCTGCCATTCCTGTAGAAATAATGAGAGGTCGACCCTTTTTAGCAACATATTCAATAAAAGGATAATTATCATTATCCATGGATGCAATTTTGAAAGCGGCAACCTCTAACTCATCCAGTAAATCCGCAGACGTTTGATCATAAGGCGTAGAAATCAAAGTAATTCCAGCACTACTGGCTTTGGAGAATAAACGCTTTTGAGCATCCCATGACAACTCCAGAGCCTGGGTGCTTTGAAAATTACTCAGAGACGGATGAAAAAAATCTGCCGTTATAAACGACTGTAGTTTTACAAAATCAGCTCCTGCGTTGTGGGCGGATTCAATCATTTTCCAAGCCAACACTTCATCACCACCATGGTTGATTCCAACTTCTGCAATAAGAGCCGTTCTATTATGAGGCCATAGAGGCCAATTGGGATATCGTTTCATTTTTTCTCTTTCTAAGATAAAAAATCTCTTTTCTAAGAAATTTCATGATTAATGGTAAGCTTCCAGTGTCCATCAAAAATGCCTTTATTCTGCACAACGACATACTAATTTAACCAGTTGTGCTGCCAAAACCTGATGGGAATATTTCAGACGGAGTAGTTGTTGTGATTTATCACGGATACTCTGCTTTTGTGATGTTGATAGGACTTTAGCTTGGAGCAGAGTAGCCACACACTTTTGAACCTCTCCATGCGCCACTTGGTATCCAATTTGTTCATCATGGACAAGATTTCCGATAGAGCTTTCTTCAGGTCCTATAAACAAAACAGGACGTTCGGTGCACAAAACACCGTAGATCTTACAAGGATGAACAATTCCTACATATTCATTTCCCATGACCACAACATGAAGATCCGCTGCGGAAAGGGAGTAACTTAACTGCTCCAAAGGTTGATAAGGTAATTGGATAATATTAGATAAGTGATGCGTTGCTTTAAAGGCCGCAACCTTTTTTACCCCAACACCGCCACCAACAAACATAAAAATAAAATCCGGATCTTTTTGCAGTTTTAGAGCCGCTTCCAACAACGTATTCAACGGATGGCAGACACTATGATTGCCCGAATACATAACGACAAATTTGTTTTCAAGACCATGCTGTTGACGAAAAGGATTTTCAGCATGAGGAACAGGCTTAATCTGATCATTGTGAGCCCAGGGAGGGATTACTTTTATTTTTTCAGGCTCAATCCCTTTCTCTTGAATACGTTTGGCCATGTATTCATCCAAGGCAATAATCAGATCACTGGATCTGAACGTTGAGCGTGAAAGAATTTCAAGAAACCGTGTCAACAAAGCCTCTTTTTTCAGGACACCAAGAGCGATTGCTTCGTCAGGATTGAGATCCATAACCCAATAAACAAATTTTCCTCCTCTTATTCGACAAAACCACTCTCCAATAATAGAAATCAGCGGGGGTAAGGTTAAGCAGACGATGACATCATACCGAGGGCCGAACACTAATTTCAAAAAAAGATAAATATTAAAAGAAAGGGTATCCACGATTCGGGCAATAAATGATTTCTTTCCAAAAAACGTGGACCGTATTCGTTGAACATGGACCCCCTGATAATCTTCCTTTAATGGATAAACCTGGCTCCGATCATCATAGGCCCGTCTTGACACGACCGCCGTTACCTCACAACCGGCTTTGACCAAATCCACGCCAAGATCCGTCAACTGTTGGGCAACAGCAATAACATCCGGATAAAAGGCATAGTTCAACAATAAGACTTTATTTTTACTCACTTTTTCCTTGCGACAGCAATCCACGAGAGTCCTTTCCAGGGTAAAAAACGATCAATCATCCTGAAAACGGGAACAAGGACATTATATAGTTTTAAATTTCCTTTGCCCAGGCTTTTGGCTTTTAAGATTTTTCCTTGCCAAACCCATCCCCATACTCCGATCTTGTTGAACGAAAAGATCTGTTCTACCGCAAATCCATTCTTTGCCAACACTTGGGTTAAACTATCCTGATCATAACGTCTAACATGCTGTAAGGCTTCATCCACTGTGGAGTACAGATGCGTTCCTTGTGGTACCACTAAAATCAAACGGCCCTCTTTTTTTAGGACGTGATGCATGTTTTTTAAAGCACTTTCCTCATCTTCAATGTGTTCTAAAACATTGGAGCATAAAATCGTATCAGGTTTATGCTTTATCGCAGGAGCCGGTTGAGTGATGTCCCATTGATGTATTTGAATTTCAGAATGGCCCTTAAAAGAATTTTTAAGGATCGGAATGTACTTCTCGTCATATTCTGTTGCAATAATCCGGTCACAATGTGCCTTCAGTGCCCGTAGATTATTCCCAATTCCTGAGCCTACTTCCAATACGGTTTCTCCCAGATAAGGTTGCACCAGATCCAGAGTCCACGCCGCGAATTTAGGTGCTTCCTGCATTTCTGTCAGTATTTTATGACCATAATGTTCTTCATACATATCATCAATCAACCAATATTTGATGATGGTATATAAAGCAGAAATCCCATCTTTCCAGGTGATTTTCTTTCCTTCCTCGTAAGTTCGTCCATGATAATGAATAGGCACTTCATAAACTCTTAACTTCCGTTTTGCGATTTTTGCGGTAATTTCAGGTTCAATCCCAAAACGATTGGAGCGCAAAGGAATGGTTTTCATAATGGGTAATCGAAACGCCTTATAACACGTTTCCATATCAGTCAGATACAAATCAGAAAACCAGTTACTTAATAAGGTAAGGAATCGATTTCCCAAGGCATGTTTAAAATAGAGCACTCTTCGTTCTCCGGAGACTACAAACCTGGAGCCATAAACCACATCAGCCCTGTCTTCGATGATAGGCTTTAATACAACAGGATAATCACTGGGCGCATATTCCAAATCCGCATCTTGGATGATGGCGATATCCCCAGTGGCTTCTTGAATGGCTCTTCTGATCGCAGCCCCTTTGCCTCGGTTTTCTTCCTGTAAAAATACATGGATTTCCGAGTGCTTTTCTTCGAGTTGGCACATGATTTCTCTGGAACGATCCTGCGACTTATCGTCAACCAGCACAATCTCCAAAGCATCAATTCCTGAAACTTTTTGTTTTAAGACCAAAGAGATTATCTGTTCCAGGGTACTTTCTTCATTGTAAACGGGTATTAATACGCTTAGTTTCATCATCACCTTTCACCTTGGTACGGTTAGTTTCTTAATTGCCAATACCTAACCGCAGGTCACAATTTTTGTCGATAGACAGTCAGGTCCTCTTCTCGCCAATCACGAAGATAAACCGCCCCATTGAGCTTTAAGTCTTCTTTACTGTCGCGACAGCTAAGCAGAAGACACGGAGTATAGAGTTCTTGTTTCAAATACAAGGCACCCGAAGGATTGTCAACCATGATATGCCGCAGTCTGGTTTGTGGGGATTCAGGCCTTTGTAGAAGGATCCACAACGGATACTCATAAGTTTCCCCCTCCCAAACAAGACCGATCTCCTTGCATTGCTGTTCACGGACATAGTGAAGCGTTTTTAAGTATTTTTGCCGTAATTCTGGTCGATTATTGAAGTACTGCTCCGCACGACTGAGTGTCCAAATGTTATCGGTAATCAACTTTGTTTTTCCTGTTTTCTGGTAATAGGGTTTATCAATGGTAAGCCATAGAGGGCGTGAAAAATTAAAGACACACCAAGGCAGGGAGAGTAACAGAAGGCCAACGGCAAGTAGGTTAGTGAATCGATGAAACTCAATTTCTGCCATTGCCATTCCAACCACAACAGACGATAATACAAAAAGCGGTAAATGCAGTCGGCTATGCCAAGGTTGCCATTTCAAAAGCAAAGCGAATAATATAAAGCCAACTGTAATCATCATAAGAAAATGAATCAAAGCCCGATTGTTTTTTAAACTTCCTTTTACAAAACATAGACCTACGGCAATAAAGATTAAAATTAAATGTAACGGATTTCCCGTTAAATCTTCATGATTTGATAAACGCGGAATCTTAAACTTTAGCCCATAAAAGGAAAGTCGAGGATCATTGATATCGACGCCTAACCCATGATGAAACTTGAAAAAACCCTGCTCAAAAATTTGATTTACACCCATGAAAGGCAGGGTCAGGTGAAGTCCTATATTTTTAGAAATATTGGATAGCAGCGCAGGAACACTATAAAGTTCGTTTGAAAAACTATACGGAGAACCCACCGGAGAACCATAAAGTTGATAGGTTCTTGAATAATGCC
This sequence comes from Deltaproteobacteria bacterium TL4, assembly GCA_051382335.1. GTDB lineage: Bacteria > SAR324 > SAR324 > SAR324 > NAC60-12 > JBBCAX01. Next base: position 12,115 of record JBBCAX010000375.1, read on the forward strand.
CCAAATTCAAGCATAACGCAATAATTCCTACCAGCATTATTTGCTTCCATAACGCACTTTTCCAGTGTTTTATTCCCAGGACCAAAAACCATAGCAAAAAAGGCGCAACGTAGATATAAGCCGTCCCTTTGGTCAAGATCGCCAAACCTAGACTACTCGCCGCTTTAAACGTATCAGACCAGTGCCCTTTCGGACTCATTGCAAGGAAACCATAATAAACAAAACCAATCACCCAAAACGCAACCACATAGTCATTTTGGGTACTTGAACCTTGCAAAATCCCCATAGGCAGACTAGCCGCCGTCATCATCACAAAAATTTGAGCTCTACGATTGGCACCGAACTGTCGTGCAATCAAAGAAACTCCAATTAAACTTCCCACGAGACTAAACCATTGAACTGAATTGGCAAAACGATCCCCTTGAGCCAGAATTTGAAAATGGACAATGGCATACTCCGCCCAGGGAGGATTGAAAAGCTGCCGCTGAATAGGCGTAGGGAAATTAACGATACTGGCATTCTGAACCCAATGCGCAACGCGCGGCATGTGATAGGTCATGGCATCCCAGGTATTGGGTGCCGCCACAAAAGCAACCAGTCCTGTGATTCCCACAATAGCAATGATGAGTCCCAGTATTAAGGATTGACTTCTTTCTCCAGATCCCAAAACCGATAAAGTCGGAGGCCTCTTATTAGGAAAATAATGCTTTCGAAATTGATAACTGGCAATCACCCCTGAGCTCACCCAAAAAAGAACTAAACCCTGAAGTGTTAAGAAATTTACCAGACTTAGTAATTCAACGCTAACTGTTATGCCAACACCCCACATAACAGACGCACTCAGAAAAGAGGTTCTCCAATCCCCAGATTTTAAATAAAAGAGAGACAGAAAGAGGCCCCAAACCAATAAAGGCAGCATTGAAAATAGTATCATTTATTTCTAACACAAATCATGTTGGAGACGAAACTTCTGTGGGTGAAAGTCTTGACGGAATAGAGGGTTGGTTTTGAGGCAACCGAGCTAAATAACAATTATGCCGATATCTCTCTTTCAACCCCAGAATCACAAAAGACCATACGAAAACGGATAAGAAATTTCCTGTTGAAAACATTCCAGAATCAAAGATATTTAAGATTAAAAAAGAGATATAAATTGCGTTGACGTAGATACCGTTCACTTGAGTTCCTTTCAGATAGATCATCACATACAAGAGGGCAAGGATGAGCAATATTCCCGGAATAAATCCGTATTCAATCAAGTACTCAATATAAAAACCATCGGCATGATATTTCGGAATAGAGGTAGAAAAAATGATGTCCATTTGACTTTGAAGCAATTTGTTAGTTGATGCTCCATAAAGTTCCACATATTGAATATCGGATACAAACATTTTTAATAAACGATTTCCAGACATTTTATTAAGTGTCTGAAAAAATACCCCTAATACGATCAAAGGCCCAACTCCCAAAAAACCCGCATATAATCGCATCGCAATTTTAAAGCCAATCTTACGAAATAAATAAGAAAATAGGAGAAAATTGATAAAAAACAGGACGGCATTTCTCGATTGAATGAAAGTCAATAGCACCAAACAGGCAATATTGAAGATAAGGTTGACGCGCCTTGATTTACGGACTAACTTGAATTTGATTAAAAGCATGACAACAAGGTAGGCTATGCCTGTTTCTTTAGGGTGAAAAAAACCAAGTAATAACCGACCTGGATTGCTTCCCCCTAATCGTCCGCCATAATAACTTGTATAAATGAAGGTACCCCAAGCATGAGTATGATCTAACACAATAGGCATTAAAAGAATGAGCGTTAATAACGTAAGTATCCTCACAGAAAAGCATTTATAAATTTGTGAAAGAAAGACACACGCGCTGAAAAATAGAATATACTGCACATAAATTATCCTCCCTATCTCTGTAAAAGACAATATCGGCATAAAAACGACCATGCTTCCCAGCAAAACACATAAGGAGACTTTCCCTATCCTTGCGGGGAGGAGCGCCAAGTTTACCAACGCGATCAAGACAATTGAAAGATGTTTACCATAATACAACCAGTCCAATTCATATCTGCGAATGTATCCATTCTCATAATCCACCATATATCCCAGCGCGAAAGTATGAGACAAAACGGAGAAAATAAAGGCGACAAGGAATAATAAAAGCATGAGTTTATTGATAGATAGCTTCACAATAGCCTAGGATCAAGAGTTGTTATATGATTACTATTCCGCCGCCAAGAAGGCAAAGAGTCACTAATTAATCGCAGAGGTTTCAATAAAAACAACAATAATATTAAATTCAAATATCATAACAGTGCGTTATCTAACTTTACCTTTTCAATAACTCTAACGTTTCTTCAACAAATCGTTTCCAATTCAGTTTGTCCAAGATAGCTTGATACGCGGATACGTCACACGCTATGGGGTTTGAAGCAATAAATATCTGCTCCAAACACCGCACCATCTCGGGAAGGGATCTTGGATTAAAGTAGTTTACCGTATTCCCGAGCAACTCGTGAAATACAGGAAGATCGGAACAATAAATAGGTTTCTGGTATTTCAGGGCTTCCACGAGGGGAATTCCAAAGCCTTCAAACAAGGAAGGAAAAAAAAGAGCCTCTGTTTGTTGGTATAGCTTGTTAAGCTGCTCTTTAGAAACATAGCCCAAGTGTTGGATATTGGCTTTGGCCGGGGATAACCGGATTCGATGAGACAACCTCTGGTCCATTCTTCCGGTAAGGATGAGTTGGCAGTTTAGCTGAGAATGTTTTTGTTTGAATTGCTCAAAGGCTTCAATCAAAGCGGTGTGATTCTTATGCGGGTAGGGATTCGCGGGATAAAGCACAAACGGAACATCCTGGGTTGTTGCGGAGCTTTGCTCCATGTCTTCATCGGTACTTGTCCCCAGGCAAATTGCGGTTGACCGGTTTGCCGCAAAGCCCAATTTTTGAATCAAATCTTGTCGGCTAAACTCGGAAATACAAAGGATCTGATCACTTTTATTAACCATATACGCTTCTTTACGAAGCCGGATCCATCGGTCCAGGCGACTAAAATTTTCAGGATAATGATAATGGAGGAAATCGACAACAACCGTCACCTTTTTCTTGCATCGAAGGCCCTGAGGAAAAATCGATTGCTGAGGAAACAAAACCACATCAAATTTCAAAGTATTCAAAATCCAGGCGAGTGGAGCACTGAAACAATTCGGAATGAACAAATCCAAAAACCGAAGTAAACGTACAAGTCTTGGAGACAAGGGAAAGTTAATAAAGATGATTCTGGCGTCGTTAAGCGACTCAAACGGAGCCAAATTTTGCGAGTTTCCGAAGAGAAATAACTGATCTGAGTCCTTCAAGAGTGGTGGTAACCGATGGACCAACTGCTCAATATACTCCCCAGCACCGCCTACATAGCCTGGATAAAACTGAAAAAGGGAAATAGCAATCTTCATTGATTCTTCTGAACTAAGGCCACAACTGATCATATCGGTTCAGCATTTTCTCTAAAGAAAGCTCTTCTTTGATAAAATCCTGAGCCGCTTGAATTTGATCCTCAAAATTTGTGGGGTTGTTAAAAAAACTGTGTTTAAGAAAAGCAATCATTTCCTCCAAACTTTCACATAGCGTTCCACTTTTTCCGTTTTGCAAAGGATAACTGACACCGCCGACATTCAATCCAACCACAGGAACTTGAACTTGAAACGCTTCCAGAATACTAAAGGGGAGTCCTTCTGTTCTTGAAGTAATCAGTAAGGCATCCATCCCTGCCAACAGGTTCGAAACCTGATCAACCCAACCATGAAAAACAACGTGATTTTGTAAATGCAAGGCTTCAACCTGAAGCCTCAACCCCTCGTGCATCTCACCTTCTCCTATCAAATGAAACTTTGCTGGATAGGAAGCCAACTCCCGTGCCACTTGAAGGAATTGATCGGGCCCCTTTTCGTAATTCAACCGTCCAATAAACGCAAAATGTTTAAAAGCGGAATCCTGCGCAATAGGTGCTTTATTTAAGAACTGGGTTTCAATTCCGTTAGGAATCATGACCAGGGGCATCTGGGCTAAGGGCGTTGTTCTGATGTACTTCATGGTCGCAGGCGACACCACTACCAAGCGATCTCTCTGTGGGTTTAGAAACAAGGACAGAAAAGTGAAAACCAGTTTGCTTTTCAACTCAAGCTGGCGATTAAACGCTTTGCTGATTCCATGCACCACAATTGTGATTGGAATTGGTTTGGAGAACAAGCGCGCAACAACAATTCCCACGGCAGTAAAGATTTCGTGACATACAATATAATCTGGCTGAAAGGCCTTGATTTCTTTGAGTAAAACATTGAGCGCAAAAAAATGTTTGAACGCTAACAAGGGCGCTTGTTCCCACTTCGTAGCAGGCTGGTCCATCACGGCACTCTGTACGAGCATCGGAGAGATGACGCTTGACAGCAAGTGGACGTGATGAGTTGGCGTCATTTTTTGAACCACTTTTTCAATCCATTTGGCAACGCCACCGTCCGGATCCAGATGGGCCAACATCAAAATTTTACTCATTCTTTCCTTTGAAACTCTTTTTACATCTGACGTTTCAATAGCGCATTCCAGCCTGAAAGCACAACGCTCAATTTTTCCGGAGTATGACGTTCTGAAATCGCGTATCGCGGCAGATGCCACTGATTGGCCTTGTTCATAGGAAAACACTGACTGGTTACCGCAGTTTCAAAACCACACTGCTGTGCCAATTCGACTTCTTGCGCGCTCACCTCATTGGGGCTGCCAAAAGGATAAGCAAAGTGTTTAACGCTTCCCAGATGTGACTCCAATAACTGCTTTGACTCAATAATTTCCTGCCCTGCGTCTTCTTTTTTCAGTTGTGTTAAGTTAGGATGAGTCAGGGTGTGCGCACCAATAGTAATCAGCGGTTCCTGGGATAATTGTCGAATATCGTCCCAGCTAACACAGTCCTGCTCGTACCGTTTTGCGGGCTCTCCACCACGTATTTGTTTCAGCAATTCTACTTGAGGCTCTGGAGCTTGAGATAAAATCAGGGTTCTTAAATCCTGGAAACAACGTTGTTTTTCTTCAAGGGAATGCAAATTCCAGGTCAATTTCCGGGTTTTCCAGGAAAATTCTAAAATCGTTTGACTTTCACATAATTCCCACAGCTCATACCACCACATAGTATGATCCCCTTCAGGAAAACGGGTGACTACATAGATCGTAGCGGGCACATGATATTTCTTTAAAATGGGCAAGGCCTGAGTCAAATTATCACGGTATCCATCGTCGAAGGTGATCACCACGGAAAAATTACTGGAAGAATCAGAAAGGTGGGAGACAACCTGCCCCATAGGAATCACTTGGTAATGCTTTGCGAGATATTGAATTTGATTTTCAAATAACTCCTCAGAAATGGCAATATCGTTGTTAGGATTGGGCGACAGCAACTCTTGCGCAGGCAGGACCCGGTGGTACATTAAAATGCCAACCTTACCTCGGAAGGGGCGTACCATTCGTTGCCCCACGGAGGTCTGCCCCACACGATAATAATAATCAACTAAGCTGTCTTTTAAACGCCTTTGGTGCATGGGCTCACTCCGACAATAAACGTTTGGCATGAAACTTTGTTTTTAATTTCCGAAGTTTCGTCCGATAGGATGTATTCATCTGACGAGCAACACTCATCCAAAGTCTAAGTTCTTCCGAGGTTGCCCAATCCCACTCCCCTAAGTATTCGACGGGTGTTCCGCCGGACCCTTTTTTGAAATTATAAACCCCTTGACCTCCCACAGGATCAATCCCATTGAGATCATAAGACGTCACCCCTCTTTCCATACACTCCCGAAGCAATTCCCAAAACAAACCATAAGAAGCATATAGTTTTCGTCCGTTATCGGTGGTTGCCGCAAATAAATCGAGCGCATAGGTTCCCAAGATGACGCACCCCCTCACTCCTATCACCGCTCCTGATTCATCCACGCCTCGGTATAGAACAAGATAGTTTTTCAAGAGCACCAAAAGTTGTTTCAGTTCCTCTTCTGAAAACTGTTGGGGGATCTCTTTATAGGATTCCATAGCAGTGTAGATTTGAAACACCTCACTGACGGCAGGCTGTTCCCAACGTTCAAACTTGAGGTTTTTTTTACTGGCTCGCCGCCAATTATGACGCCAATTGGTGGTGAAGGAATCGATGACTTTTTCTTTGTCACAAGAAAGGTCAAGAACCATGGACATTCCACTTGAAAAAGGAAACAAGGAGCGTTGCCACCCTTGAGCACGCAGCAGCAGCACTTCTTCAATCGTCGAGGGTCGTCTTGGATAAATGCGGCATAAGCACCGTTTCAAATGGAGATCCTGAAGAATTTGATGCTGTAACGGTTCGCCCCAGCATTCACTATTTCCAACAGGTCCGCCATCTCCAAAAACAAACCCGACTCCCGCGTGTTTTCGAAAAACGCCCTGAAATAACGCAACCACGTGCGCCTCCTCATCAACAGCTTCCCAGCGATAGGGTTCCCATCCAAAGGCTTTTCGAAACTCTCCCCATTCATAGCTTTGAAAAATATTTGCTTCAGAAAACGTAACAAGGTGTTGATTCCAGGTTTGACTTGCCATAGGTGAGGATTGTAATTTCCATCGTATCATAGGATTCATTTTCAAAACGGTTGTTGTGTTAATTTTTCTTGTAATAACTTAGGATTCATTCCCTGGTGAATCGGAAAACAAAGCAGATGTCTCCAGTAATGCATGGCGTCGCTATCTTGCGTCACAACAGCCCTGGGTAAACGAGGCCACGAGTAGACGTCGATCCCTTGAGCGTAACCCCACTGAAACCAGCGCTGACTTTCTTCTACAGAGTGTGTGTACGCGGGAAAGACCAAAGGGTTGGCCTCAGGCGATAGTTCTGCAAAAACAGGAGTCAACCCTTTTGAAACACACCACTCTTGCCAAAGCGCATAGATCTCTCGACGAATAGACCTGACTTGCTTCAGAGGGTGTCGCGTCAAATACTGATAACTCCACTCATCCATCGCCCAATCGGGCAAGGGCGGCTCATAAAACGAGTCTTGTGAGCTATATTCCGGCATGGGCATCAACGGCTTACGGAGCCAGGGCATTTTCTGAACTGACTGCCTTCCCCACGCTTTGACTTGCCTCAATAACGCCAGTTTCAATGGCTGCAAGGGAAGTTCAGGACTTTCAAAAGAACAGGAACCATTGAGATATAAATACGCACCATTAAGAAGGGCAAAACTTTTACGAGGAGAAGTAATCCCTATCTGCCCAAAACACCCCAGTGGCTTTCCCTGATAGAGGCTGCCAAAACCATGAGCGTTATCTTCTATTAGCGCCAAGTGATGCGTGTCACAAAAATGTTGGGCCGCTACAATATCCTGAGGCTGACCAAAATAATGCACCAATACTAATGCCCTGGTTGAAGAGGAAATGCGCTTTTCCAACTCGCTCCAACAAGGACTTAAATCAGAATTCACAGGGTAGTAACAAGGATCTAGGCCTAAGTCCTTCAACGGATACAATAAGGTTTCACAAATCAAATCAGGGAGTAATAACGCCTCCCCCGCTTTCATCCCCAAGGCTTTCAAGCCATACTTTAACGCTGTTCTTCCATGCGAAAATAAATAAACCCGCTCCTGGTGAATTTTTTTCTGTCGAAAAAGATAGTGGTAATAAGGCAATGTTGCAAGTCGGGGAAAGCGTTTTTGAAATATTTCGGTCTTGCGGCTATTGCTGGTCATCTTAATGGTTCTTGTTATTGATGGTATGTTTTAATAAAAACGTGAGGTCATTTTTTTTGAGTATGAAAAGAGCGCTGCCTGGCAATAGATGAAAAATAGGGAGTATAACTCGATAAGAAGGAGTCCAGCTTTGCCAGCCACGAATTGCTTTTTCCTGACCGCATGTGAAGATCAGGATGAAACAAAACTTCGGTGTATCTCTGATTCACTGTGTTTTGAAACACTTTCCTTATCATTTGCCTTTGTTCCTCAGAGGCTCTGGCCAAGTAGTAATTATCAGTGATCCCTTTTTCAAGATACTTTTTGCCAAAGAGCTTATAAATCCACTTAAACCAGAGTTGGTTGTTCCTTGAATAATTGGCAAACTGGCCTCCCGTTTTCAGAACACGGTGGGCTTCTTGAATCGCCTTTTCAAAATTCGGAATATGCTGCAAGGTGATTGCAGACCAATAGCCGGCAAAACTATTCGGAGGAAAAGGAAGCTGGAGCGCGTCACCATGGATCAAAAAGACCTGTTGGTTGACCTGATCTTTAAGCAGTTTGACCGCATTGATTAAATTTGCCCTTACAAAATCAACAATGCAAACCTTCACATCCGGACGTTGACTCGCCAAGTTTCGCCAATGCCAGCCCCAGCCTCCACCTACGTCCACAATAATACCGTTAGGCGGAATCTGTTCCAAAAATAACCGTACCTCTTTATCCATAACCGGAATAGAATGATGCTGTGCGATCATGCTCAGATAATCCTCATATTCTTGATCCGCAACCTGCTCCCGTAGCTTCATTTCTTCTTGTTGATCGGTGTTCAGGAAATTTGAGGAATAAATATGGTCCGCTTGTAGTTTAACTTGCTTCAGGATGGAGTTGATTAAGGTTTCCATGAATGTCCCTAATTCGTAACGATCTTTTGCGTGATATATTTGAGTGCTTCAACAGGGTCGAGAAAAAGACTCTGAATCAAATGCTGAACGCCCGCGGCAAAATTTTTATCTTTCAGGTTTTGTATCCCCTGGATGCGTTTTGCCTTGGAAAGTAACTGCTTAAACAGCTTTTGCTTATTCTTTTCAAAACTCTGAACGTGAAACACGTGATGCTCATAAAGATTTTTTAAGCTGGCGAAATAAAGATTCCCATTAGAAATCAGATTACCCCCATTGACAATGTATTTCCCTAAAACCTCGTCAACGACACAAACCTGAGCTTTGAGTACCGCAAACTGAAGCCACAAATCATAGTCTTCCACTGTGGCAAAACCAGGGTCTTCATTAAACTTCAACGTCTGTTGAGTGATCAATGATTTTTTGAATACGATGGCGGACGGGGACAAAAAATTGCCTTCTATTAATAGGCTTTGATATAAATCCTCATATTCCCGGGAGTGCTTCAGAACTTCTTGTTTTCCGGTTTGTTCATCACTCATTAATTCATGATGAATAAAGACCGCTCCTTGAGGATTTTGCTGAATCGCACTATGGACTTTCTCAAGTTTATGCGGAAACCACCAGTCGTCAGAGTCCAGCAACGCAATCCATTTCCCTTTTGCTTTGGTCATTCCGACATTCCGTGGATTTGCAGGACTTCCACTTCCCTCTTGCCAAAAATATCTGATTTTATCACTTCCCTGCTGAGCAATCACTTCCCTGGAATTATCGGTCGAACCATTATCAATAAGCACCACTTCAAAATCATCAAAGGTCTGAGCTAAAACACATTTCAGCGTTTGAGGCAGAATTTTGGCCCGATTATAAGTGGGAATAACAACAGAAAAAAATGGAGATTCTGAAGACATGAAGTCCTTTTTGAGTCCGCTAAAAACGCTAAAAAACACGAAAAAATATTTTTAGCGTTTTTTATTATTAGTTAATGCCATCCGCTTGTATTCCAATTGGGGATAATGGCCAAAGTTAATGAGAAGTCCTAATTGGGTGTTCGTGGCATGTAAATAGTTTAGAACCTGTGCCTGATGATCTTGTGACAAGTTTGTTAGTGCTTTGATTTCAACAATAATATTTTTATAACAGATAAAATCGGGTTTATATGTTTGTTTTAATACGTTGCCTCGATAAAACAATTGAATTTCTTTCTGTGAAAGATAGGGAATGTTTTGAAAATCAAATTCTATTTCCAGACATTCTTGATAGACTGCTTCTAAAAACCCAGGACCCTTATCTTTATAAACCTCAAAACACGCCCCAATGATAGCATAACTTTCTGTAGGATAAAGGATATCACCCAAGAGTCCCCTTTTTTATAAATATTTTTAGCGTTTTTTAGCGTTTTTAGCGGACTTTAAAAAAATTACCAAACTTTCCACGGCGGAGCGGTTTCCCACAGATGATTCAAATGCTTCATATCCCTTAAAGTGTCCATGCATTGCCAAAAGCCTTCATGAGCAAACGCCGATAATTTCCCTTGTTTTGCACAGGCCTCCAAGGGTTCTTTTTCCAAAATGGTTTGATCATTTTCGATCAAATCCAAAAGTTGAGGTTCAACCACCATGAATCCGCCGTTAATCCAGCTATGGGACAGTTTTGGCTTTTCTCTGAACAAGCTGACACGATTATTTTCAATTTCCAATTCACCATAACGGGCAGGAGGATGGATCGCGGTCACAGTTACGAGGCTTTCTTGTGTTTTATGAAACTCAACCAGATCCTGTATGTTCACATCACAAACACCATCGCCATAAGTCAGCATAAAGGGTTCATTTTTGAGGTAAGGTGCCAAACGCTTAACACGTCCTCCTGTCAAAGAATCATCCCCTGTATCCACTAAGGTCACTTTCCAATTCTTGGACTGCCCACCATGAAAACGGACTTTGCCATTAGCGAGATCAATCGTAAAGTCGGAGTCCAACGCATGATAGTTGAGGAAATAATCCTTGATCACATCGCCTTTATAGCCCAAGGCGACGACAAATTCATGGTAACCATAATGAGCATAGATATTCATGATGTGCCAAATCATCGGATGCCCTCCAATTTCCACCATGGGCTTAGGCTTGATGTCGGTATACTCCGCAAGCCGTGTTCCAAAGCCACCTGCTAAAATCACAACCTTCATAGTACCCTCATAAATTGACATTATTTATAAAATCGAAAACTTCAAAAATACCTTCTTTTAAATCACTTTCAGGCTTGTAACCTATCGCTTTCAGTCGTTCAATGTCATACTGAAAACGTTTGATATTCTGATGCGAATCCGCATTTTCGGAAACAATGTTTCCAGGCAGAATCACAGGAATTTGCTGCTGAAATTTTGCCTGGTAGCATTGTGCGACAATATGCGCGAGTTCCAGCATCGTATAAGTTTTTCCTCCGCCCAGATTAAAAGTAGGGTGCTCCAAAACGGCATCCGGAGCCTGTATTACAAGTTCTAACGCCTGGCACAGATCCTTGATAGGAACAAAATCCCGCTGAGGCGTTCCATCAGACAACAGTTGAATTTTTTTTTGTTCTATCGCCGTTTTACAAAAATCGTTGATGACGAGCCACCAACAATCACAATGGGGAAACAGAGGCGCGCCAAAACCATTTGATAAACGCAGGTTGACATACTTTGTCGGGGTTCGTGTACTCAATAACTGAGCAACGTTTTCGCACATTAAATGGGTAAGACCATAATTATTAACAGGCTTGGTTGGATGAGATTCCCTGATATTTTCTGAAGCTAACTTTCCATAGACTTGTTGAGTTGAAAAATAAACAAAGCGTTTTAGCCCTTTTGACGCCAAGCCTTCAGCAATCTTCCACATCGCGGATACATTCGTCGCAAGAGTCCGCTCAACATCAACCTCGGATTGTTTATGATTCAAGGAGATGGTATAAATCACAGCGTCTAAGGGCGTGTCAAAAATAAGCTGTAAGGTTTGCGCAGCCAGAACATCTCCAATAATCAATTGGTTCATTTGTTTTTGCCAGGCCTCGCTGTTTGTCGGAAGTTGTCGATCCAAGGCCATAACCTCATGCCCTTTTTGTGCTAAATGACTGGCAACACGACCACCTAAATATCCTGATGCACCTGCGACTAATATGCGCAAAACGTCTCCTCCCTTGAAGGGTTAAAACTTTTTATACTTTTGACGGGTTAGAATTTTATTTTCCGGATTAGTGCCTACTTTCTGTTTGTGGTAGGCGGGGATTACATGCCCCACCCTATTTTAGCATTCTCAGGGGTCGGGCCTGTAATCCCGACCTACCACAAAATTAAAGATTTAATCCAACGCAAGTATAGTACCTTTTATGTGTTTCGTGGACTTAAGCCATTCATTACCAGGAATATTTAATAGCCTGTTCATCACAGCGGTCCACCTCGTCAGGATCATGGAGGATATTGGCGATATTTAAAAGTAAATTGGTGTCCCCCGCGCCAACGCCTTGAAACCCCATCCACACCCTAGGAGGCACCGTTAATCTTTGATAATTTTTGAGTGAAAGGGTTACCTCGTAAAAATGTTTTTGCGGCAGAGAATCAAGACGGTCATCATAAATCACAAACTTTATCGCACCGACAGGCACCACCAAGTTTAACGTCATGTTTCGATGACGCTTCCACGCCTTGACATATCCCTGCCTGACATTAGAAAAATAGGCCTCGCCAAACCCTGCATACCCGCTATCGGTGTTTTTCATTCCATGCCATACATCACCACTTTCCAAAGGCATGATTTTCAGGGGGGTTAGACAGACGCCAGGAGGTATTAACTTTGGGTCCATGCGATTCCTTTTTGTTCAGCAATTTCGAGATACTCTCCAAGTTGCTTCTTGGAAGTACGAAACATATTTTTACCAGAATGCTTGTAAAACTTACGATACCAGTCAATCGTCAAACGAACTGTTTCTTCAAAATTCAGCACAGGGACCCAGTTGAGCTGCTGCAGCGCTTTGTCGCAACATAACTTGAGCAACCCGGCTTCATGAACCTTTGTTCCTGTTTCGGAAACATCCTTCCACCGAACATTTCGCCAATGCTTTTCCATCTGTTCTATTAAGGCTTTAACCGATTGATTCTGGTTTGCCGGGGGACCAAAATTATAAGGTTCTCCATTCAAACCAGGGTTTTTGCGTAAGGCTTCCCCTAAGCTTAAATAGCCACTTAACGGTTCCAATACATGTTGCCAAGGTCGTGTAGAGTGAGGATTACGAATTTCAACAGTTCCGCCTTTAGACCAGGCCCGTACACAATCAGGAATAATCCGATCAACGGCCCAATCGCCTCCACCAATGACATTGCCTGCCCGGCCTATCGCCATCTTGACAGGACTTCCTTTGTCCGCGAAATAGGAATGCGCATAAGATTTCAAAACTAATTCAGCCGCTCCTTTCGACGCACTGTAAGGATCCTTTCCCCCTAAGGCATCGGTCTCGCGGTATCCCCACAGCCACTCCACATTATCATAACATTTATCACTCGTAATCATGATCGCAGTGCAAGGACTTCCAACCACACGCAACGCTTCCAAAAGATGCGCTGTTCCCAAAACATTGGTATTGAAGGTGGTTAAGGGTTCTTTATAGGAACGTCGAACCAGAGGCTGCGCCGCAAGATGAAACACGAAATCAGGACGAACCTTTTGAATAACTCGCAACACCTCGCTAGCGTTACGAATATCAACTTCGAAGTACTGAATCATTGCTTGAAGCTGTGCCGTTTTAAAGTGGGAAGGGATGGTCGGCACTTCATTCGAAACCCCATAAACCTTTGCCCCGAGCTCTAGCAACCAAACGGTCAGCCACGAGCCTTTAAACCCCGTATTGCCTGTAACGAGGACTTTTTTATTATTGTAAATTCCATTAAACAAGTTCATCGACTCGACCATAATTAACTGTTATCCACAACTAAATATCCCTGAAGATGGTGCAACTCCGGGTGCAGTTCCTTGTGAATATTTTCAACCATCCTTAAAATCCCTTGTCCTAAATCGGTATGAAGCACAGGTGCCAGCTTTTTACCAATTTTAGGGCTAAAGGAGTAAGGGGTGACTTCATAATGAAAACTCTGAGGATTCCTGTTAAATTCAAACTCCAGAGGTTTTCCTATAATTTCGGCGATCATTCTGAAGAGATCGCCAACTCGCATGGGCTGATGTCCTGTTAAGACAATATGCTGATTGATATAGGCGGGGGACAAAATTTCAACACTACACAGAGCGGCATCCTCAATATGGATGTATTCCCTCAAGGCGTTTGGACTTCCATAGTATGAGATTTTTCCTGTCTGCTGTGCTTCTTTGATAAAACGATAAATCCCGTTCGTTTCTCCGGCTCGTGGTCCATACAAGGAACCATAACGCAAAACGGTGTACTCTAGACCGCAGGTATCCGAATAATTTTCAATATAGGATTCACAGGCCTGCTTGCTACAGCGATAAAAGCCACCAGCCTTGCTGTATACGTAAATCGAACTGGCAAACACATACCGTTTCGTCTGATACTTAACACAGGCGTCTAAAATAATCGCGTTTCCCAGAACATTATATCGGACCGTATCAACAGCTCGTTCATTAGCCTCGCCAATGTCCGCGATGCCCGCGAAATTGAAGACAAAATCAGCACCTTCAACCGCTTTGGCAACATCGGCTTCCTCAATAATATTGCCAAGAATCATCTTTTGATCTGCGCGTAACCATGGAGATGGACGAAGATCAAAAATAGTAACGTCATACCCGCTTTCACTGAGTTTGTCACAAACATGTGATCCTAAAAATCCTGAACCTCCAAAGACGGTTGTTTTCATTCCTTCCCTTCTATCACCAATTCATACGTTCCAATCCACTTAAAGGATCATCAACATAAAACATCAAAGTTAAAAAGAAATGCAAAATTTTGCCCACTTTTCTGTTATTTAACTCGAGCTTCCAGCCAATGAATCAAATCGTTGAGTGTGACAAACTCTTCAGCGGCCTCCAAATCCAGGACCGGATATTTTCGTTCGACAGCGTCTAGAAACTCGACTTCTGCCATGGAATCACCGCCTAAATCAGCAATGGGAACATCCAAAACCGGGTTTTGTTTCACAATTTCTTTAAACAAACGCACAATGGTTTCTTTGATGCCTTGTTCGGTTGCTTGAGGACTTTCACTTTCCTCATCTACAATCCGTTGTAATAATCCCTCGAAGACCTGTTCTTTGATGAATCGGATTTTATTGGCTTGATGCTTCACTTTACCACTGGAGGTTTTCGTAATGGTTCCAGGCTTGAGATAGAGGCGTTCGGCTGGATGAATCTGGAAATTGAGACCCATATGCTCCACCACTTTTTTATCCAAGGCAGGCAGAATATATTTTTCAAACACGTTCATATCTTTTAACAAATCCTTCTGAACCTCTATCGCCAGGGCTAAATGTTCTGCATTTTCGTCAGAAGTCACAGCATACGCAATGGCACAGCCAGGTCGGATTTCTTCAAGATTAAAAAGGACAAATTCAAGGTCTTGAGGGTAATAATTACGCCCGCGGATGATAATGATATCCTTGATTCTCCCCGCAAAATAAAGGTTTCCTTTCCAAAGCAAGCCCAAGTCCCCTGTATTTAAATAAACCCCTTCTTTCCCTTTAATTTTTTGACGGAAGGTTTTTTCTGTCGCCTCAGGATTGTTATAGTAACCTTGACAAACACTGGGCCCCCCAATCGTAATTTCACCCACTTCACCTTCAGGCAACGCTTCATCATTCGGCCCTTTGATCACAATTTCATGACCGTGCATGTGCGTTCCCAAGTTAATTAAAACCTTTCGATCTTCCTCAGTTTCATCAACCAACTTCAGTTTTTTCTCATTTTCAAGAGCATTTCGATCAACGGTTAAGGCCGACAGCCCTTCTGATTCTGAAAACATAATTACCGTTTCGGCCATTCCAAAACCTGGACGGACCACGGTGGGTTTCAAGCCACAATCCGCATAGAAATCATTAAAGGCTTTCGTTGCAGAATAATGAACCGGCTCCGCTCCAATCACGGAGGAAACCATGCTGGAAAGGTCCAAGCCTTTTTTATCTTCAGCAGAAACTTTTCTGACACAAAGATCATAGCCAAAGGGCGGCGCGTAACTGTAAGCGCACTGGTATTTAGACATCATCTTAACCCAGCGGAACGGCTTGCGAATAAAATGCGCGGGCGTCATGAGACTCACAAACCCGCCATTATACATGGCGCCTAACATGCCTGCGGCCAATCCGAAATCATGAAAAAGCGGAAGCCATAACGCGGTTCCCCGACCTGCTTCCCAGTCGCCAAAAATACGGGCCTGTTCCATGTTTGCCAAGATATTGCGGTGGCCCACCATAATCCCTTTGGGGGTTCCTGTACTTCCCGATGAAAATTGCAAATACGCAGTATCGTTTGCTTTTATTTCAGGTTGCTCAAAACGCCTGTCGGTTTCCGCCAATAATTCCTGATCTGATAAAATGGTAAGTTTGGCAAATATTGGTTGTAACTGAGGCGGAAGCTGAGAACGAAGGAAAGCGACCATAGGAACGGTTGCGACTAACAGCTTGGGTTGACTGGCTTTCAGCGTAGGTACAAAATTTTCCATATAAGCCAGCATTTGCTTCGGTCCTCCAGGTTCGGCAAGAGGAACAGGCATCACCCCCGCATAAAGGCAGCCATAGAATATTTTTATAAACTCAAGACTACTGGGAAGGATCACAAAGGCACGATCTCCCTTGGACACCCCGTGATGCTGCAAAGCACCCCCCACTTGCTTTGACGCAAGGTCCAGTTGTTTGAAGGTGAGGCATGTTTCCTGGTCGTCGCCATCGTCTAAAAAAATGATATGATTTTTATCAGGGTGATCCATCGCATGTTGTTGCGCAACATGCACAATGGTCGCTTTCTCCCGTGCTGGCATATTAATCTCCTTAAAGTATCCGAGTGTATCCAATTTTGATCCATCTTTGAAACAGACTGTTGCATGAATCAGAGGTTCAAGGGTGCTGAAAACTCGCAACTTTTTATAACCCTCTTCTCAAAGTTACAATTCCAAAACTTCTTTCCTCTCAAGATAAACCCTCCACAAGGCTATTTTAAGAGTCAACCTCTTGAATCTCTTCGGGAAAATTTGGAGTCTATCTGAGCTCATTATGGCGCCCAATACGCGATTCACTTTGAATGCTCTTGTTAAAAGATTTACCGTGGGGTACTTAAGCGCATCCTACAACGCACTAATTAACTGAAGGCCGACTATTTCCAAAGTCCGTTCTTGGCACACATCTGTCTCCTTTTTTACAGACTTATATCTCACATTGAGCAGGTGGATATGATATTTTAGTGTTTTATCATTTCCTCAATTTTAAAAATGTATCATTGTCATAAGCATAAACCTGATCCAGACTCCGACCCAGTTTGAACCGGTTGAAATAGGAAACTGATGCTCAAACAACAAATAAACGAGGACTTCACGTTGGGTGTTTTGGGTTTCCACTTGAAACAGCAAATCGGATTCGCTGGCTTGGTATTCCTCATCAATGAATTCCTTTTCAATCAATCGCATGGAACTCCAATCGAGTGTTTCCGCCAACTCCGAGGGCAGATAACTCTGAAAAAAACTCGCGGCTTCTTTGGTATCAGAAAAGACCGTTTTGAAAAGCTTATCGTGCGGATTATGAATTGTGTCTTGAGTGAATTTTTTCATGGGCAGGTCTCGTATCGTTTCGATTTAAGGGGTACATCGGCAACGTACCTAAACACCTAAACACCCCATACCAAACAAGGCAAATATTCCTTAAATAGGAACATTGAAGGAGAAGAGGCTAATTCAACTTTCTGGAGTGTTCTCGTAATAAAAGACAGAAAAGCTCAACGACTACAATAGTTGCTGTTTCAGTTGCTTAAGCATCAACTCTAATTCTTCCATTGTTTTCGCCATCAACTCTTCTTTTGAGTTCTGAGTTTGCTTAAGCATTAATTGAAAGGCTCTAACCTGTCCAATCAAGT
>JBBCAX010000376.1:0-1413 GCA_051382335.1 Deltaproteobacteria bacterium TL4
CTACTACGTCAAGAGTAGTATCAATACCTTTTGCCTCTTCTACCGTAATAGTTCCGTCTTTTCCGACTTTTTCCATAGCGTCGGCGATCGTACTGCCGATAGTTTTGTCGCCATTGGCGGATATAGTAGCGATCTGGGCTATTTCTTTATTTTCTTTAACCGGTTTGCTTAAATTTTTCAATTCCTTTACTACCGCTTCAACCGTTTTCTCAATTCCGCGTTTCAAAGCCATTGGATTGGCTCCGGCAGTAACGTTCTTTAAACCTTCCCGGTAAATGGATTCAGCTAAAACTGTAGCAGTAGTAGTTCCGTCACCCGCTATGTCGCTGGTTTTTGAAGCTACTTCTCTTACCATCCTCGCGCCCATATTTTCATACGGATCGCTAAGAGAATGGAAGCGGTTCTTGAGAACGCTTTTATTCTTATCTATGAGAAGAAAATATCCGTAATGAAAGATATGGTGCCTTTATTAGAGGCTGTAGCGAGAGCTGGAAGGCCTTTGATGATCATTGCTGAAGAGGTTGAGGGTGAGGCGTTAGCTACACTGGTAGTTAACCATTTACGCGGAGTTTTAAAATGCTGCGCGGTAAAGGCTCCCGGTTATGGCGACAGGCGCAAGGCAATGCTGGATGAT
The DNA here is from genome assembly GCA_051382335.1 of Deltaproteobacteria bacterium TL4. GTDB lineage: Bacteria > SAR324 > SAR324 > SAR324 > NAC60-12 > JBBCAX01. The sequence goes on from JBBCAX010000376.1 coordinate 635, forward strand.
ATTGCTGTTCTTACCGGCGGGGAAAGTATCTCTGAAGATATGGGAATTAAATTGGAAAGCCTTAAGCTGGAAGATCTTGGACAAGCAAAGAGGATCGTAGTAGAAAAAGAAAATACTACTCTTATAGAAGGCGCAGGCGCAGGTGCGGATATCAAGGGAAGAATTTCTCAGATCAGAAGACAGATCGAAGAAACAACTTCTGACTATGACCGTGAAAAATTGCAGGAAAGGCTTGCGAAGCTTGCGGGCGGTGTTGCGGTTATCCATGTCGGTGCGGCTACCGAGACCGAGATGAAGGAAAAGAAATCAAGAGTTGAAGACGCGCTTCACGCGACACGCGCGGCTGTTGAGGAAGGTATAGTTCCCGGCGGCGGTGTAGCATTAATTCGCTGTCTTCCTGCGTTAGAAAAAATGAAATTGGAAGGTGATGAGAATATAGGAGTTCAGATAATAAGAAGGACCCTGGAAGAACCGTTACGGCAGTTAGTTCAGAATGCCGGATTGGAAGGTTCAGTCATTGTTCAAAAAATCAAAGATGAGAAGAAAAATATTGGTTTTGACGTGGAAAACGGCACGTATACTGATATGTTAGAGGCAGGAATAATCGATCCTACAAAGGTAACTCGTGTAGCAATTCAAAACGCGGCAAGTATCGCGGCATTGCTCTTGACTACTGAGGCCTTGATAACTGATATGCCTGAGAAGGAAAAATCAGCAGGAATGCCTGGTGGAATGCCTGGCGGAATGCCTGGCGGCGGTTATGGCGATATGTATTAATA
>JBBCAX010000377.1:0-1031 GCA_051382335.1 Deltaproteobacteria bacterium TL4
GATGCCATGAACGCAATCAGAGCTTGTCGAACAGAGGCAATGGGTGGACACCTGAAAATTTGTAGTGAGTGCTCCTTTGAACATCTTGTTTTTCATTCATGCAAAAACAGAAGTTGTCCTCTGTGCTCATAAGTGTTCGTGTTTTAAATACTATGATTTCAATCACATAAACAGCCACCTTCTTTATATCCCGCTCCTCAGTTCTCTATCCAATCGCATCAAGGATGTTTCCCGATGATGATAATTTGGATCGAAAAGCTCTTTTGCGAAGAGAATTATTTTCTCGACAAGGTCGTTGAAAGGGTGTTTGGTCAATCGCGGAAAAAAATTCACAAAATCATTTGCGAGAACAACCGCAATTTTTGAGATTCGTTGAAAGGAGCGGGCTAATTGTTGTTCCCCGTTTAACTGTGTAGAACCTACTCTCAAGATCACCATTGAAATGAGTTGAGCCGCTAGAGAAGCGAACACTAAATTTTCGATGATATTGGAATTGTTAGAAGTGAGTCGGTTAGCGTTGAGCGATTGCTTGACACCCTTGAAAATTAACTCAATTTGCCAGCGTAAACGGTAAAGTGGATACATAATTTTTGCGAGAGCGCTCAAATTGGTGATATACCAATGATACTGATCTTCGACGGGATGCCAAAACCCAATAACCCGACATTGTAACCATTGGTCACCAACTTTTTTTTCAGTCATCACCTCAACGATATCCTTATGTTTTTTATTGTTTTTTTTCTTGAGTTTGAGAGAGTTTATCGATGTTCCCTGATATTTTTGGGGCAATCCATCAACAATCGCTACAATGGGAAGAACAGCATTGGTTTTGATACGTGACAAAAAATAACCTCCCGCCTGCTCAATGACTAACAATAGAGCGTAATCCCATAGGTGTTCGGGGTTTAACCTAAATGAATTCAGTTGCATATAATAAACATATGGGGCTTGGTCGTAAGTTCGGCCACCCCCTTAGAATCTAGCTTGCCCATGCCACAGCATAATTTTCTCTGACTCTGGGTCTCAGAGGT
>JBBCAX010000378.1:0-1372 GCA_051382335.1 Deltaproteobacteria bacterium TL4
GTCCCTGAAGGCATTGACAGCATCCAACTTAGTCTCGAAATCGCTGGAAGAACCATGGGGAAGCAATTCAAGGCGGCTCCGCGATTACAATATCAATACCTATGGGACGGAAAAGATGGTTCAGGAAACTTTGTGGAGGGAAATACAGCGGCGCGTATTGGCATCGGGTTTGTCAACTCAACAACAGGACAAACTCAGTGGGAAGTGTTTACTCAGCACATTTCAAATCCTACCTCAAAAGACTTGGGACTTGGCGGCTGGAGTTTTAAGATTCATCATTTCTATGATAAACAAGCCCAAACTCTATATTTGGGAAATGGCAGTCAAAGGAAAGTCACTAAAACTATTCCGCTATTTGGTGAGTATGTTTCAACATTTAACATTATTTCTTTGGATGGCAGTCAGCTTTATATTTTCAATGCGCGGGGTCTTCATTTAAAAACATTAAATACCACTAAGGGAACAATGCTCTATCAGTTTACCTATGACTCCTCAGGTTATCTGACACAGATTGAGGAACGACAGAGTAAACTGTTCTCCTCAACTCTTAAAACAACACAAATTCAAAGAAATGGCTCCAGACTTACTGCCCTTGTCGCCTCAAATGGAAAAATCACGAATTTGGAGTTAGACGCTCAAGGCTATTTAAGCAATATCACCTCTCCTTCAGGTAAGGTTCTCCAATTTCATTCTGCTGATAACGGTCTCATGGAGAGCTTTACCGATTCCAAAAACCAAAGCACTCAGTATACCTTTGATCATAAGGGGCGACTCAAAACGCTGAAAGACGCTTTGGGAGGAATCTGGGATAATAAATATTCCGTTGAAGAAAATAAAAGCCGTCAAATGACTATGACTTCCCCCCTGGGGAGAATCACGACATCTGAATCAGTAAGCCCTTATAGTGGAAATTATTATCAGATTAACAAAACTTCTACAGGTAGCGTAAATACGACCCAGTTGAGTTCAGATGGCAGTATTTCACAAACGGAATCAAACGGAATGAAAGCTGTTTCAAAGATCACCTCTGATCCCCGATGGGATGGAGCGACTCCCATTCTTCAAAACAAGATAGTAACCACTCCCAGCGGACTTAAATCAGAGACTTTTGTAAAACGAGAGATCCGTTACCGTGTTCCTGGTGACAAAATGAGCATGGTGTCACAAACAGACACGCTCACGATAAATGGGGAAACATTTACCCAAACATATCACGCTGAAAACAGGACACAAACTACGATTAGTGCTGAAGGACGAAAAACAGTGATAACTTATAACGAACTGGGCAAAGTAATCAGCCAAGAAGTACCTGGCATGAAGAAATTACTTTTCACCTACGATGATCAACAAAGAATAAGTAGTGTAACTCAAG
>JBBCAX010000379.1:0-17721 GCA_051382335.1 Deltaproteobacteria bacterium TL4
ACATGGGGAACTCCTCCTAAAAAGTTTGTTTTGTTTGTACACAAACAGACTATTAGATTGTTCCTCATGTTTCAGGTCATTTCTGATTTTTTTGTTTTACACTGCTACAAATTTGGCGAAGGTATTGTATTAAGTATAGCTGTCCAGAAAAGTTTTGTCCCGGGAACGAGGGCATCTTGCCCTCATCGGAGGGCGGGACGCCCTCGTTCCCAGGACAAAACTTTCCTTGAGCACTATATCAAGTCAATAACCTGATTTTTATGTCAAGCTACCAGCCAATAATCAGAGGAGAAACGATGCATGTTCAAGAACGTATTTTAGAAACGATAGGACATCTTAATGAAGAAAAAGCTCTAAAACTATATGATTTTGCTCTTATGTTAATGAAACTTGAACGAGAAGTCCCTAATTATTTATAGTCCTGCTTTGATGGAATAACACCCCTGACACCACCTCTAGGATTAGCCATATCTCCTGCATAACGGGGAATCATGTGGATATGAAGGTGCATAACGGTTTGTCCTGCTGTTTCACCCACATTGATTCCAATGTTGTAGCCATCTGGGTGAAATTGACTGTCCATCATTCTTTTTGCTTCTTCTACCAACTGCCATAGTGCTGCTTTTTCTGAATCCTCTGCGTCAAAATAAGTTTTGATATGCCTGAAAGGAATGATTAGCATATGGCCTTGATTAACAGGGTATTTATCATATCGGGCATAGGCTAACTGATTTTCCAGTATTTTTTCTTCAGACTGGATGTTACAAAATACGCAATGAGACATAGTTTCCTTAGAGTTCTTCTTTTATAATTTGGATAAATCTCGCTATAGGAAATAGAGTTTCTGGATCCACAGGAGAGTCTGGATACTGAGAGTTCCAGGAGTGAAGATAATACTCGCCTGTTGATCTTTTTTTGATCTGTTTGAGAGCATAGGCTGTTTCTCCAGTAAAGTCTCGGTATTCAACGGCAATCGCTCGTTCTGCAGTCAGACTTCCTGCACGAGTAGCATCCAGTCGTTCAAGTAAAACAAGATCCCCATTATGCACAGGATTTTTTCCTCCGTCCATGGAATCGCCCTCTATACGAACAACAAAATGGCGTTCTGGAGAGAGTTTTTCACTTGGATCTGACACTGAAATCAACTCGTGATCAAACTCCTGCATTGATTCCCTGAATTTCCCGGCAGCCATCTTCATTGTTGAAAAGAAGGGGACTGTTGTTTTGGAAGAAGTCTTTTTGGAGGCAGTCATCTGTACAACCTTACTCTCACTAGAAGGTTCATCCAACACGATTGGAGGGATTTTCCTGTTGAAATAAAGTGCCAAGGCGTAGGAGACCCGCTCATGCACCCGAACTCTGAAATTCTTCTCATGCCAGTAACCATGAATTTCAGGCTTCAATGCAAAGTAACCACTGCGTTTGTCAAATATAAAGAAGTCATCTTCCGAATTGCTTAGAAAATGGAGAGGCTTGTTCTTTAGTAGAGTGTTTATTTCAGAAATTAGAACATTAGCAGGGTTTTTAGCTTTAGCCAGTGGCGTACAATCTGACAAATGTTTGGGGTTTTCCAGATAATAAGCCAGAAATCGAGGTGCGATCCAATCGACTGACCATTCCGTTATCCCCGATTGATCCTCAAGCAAGGCAAGCAGCACTACCATTTTGTAGGATCGGTTCGGGTTGAGCTCCTTCTCCAGATGTTCAAGGAATTTTTCTGCGGGGGTGTTCATCCACTTTGATTCCTCTGGAGCCAGATCCCTACAAGCTTCCTTGACTTTCAGCCAATTCCCAAAAAATTTCAGAAAGGCTTGTGGTTCACAGGCTTCAGGATTCGATAAAAAGTCCAGCAAAGTGGGAGAATATCCCAAAAAATCACGCATCTTGGAGTAAGATTCCAATAGCATTTCTTTACGATTACGGGGGGTTAGAATGCGTCGAATTTCCTGATCCCAAATGCGTGAAACTTGGGTATCCACATCGACAAAACACCCCTCAGGGAGTTTATAGGAAAGATCCTGAGACTCTTTTCCCCTGAATTCCTCATAAGATGAATATCCACGCAGAACCAATGGCGCAATATAGGAGTTTCGATAATTCCCTACAAAATCCAGCACCACCAGAAACTCTTTGGAAGCCTGTTTTCTCAATCCCCGGCCAAGCTGCTGCAAAAAAACAGTAAAGGATAAGGTAGGACGCAGCATCAACACATGAGAGATTGCAGGAATATCCACTCCTTCCCCCAAGATATCGACCGAGCAAATGACTTTTAGAGGATTGGATTCATCCTGGATTCGTTGGATTACCAAGCTTCGGGACTCCTCAGAATCTTCTCCCAGAAGACATTCTGCATGAATGCCAAGACGATTAAATTGATGTGTCATATACCGGGCATGTCCTCTGGTTGCACAAAAGGCGAGGGCCTTGATTTTACCAGTGGATGGCAAAAATCGTTTCAAATTCCTGGCAATCAAGTTGACTCGAGTATCCTGATTCAGATTCTTTTCCAGTTCATTCTCATCATAGCCCATTCCAGTCCAACGAATTTGAGAATAATCTGTTTCATCATGAATGGCAAAGTACTGGAACAGAGTGAGCCAACCTTGATCAATAGCTTCAAAAAGGCGTGCTTCATAGGCTATGTTGTAGTCACAAAACTTCAGGACATCTCTGCCATCCATACGTTCAGGAGTGGCTGTAATGCCCAGGAAGAACCGAGGGGAAAAATGATACAGGACTTTCTGATAGGTATCTGCTGCAGCATGATGAAACTCATCGATAACAATGTAGTCAAAATGGTCGTTCTTGAACCGTTGAAGTACTTCTGGTCTGGAGAGCGTCTGGATCATGGCAAAGACACTGGTTTCAGGGGAATAACAGGATTCTCTTTCCCCTTCAGCCAATTGCCCAGCCAAAATTTTACCGAATTCAGGATTCTCCAATACCTGCCGAAAAACCTCCATCGCTTGACGCAGAACTGTTTCCCTATGGACTATAAACAACATTTTTTTCATCCCGCTGCGTTTGAAATCAAAGGCAGCCAAATGAGTCTTTCCCAAACCTGTTGCAGCAATCACCGCAGATTTTTTCAAACCTGTTCGACGATTTTCTTCCAGTGCGTCCAGAGCTTTCTGTTGACTGGGTCGCGGGGCTAGAGGTGCTTGGGGTGGCGGTTCTAACGGCTCCATAAAAAATGGTTTTTGAGTATTTGCTTGCTGCCATTGGTGCCTGTATAATTCGATGAAATCAGGAGTCAACTCAACAGAATCCTGATTCCAATAGGTATCAAATTGTTGTTCTGCGGATTCATAAACCGTATCCGTCTTTCCTTGCGAAAAAGACAGATTGACCTCCGAGTTTGAATAAAAATTCCATTCTTCATTTTTGAGAAGCCCGCCCAACGTCAGATTGGAGGATCCTACTATCAGGGCATGATGACCATCTCGCTTTCTGAAAAGAAAGCATTTGAGGTGAAATGAGGGTGGTTTGTTGAAAAACTTGTTACCTCTGACATTGAATTCTGGATAAAAGACACGAATCTGACATCCTGGTAGTTCATGCTGCAGATGGAGAAGGTCATCGGGATTATTGAAGTTATTCATGACTGAAGTCAGTAAGGATAGTTGGCCTCCTTCCTCCAGAAACCGCTCAATTGGCCTTACTAACAGATTCACCATAGATCGGGTACAAAAGGCAGATGCAAAACGACAAGATTCACTGTTTCCAAGTTCTTGGGTAAGAATTTCCAGCAAAGAGGGGGAACTGGTTCTGGTGATGACCCTGGGAGTAAGAATCGTCTTATCTGAAGGATGATCATGGAGCGTATCTTTATCAACCACCGTATGCAGAAATATTCCTTTTGAAAAACCTCCCCGTGTTTGATTGCGAAACCTTTGTTCTGCTTCTACTGCCGACCAATTAACTGAATAGTGTTGAGCCATTGCCTGAAGTACTTCAAGGACATCCGCCGCTTCCTTTAGGAACTCTGATTGATTGCGAGATTGAAATAACTCATGAGATTCTTCGATCAGTTTAAGCCGCAGATGATAGAGTTGATCTTCAGAATTCAGCAAAGAAACATTGCATTTTTTGGCACCTTTCAAAAATACGGAAAAGTAGTTAACAGTTTTAGAACAGTCACTTCTTTCTTTATTTTAACGCAAAGGCGCTAGGACGCAAGGAACGCAAAGGGTTTTAAACTATTTCTTTGCGCTCATTGCGTCTTTGCGACTTTGCGTTAAAGATCAACTGTAAACTGAAAAATGAATGGTGCCCATTTTTTACCATCGTTCTCAATGATTTCAGGAATTTTGTCACGGACCAACTTGTTATAGGTGACTTTACGTTTCATTCAGCATCCTTGTGTCTGTTCTCGTTAAGGGATGGACACTTGATCTATACAGTGGGCAAACATTATTCTTGGGTTGAGCAAGATTAAAAATCGCTTGTTGCAAATACCTCCTTAACAAAAATTATGTAAGCCATTGGACTTACCATCATAAAACAAAATAAATTGATGACCTACGAAATGGTCGATGATGAACCCCCTTGGTCACCTGATGATATTATTGAAACCTTCATTAATGAAATTTCGAAACAACGAGAAGAAAAAAGTGCAGCATGGATTAACTTCATCGAGAACTCGACTATTGGTATATCAAAAATGACTGTTGTCGCAGCAAACAATCTCCACAAGCAAATCAGTAATCCACCTCAAGAACTTACAGATTCTGATGCTAAAAAACTCGAAGAAATTAACGGTAAAATCATCAAGCGATTGAATGAGTTGAACATAGAGTGGTTAGTTGAAAAGTTCAAGGAACTCTCCCCTGAAAACAAAACCGAATTTCTTCAAATAGCTCAGAAGATTCTGAAACAAAACTAAACTGAGTGCTTCTGAAGACACCCAAGAAATTTTTTATTTGCCAATACCCACCAAGGTGGATGATTGCTTTTATCGGACGATGTCTGGGGTCGGACCAAGTAAAATCGTGGTAACCCCTTGATGATAAAAACAAAAAATTAGTGAACGACACTTTATTGAGCTTAGAGTCCTCTTTTGTCCCCTGAAAAGAAGCTTTTAAGCAAAATCCTCAATATTCCATGGAAAGGAATTTCCGACCCCATTCTCCACCCCATTCTCCGGTCCGACAACTTAACTTGGTCCGACCCCATTCTAGCTCTAGTGGTAATTGTTCAAAATAACCCTATTGGGCAGTTACGAGTTGCAAATTCTCTGAAATTTCGTACAATAATAACGATCATTTTCGTCAAAGGGAATTATGCTGAACACGCTTCCAAAACAGACTTCACTACCGGACTTTTTAAGTGGTGTGCTGTGGTCATACGACCTCAATGCGCTTGATATACAAAAAAACGCAAAGCGGATCATCACGAATACACTGCTCTATGGAGATATAGAAGCGGTTCAATGGCTGTTCAAAAACTATTCTCGTGAGGAAATCCGCACGGCTATTGAACGTCCCCTAAAAGGCGAGTGGGACGTTAAATCACTGCATTTTTGGTCGGGATACTTTGACCTTGTTCCCAATACCCGTACCGCCTTAAAAGTCGTTGAACCCGCACTATGATACATTCCGCAATCCTTGATACTAAACGGCAAGCACTCCTTCCCTATTTTTCAAAGCTCCCGCAACAGTTTTATCTCGCCGGTGGAACTGGTCTTGCGCTTCAATTCGGGCACCGTATCTCAGACGACTTCGATTTCTTTTGTGCTGAACCATTTGATACCCAAGACCTGTATGCCACACTCACACAGGATGTTTTCACGGACATCAACCTGACCATCATTCAGGAGGCGAAAAACACCCTTGATGTATTGACCGATTCCAAGGTTAAGCTTAGTTTCATACGTTATCGTTACCACCTGCTCTATGAACTGATCAATACCGAGCATTTCCCCATTGCGGACTACCATGACATTGCGGCGATGAAACTCATAGCCTGCGCGCAACGGGCAACACAAAAAGATTACATTGACCTGTATGTTCTATTGGAACACCTGAGCTTAAAAGACATATTCACAGTTGCCGCACAAAAATATCCTGACTTCAACCTAATAATTTATCTCAAAAGTTTGACCTACTTTGATGACTGTGACGACACACCGGTGCATATGCTTCGTGCTGATATTTCTGTTGATGCCGTAAAGCAACGTCTTACCCAAGAAGCCTACAAGTTATTCGATGATTATGGACTCCGTTAAATACTTCACCCAAGCGGAACTCAAAAAACTATTCAGAGCGATTGAGAAACGGAAGGCTGAAAAGTACCCCTACTGGTTGCGCGACCTCACGATTTTCAACCTTGGGTATTTGCTTGCGCTCAGAGCTTCGGAAATTGGTTTGCTCGAAGCGGAACACTTCAAGTGACCTTCCGGTGAAGAAGGGTAGATTGAAGTTCAGAGAATCGCCATCCCTTTTTTAAAAGTTATCGACCTGTCCCCCTATTCCTACGCACTAGGAGGGCCAAAGCTTGCTTTGGCCCAACCTAAAGAAAGGCCTTCGCCTTTCTGGCCAAAGCAAGCTTTGGCACTCCTGTTTTTGGCCAAAGCAAGCTTTGGCACTCCTGTTTTTGGCCAAAGTAAGCTTTGGCACTCCTGTTTTTGGCCAAAGCAAGCTTTGGCACTCCTGTTTTTGGCCAAAGCAAGCTTTGGCACTCCTGTTTTTGGCCAAAGCAAGCTTTGGCACTCCTGAAACAGCGTTGTTTAAACGGATCTCGCAACAGGATGAGTTTTCTGAATTTATTCCACCTGTGCAGGTGAGGGATTAGGTATTAGCGTTTAGGTCTTAGCTGGTGATTACCTGCTTTCAGAGCAGCAAAATTTTAAGAACCTTGTCATCCATAAAGTGTTTTTTTGAGTTTTTCACAAAAAACGTGCGTTCGTGAACGTAAAAGGGTAGGAAATCACATCAGTGCCAACGGCTAAAAGCTAATACCTAATACCTACCTGCACAGGTGGAAAAATTTTTTTCCGTTCAAAATTTGGGGGCGTTTTCGTTTACGCCATACCTTCAATCCAAAGCCTCAAACATTACGGTTGTGGTAATTTAAAGGACTTTTTGAAACGTTTTTACTCACAGCAGCCAGTTGGTTCCAGCGGCCCAATAACTTTTTTTGTAGCTGAGTTTCCCATTTCAACGCGGTTTTATCATCGGCAACCCACGTTGAGTTAAACAGCTTTTTAACATAGGCGATCGCGTCCGGAGAGCGTGTCGCGAACTCTTTGGCCATCTCCACGGCGTCCTCTAACGGTTTGTCGGAGACTTTGGTGACCAACCCATACTCCTTGGCTTCGACTCCAGAAAAAACGCGTGCGGTCATCGTTAATTCCTTCGCCAGATCAATCGGGATCAACTCACGCAAGGTGATACTTCCTGTCATATCCGGAATCAATCCCCATTTCATTTCCATAATGGAAAACTGACAATCTGGCGTCGTAATCCGAAAATCTGCCCCTAAGGCGATTTGAAATCCGCCCCCATAACAATTTCCGTGGAGTACCGCAATCACAGGAACCGGAAGTTGCCTCCAGACATAGCTGACATCTTGAGCTAAATTTGAAATATTCAAACCGGGTTTGAGTAACAAGCGTGCGAGCGCAAGGGGATTTTTAATCACATTCATGACATCCAAGCCACTACTGAAGGCCGGACCTTCACCTTTTAAAATCACCGCGCGAACATTGCGTTTTCTGCTGATTTTTTTTGCGGCAGCAACAATCCCCTCAAACATCGGCATGTCCAAACCATTATATTTTTCAGGACGATTCAAGGTTACAAAGGCAAGGTCATCCTTGATTTCCAAAAGGACTCGATTTTTCATAAGGGCTTCCATAGGCTCAAGAGTTAGGGGTTCTCAGTGGTGAGAGATGAGTGATCTCATTTATTCAGGCGTTACATAGGCTGCGGTGATCCCACCATCGACATTAAAGGTACTGCCTGTGACATAAGAAGAATCGTCTGAGGCTAGAAACAAGGCCGCTTGTGCCATTTCTTTTGCCAATCCAAACCGACCCATCGGAATATGAACAAGACGACGCTGCTGTTTTTTCTCAGTATCCAGAAATTTCATTAAAAGATCCGTTTTGATCGGACCAGGACAGAGGGCATTGACCCTGATATTCTCACGAGCATGAACGACCGCCAATTCCCGTGTCATCGCAAGCACGCCGCCTTTGCTCGCCGTATAAGCAATTTGGGGTGTTGCTGCTCCGACTTGAGCGACAAACGATGCCGTATTGATGATGGAGCCCCCGCCCGCCCGCAGTAATGCGGGAATTCCAAACTTACAGCCTAAAAATACACCTTTGAGATTAATCTCCATGGTTAAATCCCAAACGGATTCTTCTGTGGTAACCGCATTGTCATCGTTACTGTGCATGATTCCAGCGTTGTTGAAAAGGATATTTAATTCTCCGTAGGTTTTTTCCGCGGTTTTGATCATTTGCTGACAATCCTTCGCACTGGATACATCCGCATGACAATAAATTGCGGTTCCTCCTTGTTTTTGAATCGCTTCAACCGTCTTTTTTCCTTCACTGTCATTTACATCGGCCACTACAACTTTCGAACCTTCCTTCGCAAATAACAATGCGGACTCTCGTCCAATTCCACTCGCACCCCCTGTAATCACAGAGACTTTGCCTTCAAGTTTCATAGCCTTCCTTTCTTTATGTTTGCCTTAATGTAACCGCTCCGCCCCAGGGGCAGAACCACTTGAGAGGTTCTTCCCTGGCGGAGTAATCAGGATCAAAGTTCGGAATCACGCTGGGTATTGAACTGAACCCATTCTTCCTCCAAATCATCATGCGTCAGTTCTGAAAATGCCGGTTTGCCGCCAGAAACCAGAACTATTTTCTGCATGGCGTTTACAACAACACTCCATTGAACATAATTAATTTCCTGGGGTGGCGCAACTTCCTGAGGACCTGCCACCTCTTTGGGGGTAACGGGGCTTTCTGGAGCGTTAGAAGTCGCATTAACGGTTCCTTTTAACACGGAAAGAATCGTCTCCTGGCTCTCTTTATCAACAGCGACATCAAAATGAGTGCCTTTCACGCCGAGAGTCGCGGTACGAGTTAACACCTGAAACGCTTCCTTGTTTGCCTCTAATTTTCTAAAAAGACTGGCCCACAAACGCCCAAAATGGACTTGAACTTGGGACTGAATCTGTTTTTCTTTTGTGGAAAGCCTTGGAATTTGAATACTGGAGTTTTGATCAAGTCGGATGAGGTGTTGGGGCTGAAGTGTGATTTCAACACGACCTCCACGCCCTGTCCGGACTTGATCTTTTTCGTTGATTTTCTGATGAGACTGTAACGGTTCCCACTGAGAGGAATCTTTTCGCATTATTTCCACAGGAGGCTGCAGCAACGTCACTTCCGCGGCATATAAACGAGCTTGGAAAGGAGTCAGGAATAAACCGGTAACGAGGAACCCTCTCAGAAACACGTGAGGAAGATGAGAAAAATAACTTGGAAGATGGTCCATAGAATACTTTTTCAAATTCAGTGCGTTGTGTAAAGGAGCTCTAGGAGCCTTGTTCAAAAATGAATTCAGAAATAGAGGCCTCCGGATATGTATTTTGATTTCCAGAGGCTCGTCCTTTTAACAAGGCATTTTGTATTTTTTTACGTATCCTGAGTTTGAGTAAGGTGGGAATGATTCGTACTAAAAACATCATTTCGCTCAGGTTCTGATGTTGCTTCACCATTTGTACCGCCTTGAGCAACAATTCATTGATGGCACTCAACGCTTCACGAACTTCTTGGATGTTTTCATAAGAGACATAACTGACCAGCTTGACCAATACCTGATCCCCAACGTCATAGATCGCAACCAGTTCATCAGGAGGAACCTTGGTCGAAACGGCATACTGATTTGCGGAGTACACCAATAAGTCATAAGTTTCAATAAATTGTTGTATCGGATCCAGAAGACCCGGCGCTAACGCTTGATTCTTAAATTGTTTTAACATTTGCCTGAATTCAGGATATATCAAATGGACAGACTCCTGACTGGTTGGATAACTGAAGGAAGAGGGTTCTTCTTTCAATAAAGCCTGTATGTTTCTCACTAAAGACAGCTTTTGCCAGAGAAATTTGGCTTCGTATTTACTCCTTTTACCTTCAATGTAACCCATTGCAAATACGGTAACATCCTTAATTTGTATCAAAATTTGAGAGGCGACTTCTTTATTTTGCTCATTAGCACAGAGGGTGAGTCTTCTGACTACCAACCCGATGGAATTAACCAGGTGCATTGCTTCCAAATCTTCCGTCTTCAAGATGGAGTTGATGATCTTTTCTACCATCATTACAATTTGGTCGTGTTTATTGCGATTATCGGCGTCTATCATAGAAGGATCCCTTCTTCAGCAGGTTTGAGGCGGTTTCTCATTTGAGGGTCTTGTCTACATAGTATTTTTTTATTACATGAAATCAAGCTTATTGTGTAGTCTACTGCGATGCAAAAGCTGTACATTTGTTGAACTAAACTCTTCACTTCACTTTTTTCAGGCAGGCTTCCCTTCTTTCACACACCTTTCTCAGGGCTCACCAAAGTTTTTCAATCAACCGATCACTTTGATGCTTGCTGATACAGTTGAATCGCTTTCTGTTCATTTTTTTCAACACCGTATCCATACATATACATAAAGCCGAGCCTGTATTTTCCCCAGGAATTCCCCTGATCCGCGGCCAGTCGGTACAATCTGACGGCCTCACTTTCGTCTTTAGGCACACCAAACCCCATCTGATACATATACCCCAAATGAACTTGTGCCAACGGGTTGTCTTTTTTGGCGGACTTTTTGAAATAATCCAAGGCGACTTTAAAATCTTTTTTAACGACATAGCCTTGAAGGTACATGTAGCCCACATTATCTTCACCTTCAGCATTGCCTTGTTCTGCTGCTTTTTTATACCACTTAAACGCTTCAGGATAACTCTGTTTGATGCCGTCTCCCAGTTGATACATCAAGCCTAACCAATTTTGCCCCAAAGGATTTCCCTGTTCTGCCGCCAACTGAAACCATCTCACCGCCTCCTGTTCATCTTGAACGACGCCTTTTCCCGTATAATACATTTTTCCCAGGTTGACTTGAGCTGGAGCAAAACCTTGTTCTGCCGACTTTTTATACCATCTGAAGGCTTCTTTTTCATTTTTATGAACCCCAAGGCCCTTGGCATAAGCCTCGCCCTTGGCATTATCCTCAGAAGCTCCCTTGTAAAGTTCTGAATTTTTTGTTTTAAACTCAGGCGCCGAAAAAGCTTCCTGAAAAGCCTGAGTCAGGCCTTCACTATCCGTTTTTTTGGAGGCTCCGGTGAGGTTTAAATTTTCCCCGGTGATGGAGATTAAATAGCCTCTTGTTGAGTTGGAAACACTAAGCTTGTAAACACAATCCTGGGCGGTAACTCCAGAAATGGGAGGCAGTGTTACCGGTTGGACATATTTTGAAATAAAACGAATTGCCGTAGATTCCACGATCTGCAGAGGCGCATTTTCGTTTTTCTGTACCTCAATGTAGCAATTTTTTCCATACACACTGGTATATAAAAGTCCCCCTAAGCCGAACAGAAGGAGTTTTTTTTGAGTAATCATAGAAGTTTGTAGTTTCAGGAAAAAGAAAAAGTAAATTCAGCAAAGGATTTGCATTTCCTACACCAATGTAAGTGATTCGCAATCCGGGGCTTGAGCACAAGAGGGGCCACAGGACTCATTCCGAGAGGCTGCCTCAATAGCTCTGAATGAAATGGAAGTATAGATGTTCATTTAAATAAATTCAGAAAACTCATCCTGTTGCGAGATCCGTTTAAACAACGCTGTTTCAGGAGTGCCAAAGCTTGCTTTGGCCAGGAAGGCGAAGGCCTTTCCTGGAATTTGGCCAAAGCAAGCTTTGGCATTCCACCGTCTGGGTTAGACTCAAATGAATTTATTTAAATGAACGTCTATAGTTTGTCAATTTCATTAAAATTGTGTTGTTGATGGTTGGGTAAACGAGTATTCTCCTCAAATGGAAACATCCGAAATAAAAAGAAAGAATGCCAACCCCATAACATTCTTTGTGCCTTTGTCTCTTTGTGACAGAGTAGTAAGATAATATTGATAAAAGGAGTCCTCATGACATCGAGTTCATTAACAGCATCAGAAAAGCAGCATTTACGGTTGCTTGCGAAAAAATCAATAGACGAGGGGGTGTTGTCCCAACGTCCGGCTAAAGCGACTTCTGATGACTATTTTGGCACCTTGGGGAAACCGGGCGCGTCGTTTGTGACTCTGCGCAAAAATCATGAATTGAGAGGCTGTATTGGTTCGTTACAAGCGCATCGTCGATTAGCCGACGATGTGCTTGACAACGCCTACCATGCCGCGTTTAAAGATTATCGATTTCCGCCATTGAAAGCCAAGGAATTGAATTCCTTAGAAATTAAAATTTCTGTGCTTTCCCCGGAAGAAGCTATTATATTTACCTCAGAGAGCGATTTGTTAGCACAAATAAGACCAGGGCTTGATGGGCTTGTGCTTACGGATGGAATGAACCGGGGCACCTTTCTGCCCAGTGTTTGGGAACAACTGCCGGATGTTGAAAGCTTTTGGAGTCACCTGAAACGCAAAGCGGGATTGTCCCCGGATCACTGGTCCCCTTCACTCAGTGTCACCCGTTATACAACCGAGGAGTTCTAAGCATGGATGTTCCAGGACGCTATTGGCATAAAATTCAAGAGGGGAGAATTCAATGTGATCTTTGTCCGAGAGCCTGTTGTTTGAAGGAGGATCAACGGGGGTTGTGCTTTGTACGTCAACGAAAAGAAAATCAGATCGTTTTAACCACCTATGGTCGATCCAGCGGATTCTGTATAGACCCTATTGAGAAAAAACCGCTCAACCATTTTCTGCCTGGAACCCCCATCCTTTCCTTTGGAACCGCAGGTTGTAACCTCACCTGTAAATTTTGTCAAAATCATGACATCAGTAAATCAACTGAAATGGAACGCCTGGCGGATGTCGCGCCTCCTGAAAAAATTGCCAAAGTCGCCAAAGCCAAAGGCTGTAAAAGCGTCGCTTATACCTATAATGACCCTGTTATTTTCCTGGAATATGCCGTTGATATCGCACAAGCGTGCAAAGACTACGGTGTGGCGTCTGTCGCGGTGACCGCCGGGTATATTTCGCCCGAAGCGGGTGCTGAGTTTTTCAACCACATGGACGCAGCTAATGTAGACTTAAAAGGCTTTACCGAATCTTTTTATAAGAAGCTTTGTGGCGGTTCCCTCAAACCTGTTTTGGAAACTTTGGTGTTTCTGAAACAGGAAACAGACGTTTGGGTTGAAATCACCACCCTCCTCATTCCTGGCGAAAATGACTCAGAGCAAGAACTTCAAGCAATGACCCAGTGGCTTGTTGAAAACTTGGGACCTGAAGTTCCACTCCATTTTTCCGCGTTTCATCCTGATTGGAAAATGACCGATAGAACAAGAACCCCCCTGACCACACTGCGCAAAGCAAGAGCAATCGCCATTTCCAACGGGTTGCATTATGTTTACCTTGGGAATGTTCATGACAAAGCGGGGTCCAGTACCTACTGTCATCAATGTGGGGGACTGTTGATCGGAAGAGACTGGTATATTTTGAGCGAGTGGAATCTTGGGGATCAGGGTCAATGCAACCACTGCGGAGCACCTTGCAGCGGGGTTTTTGACGGCCCGGCAGGACAGTGGGGGGCCCAACGACAACCGATTTATATGAGTGGGATCTCTATTTAAACCTCCTGATTAGGGGGCACTTTGGGAATTTGATGATCGGAGATGTCAAGATCCCTGAATGAAAGGCAGGTCACTTCTTACTGTGGAATACCAACGCTTGCTTTGGCCAAAGTCCCATCAGGAATGCCAACGCTTGCTTTGGCCAAAGACAAAAAAACGCTTTCGCGTTTTTGGCCAAAGCAAGCGTTGGCACTCCAACTAACATTCTGCATAAAAACACACAACATTCCGTTCCTTCAGGGATATTGGGCTCTATACCAAAACGGAATAAGTGATTACCACCGGTTGTGACTTAAGAACTGAGAGTTGACCACTGAAAACTAATAACTTTTGAATACCAAAGAAAGGGTGACTTATGTCAAAATTTAAAAATACATTTACGGAACAAGTCGGGATCGAGGTTCCTGTGATCTGTGGAGCCATGTATCCTTGCAGTAACCCGGAATTAATCGCAGCCGTTTCCAAGGCTGGCGGCATTGGGATCATTCAACCGATTGCGATGGTTTTTGTGCATCGACACGATTTTCGAGAGGGAATTCGTTTGATTCGAAGCCTCACCGACAAGCCGATCGGGATGAATCTCATTGTTGAAAAATCGGTCAAAGCCTATATTGATCGGATGCAAAACTGGATGGATATTGCCCTTGAAGAGGGAGTCCGTTTTTTTATCAGTGCCTTGGGTAATCCAAAGTGGGTTGTGGATAAAGCGCATGCCAGTGGGGGTATTGTTTATCATAATGTTACCGAAAAGAAATGGGCCAAAAAAGCCTTGGACCAGGGGGTTGATGGACTGGTCTGTGTCAATAACCGTGCGGGAGGTCATGCGGGGAACCGATCGCCACAGCAACTTTTTGAGGAACTCTCGGATTTCAATGTTCCCTTAATCTGCGCAGGCGGAGTTGGTGCCGATCAGGATTTCGCAAATGCCCTTAAAATGGGCTACATGGGAGTCCAAATGGGAACCCGCTTTATTGCCTCTGAAGAGTGCCACACTCATCAGGATTACAAACAAGCCATCCTGGATGCGGAAGAAAAAGATATTGTGTTGACAGACAAAATCTCAGGCGTTCCCTGTTCCATCATACGAACGCCTTCCGTAGATAAAATGGGATTAAAAGCGGGATTCATTGCCCGGCAATTATTACAAGGACGTAAAACCAAACACTGGATGAGAACCTTGTATAGCGTCCAATCCTTATGGAAGTTTAAACGTTCATCTCAAGAAGGCATGTCCTACAAGGATTTCTTTCAGGCAGGTAAGAGTGTGAGCGGCATTCACTCCATTCAATCTGCGGAAGCGATTGTTCATAACCTGGCACAAACAGTATTGTAATCCGATTGTTATCAGCCAAATCAAAAAAGGAGGTCTTGAGGTTATCGCGAACAATACTCAAAGGTCGACCTCGAGTTTTGCTGACGATCAAAAAAAGACGTCCTTTAGACAATTCGATCAAAAGGACAAAACATAAGGAGTTTTTGATCTTCCTTTAGGATTGAGTCAGAAGCTCAACCTACCCCCAGCGTCCGTTTCGTCTATGGGATTGAGATGAAATATCATGCAAAATCAGTTAACAACTTTTTTACGATTGGAGACCTTATGGCTCAAGGGATTAGTCAAGACAGGTTTAACCTGAAAAATTTCATCATCTGCATGTTGTTTCTGAACGTAATCGTCTGTGAAGGAGTTTACGCGGAAACCAACAAATTGGAAACCTCGATTGTCTTTGAGGTAAAGACCAACGTGATTGCCGTAAGTTACCAAGGAGTAGTCGAACCTGGAAAAATGAAATTAGAAGCCAATTTACAGGAATCTGACGCACAACTCACGATCTCAAACGTCCTCCTCACCATTCCAGTGGACGCTCTTTCCAGTGGTATTTCGTTAAGGGACAGACACATGAGGGAAAAAGTGTTTACCACGCCTGAGGGCAGCACGCCACCGATCGTATTCCAATCAGCTCAAAATACCTGTGCCCTTTTGTCTGGAAGTTCGGATTGCCAGCTAGTTGGCGAATTACAGATGTCGGGTCAACAGCAGTCGCTTTCGGTTCCTTTGCATCTGGTGAAACAGGAGGGGCACTGGAAAGCTTCAGGCGAAATAGCAGTCTCACTGGAAGCCTTCAAAATTAAAGTTCCTGCTTATTTAGGCGTGAAGGTTGAGAACCTGGTGATAATCAAATTTGAAGTTAGGCAATCATAACAAAAAGTGAGGAATAAGCGATGAAACAAATTAAATGGAACTCTATGCGATACCACACAACCAGATGGCTGGTCTTTCTTTGGGTATGCTGCTTCAGCAGTATGGCCTACGCGGAACCGGAAATGCTCCGGTTGGATTATTTTAGCTGTTCAGGATGCCATTACAGCCCTCGAGGTGGAGGGTTGCTGACTTCTTACGGGAAAGGAATTGCCCAAGCCTTGAGCCTGAAAGAAGGGGAATATGAAGAGTCAGAACTGAAGCAAAAAATGAACTTTAATGGTCTGATGGACCAGGCAATTCAATTGAGATTGGCAGGGGTCTTACGTATGGGAGCGAGTCGTGCTTTTCCCATGCAGGCCGATTATCTGAACCATCTTCAGTTGAGTCGACAATTTTCAATCAACTCTGTCATTGGAAAAGTTCCCAGTCGCCCTGTGTCTCAGGAGAATTCGAAGGACACCCCTGAAGCACTTCAAGAAATCATCCTGAGAAAAATGCTTCTGAGCTATCGGCCACTGGACGATGGCATGGAAATTGTGTTGGGCCGGGATGTCCTTCCCATCGGCATTGGACTCGACGATCATACCGCCTACATTAAGGAAAATAATCGTCTGGATATTGATGATGTCGTGACTCAGGTTGGAATCTATTTATGGGGACGTCAATTCATGACCAATGTCATTGGCTTTGGACCGAATCCCCAGGATGCTGAAAACAACGGCGAATCCGGCTTGAGTGCCAGTTTGGAATATAAACCATGGCTTCACAAGAATTATACGATTGGCGGACATGTGTTAAAAGGCAGCACGGAGGCTATTGACCGAACTCTGACAGGTGTGATTTCCCGTTTGTCCTTTGCCGAATCCATAACGATTTTGTTGGAGGTGGATCATACGTCAAGAGAATTGAAGACTGAAGGTTTCAGTTTTGAACAATGGACCCAGTTTGTCAAAGCCGGTTTTTTTCCCCGCGATTTTTGGGAAACCTCTGTGGCCTGGGAGAAACTCGACAGAGAAACTCCTTTTGACATGGCGCTGACCAAAGTGGTGTGGACAAATTCGGTACGCATGACGGAAAATCTGAACTTGATTCTGCTCTTGCAGAACCAGGTATCGACTTCTGGTTCCGGCTATCTGACCATGTTCCAACTGTTTTATAACTGGTTTTAAAAAAACGACCCAAGGTGAGTGAACTATGAAAAACACGAGTTTTAAAAAAATGGTGAAATGGCAAACCGCTTTGTGCGGAATGCTGCTTTTATTGTTGAGTGGTTGTGCGGAAACGGGAACGGATGAAGCGGCTGAGTTTCAGATAGTGGATGCAAACACACCAGTCTCCTTTGACATTATGTACGACTCCTTTCTGGAACTGCGCTGTGTGCGCTGCCACAGTTGGTCCAATGAGGCGGACATCCAGCGATATATTGTCCCGGGAAACCCCGATTATTCAGATTTCTATTCCGAAGTCTCGAGCGAAAAGATGCCTCCAGGCGGACCCAAACTGACCGAATACCAACAAGGTCTGTTGCGTCGGTATATTGAAGGTCTAGCCCAGAAACCTCAATAACCACAGAGAATTAGAAAAGAGAAAATGGGGAGGGTTGGCCACACCCTACGAAATTTGTGGACAGCCCCCCCCCCCACGGCTTTCTCATAAAAAACCAACTTGACAAAGTATATTCATAAAAAAGGGTTCGGAGTCCCTGCAATTATCAAGATTCTCTTTCATATTTTTC
>JBBCAX010000380.1:0-1764 GCA_051382335.1 Deltaproteobacteria bacterium TL4
CGAACCTATCAGGGTAAAATTCCGGTCATTCGTCAGCATTTGATGTCCTGGGGGATCTTGCGGGAGGATGGGGTGGAGCATTTGAGGAATTGCCTGACCTTTCCAATCTTCACCACAGAGGGACATTTAGGAGAAATCTACGCCCGCCGTGTAGGTGGTCATTCCACCAGTCCGAAACATCTTTACCTCAAAGGACCGCATCGTGGCGTTTTTAACCATCAAGTTTTTCGTGGAGGAATGCCACTGATCCTGTGTGAAAGCATCATTGATGCTTTGTCCTTTTGGGTGCATGATTTTCGCCACGTTTCTGCCACTTTCGGCTGTGGCGGCTTTACTGAGGAAATGCTGCAAAGCATCCAAGCCAAAGGCGTGGACACCGTTTGGCTCGCTTTTGACAACGACCAGGCCGGCAACGAGGGAGCCAACAAAGTAGCGGGTAAACTGCTTTCCGCCGGAATCGCTGTGGAGCGAATCCTGTTACCCCAAGGTGAGGATGTCAACAGTTTTATGGGACAAGCCGCCAATCCCAAACAAGCTCTCTCCGATTTACTCACCCGACGCCAGGCTTACGAATCCCCGATTCAACCCAGCCAGAAACCAGCGCCTCAGCAAACAACCAAACACTCCGCTCTAAAATGGGAAAACAATCAGGCGACGATCAGCTATGAGGATCGAGACTACCGCCTGCTTGGAGTCGATCAATGTTCTTCGATCATGACCCTAAAAGTACATTTACGTATCACTCAAGGAGAGGCCATCTTCACCGATAAAATCGACCTGGCCTCCCGTTTTCAACGGGAACGGCTGATTGTATCCGCATCCGAAGAACTCCGGGTCAAAAAAGACATCCTCAAAGCCGACATCGGAAAACTCCTGCTCGCGACGGAAACCCTGGTTGAAAAACTGTTGACTGAAGCGGAAGGCAACTTGAAACCAGAAGTTCCAGAAATGACTCCAGAGGAAGCAGAGGAAGCCTTGAAATTCCTGCAACAGCCAGACCTGATCGAACAAATTCTGAAGGATTTTGAAACCGTGGGTATGGTGGGAGAGGAAACCAACAAACTGGTAGGCTATCTGGTCGCTACCTCCCGCAAATTGGAATCTCCGTTGGCGGTGATGATTCAAAGCGCGTCCGCCGCCGGAAAAACGACCTTGATGGAATCCATCCTGGCGTTTATGCCTCCAGAAGATCAGGAATCCTGGTCCGCTGTAACGGAACAAGCGTTGTATTACTTGGGAGAAAACCAGATGGTGCATAAAATCATCACCATCGCTGAGGAAGAAGGCGCGGAAAAAGCCACCTATCCGTTGAAAATTCTGCAATCCGAAAAACAATTGAAAATAGCGACCACGATCAAAGATCCAAAAAGCGGAGAGTTCAAAGTACAAGAAAAACTGGTTAAAGGTCCCTGTTCTATTTTTATTACCTCAACCTCAGCGGAAATTGATGAGGAGTTGATGAATCGTTTTTTGCGCTTGACGGGCAATGAAACCCGGGAGCAAACCAAAGCGATCCAAGATCGTCAGCGGGAAAAACGCTCGATAGCAGGCTGGCTGAAAGCGACCCAGGCGGAAGCGTTCAAAATCAAGCATCACAACGCCCAGCGTTTATTAAACCCGCTTAAAGTCCATAACCCTTACCACAACCAATTGAGCTTCAATCATGACTATCTGAGAGCGCGTCGGGACAACGAAAAGTATTTAGGCTTAATTGAGACCATCACTTTTTTACATCAGTATCAACGCCGAAAAAAAGTGGTGGAG
>JBBCAX010000381.1:0-1035 GCA_051382335.1 Deltaproteobacteria bacterium TL4
GTTTAGAGGAGTGCCAAATGTATCTGAACTTATGCACGTTGCAACAGACAGTGACGATTATCCGAATGAAATAAGGTAAAGAATTACAGATATAATGCTTAAAGATGAACATCAAAGAAAACCTTGAAGTTTGGGATGTCGGCTACGATTGGTCATGTCGGGGTGAAGAATGGTCGGATCCCTGGGGAAACTCAATGGCTCAATGGACAAATGTAATTTATCCCCGGATCTTCAATTTTTTACCCACCGGGACTGTACTGGAGATTGGGCCAGGCAACGGTAGGTGGTCAGGTTTTTTGTCACGGTATGTCACGAAACTTGTTGGGGTAGACCTATCTCAACGATGCGTAAGTGCCTGCCAAACTATATTTAAGGACAGACAACAGTGTGAATTTTACGCGAACGATGGTCTTAGATTTCCTAAGACCAAGAATGGTAGTATAGATCTGGTTTTCTCATTTGATTCACTAGTCCACGCCGATCTGTACATAATGAAGTCGTATCTAGACGAAATCAATCGCGTGTTGAAGGACGGTGGAGCGGCTTTTATTCATCACTCAAACTTACTTGCCTGTCATAAATGGTTCGGCTTAAAAGAGCATGAACGTGCTCGCGACGTTGATCACCAAACAATTAAAACTTATGCTGACAATCATGGCTTGAGCTGTGTAACTCAAGAACTTGTTAATTGGGGAAACCCGAAAAAGCATTTAATAGACTGTTTTTCCACCTTTTATAAGGGCGGGGTTCATAGTCACGATTATCAGCTTTTCCGAAACAGCTCCTTTATGGACCAGGCGTCGCTCGTAAAAGAGTTTGCTCGCTATTACACTAAGTAACCAGTTATTTAAGTAGAGATCTTTCTAAAAACTTCTCGTTCTTTAAAACCAAGTTTGAGGTAGAACTCTTTTAGTTCGTCTTTGTTCTCTTCGGCCGGGTCGGCGTAGAGGTAACAGCCGGAGAAACGACTCTGGCACATCTTAACCAGTGTTCCGCCAATCCCATGGCGGCGCCAATTAGGATGCACGAGTAAAT
>JBBCAX010000382.1:0-9548 GCA_051382335.1 Deltaproteobacteria bacterium TL4
TAATTATATGATATAAATTATCATTTTTCAAATGACAGTGGCTTATGATCTGTCACTAGCCAAAAGCTTTATGAAAAAAGGCCATGTCTTTGCAAAAATCCAAAACAGGATGGGGCTCTTCATGTTCCATCGTTGATTGATCTTATTCCGTTAGGAGTGTGTATGAAAATAAGTGTTCGTATGGCGTGTTTTATTGCCGTTATTTTATGGGGTACGGCTCCCGTATGGGGACAAGCTCAGCCTCAGGCCTTGGTTAAAAATGGGTATCAACTGGAAAAAGTTACACTGAATCCAAATCCGCCCGCGCAGGGCTCACAGACTGTTCGTTTTGAATTGAGCAACGCTCAAAAACAAAAGGTACAGGACGCTTCTGTGGAAGTTGAACTTTATATGCCGCCCATGCCTGGAATGGCCGCCATTTCAGTAAAAAGTACGGCAAAACATCTGGGGAATGGACGTTATGAGGCTGCCTTCGAAATTCCCTTCGGTGGAGGCTGGAGTCTGTTGCTTCGAGTGAAGCGTGCCAGCGACAAGAGTGTGACCGAATTTCCGTTGAGTATCACAATTGGGACTAGAGATTTTACATTCCCTCATGGCACCCATTAAGGCATCAACTTTCTGGAGGTTTGCTATGCGACCCAATTTTCACTGGTTATGGATTAGTATCGTGTTATTCAGTTTGACTTCCCAAGTCTGGGGGCAAGATCCCTCAGACGCTCAAGCTATCATCAAAAATGGCTATCGTATTGAAGAACTGAAGCTGACTCCCAATCCTCCCGCAGAAGGAAAACAGGAGTTTGGGATTCTGTTGCTGAATGAGCAGAAGCAGCCACTCACCGACGCGGTTATTGAAGTAGAACTGCTGATGCCCGCAATGCCGGGGATGGCTGCCGTTTCTATAAAAGCTCAGGCGGATCATCAGGGAAAGGGACGTTATCGCGCCCAACTGAAAATTCCCTTCAATTACAGTTGGGAACTTCCCATCCGGGTCAAGCGACCGCAAGATGCCAGTGCCACAGAATTTCCATTCGGTATTGCGGTGGGGGTGGATGATTTTACTTACACAGGTAAACGGGGGGGAGGGACAACTATTAACGAGCAGTCGTCTGTGTATCTGTCTCAACCTCGTCAGCAATTGATTGGGGTTTCAGTGGGCAAGGTTGAACGCCAGGAAATTTCACGGGAAATTCGTACCATCGCGAGGTTAGATGTGGATGAATCCCATGTTTCCGATGTCGTGCTGAAATACAGCGGCTATATTGAAAAACTCTATGCCAGCCGTGCCGGGGATTATCTGGAAAAAGGGCAGCCGATGTTTAAAATTTACTCGCCTGAGGTCTATACAGCGCAAACCGAATATTTACAATTGATCCGTGTGGCTGGAGCGGATGCCGCTCGCACTGGACGCAAAAAATTATTGCTCTGGGATTTCAGTGAGGAACAAATCACAGCGCTCTCCCAAAGCGGTCAGGTGGAACGTCAACAAACCATTGCCAGTCCGATTTCAGGCTTTATTCTCAAGAAAAATCTGGTGATGGGAAGTTTTGTAAATGCGGGGATGCAACTTTATCAAATTGCCGATTTATCCAAGCTTTGGGCCGTCGCTGATATTTTTGAGCATGAAGTTTCCTTGATCAAGCAAGGCGACTTGGTTACACTTCGGCTAGCGTATGGGCAGGGTCAGGCGATTCAGGCAAAAATTGCTTATATCTATCCGACCGTTGAAACCACCACACGCACGATCAAGGTCAGGATTGAAGTTGATAACCCTGGCTATCGATTGCGTCCTGGAATGTATGCGGATGCGACGCTCCAGACCCAATCGGAGAAACGATTGGTCATTCCCCGTCGCGCGGTGTTGTTCAGCGGTAAACATAAGTACGTTTTCCGTGTTTTGGGCGATGGTTATTTTGAACCCAAAGAAATTCAGACGGGTTTGCAAACGGAGGAATGGTTTGAGGTGTTAGAAGGACTTGAAGAAGGTGATGCCGTAAGCTTTTCTGCCAATTTTTTGATCAGTTCTGAAGCTCAGCTAAGAAATGTCCTGCCGCAATGGGGAACGCCTTTGGTGCCTTCTCCCGCAGAAATCATCAAAGAAAACGCAACAACTCCTGTCAACAATGCTCCTGCGAGCGGACATGCAGGGCATGGCCAGTAACCCAGGTTAACGGTGAGGAACTCTCATGATTGAAAGTATTATTCGCGGCAGTGTCAAACACTGGATGATTGTCTTTGTCATCACCCTGATGTTGACCTTCCTCAGCATCAAAGCTGTCGAACGGACTCCGCTTGATGCTATCCCTGATCTTTCGGATGTGCAGGTGATTGTGTTTACCGAATGGTTAGGCCGCAGTCCCGATTTGATGGAAGACCAGGTGACTTATCCGATCATCACTGCCTTGTTAAGTGCGCCCAAAGTCCGTTATGTGCGGGGCGAATCGTTTTTGGGCGGCTCGATGGTCAACGTGATTTTTGAAGACGGCACGGATTTGTACTGGGCGCGTTCACGTGTGTTGGAATACATGAGTTCTGTCAAAGATCGCCTGCCAATGGGCGTTAATCCGCAACTCGGACCCGATGCCACCGGGGTGGGGTGGGTCTTTCAATATGCGCTGGTGGATAAAACGGGTAAACGTTCTCTGGCCGATTTAAGGACTTTGCAGGATTGGGTGATCCAATATGATTTACGCTCTGTTCCAGGCGTAGCGGAGGTGGCTTCGGTGGGCGGGTTTGTCAAACAATATCAAATCCAGCTCGATCCCAATAAGTTGCTAGCCTATAACATTTCCATCACTCAGGTGATTGCGGCTGTCAGTAAATCCAATATCGATACTGGAGCCAGAGTGATTGAGGTTTCCGGCACCGAACATTTTGTGCGAGGACGCGGCTATATTAGCTCGCTGTTTGATCTGGAGAATATTCCGGCAGGAGAATTTCAGGGAACCCCGATTTTTGTGCGGGATTTGGGGATGGTCACCATTGGTTCAGAAATTCGCAGAGGTGTGGCTGAACTGGACGGCATGGGTGAAACCGTGGGCGGCATTGTGGTCATGCGCTGGGGTGAGAATGCTCAGAAAGTAATTGAACTGGTCAAGGAACGCCTGGAAAACCTCAAATCGAGTTTGCCTGAAGGAGTGGAGATTGTTCCAGTATATGATCGCTCCGGGCTAATTGAACGCGCCATTGACTATTTGAAAGAAAAACTGCTGGAAGAGGTGCTCATAGTCAGCGTCGTGGTGGTGATTTTTCTCTGGCATTTTCCCAGTGCCCTGATCGCCATCATTCCGTTACCGATTGCGATCCTGCTGTCCTTCATCCCCATGAGTCTGAGCGGGTTGACCGCAAACATCATGTCCTTGAGCGGGATTGCCATTGCCATTGGCGCGATGGTTGACGCCTCCATCATTTTGGTAGAGAATGCGCACAAACGTCTGGAGGAGTGGGAAAATCACGGTTCTCAAGGTTCCCGCATGGCTGTGGTCGCGGACGCGATGGCGGAAATGGGACGGCCGCTGTTCTTTTCCCTGCTCGTGATTACCATCAGTTTCTTGCCTGTTTTCGCGCTGACCGGACAGGAAGGGCGACTTTTCAAACCGTTGGCTTTCACGAAAACCTTCAGCATGGCAGCGGCTGCGATTTTAGCGATTACCCTGACTCCGGCTCTGGCCGTGCCCCTATTGCGCAGAGGCAAAATTCATCATGAAGACCATCACCCGATCAGCAAGGTGTTACGCAAACTGTACGCGCCCTTCTGCCTGCTGGCCTTAAAACATAAAAAACTGACACTGGGGCTGGCTCTGATCATGCTGGTCAGTATCATTCCCGTTTATTTACAACTCGGCACAGAATTTATGCCACCTCTGGAGGAAGGCACCTTACTCTTCATGCCGACTTCAGTGCCGGGCATGTCGATTGATGCTGCCGCGGATGTGCTGCACCGAATTGACAAGGAACTCAAGGAGGTTCCAGAAGTGGATCATGTCTTTGGCAAAGTCGGCCGTTCTGAAAGCGCTACCGATGGGGCACCGCCCTCGATGTTTGAAATTATCATTACGCTCAAACCCAAAGATCAATGGCGCGAGGGCATGACCATGCGCAAAATCAAGCAGGATCTGGAAAACCGGAGTCAGGTTCCTGGTATGCCCAGCGTCTGGTGGATGCCGATCCAGACTCGCACGGAAATGCTCTCCACCGGGATTCGTTCTGCTTTGGGCATCAAGGTATTGGGACAAAATTTGGAACATGTGGATCATATTTCCAAAGAAATTGAGAGTGCCCTGACAGGATTAAAAGGCACACGCAGCGTTTTTGCGGAACGGGTCACTGGCGGATATTTCATTGATTTTGAACTGGATCGGCGTGCGATTGCCCGCTTTGGTCTGACAGCGGAAGACGCGCTGCAAACCTTGTCCGCAGCCATTGGCGGGGTCAATGTTGCCATCACAGTGGAAGGACGGGAACGATATTCGATCAATGTGCGGTACTCTCATGATTTTCGTGAAACGATGGATGATCTGGAGCGGGTGCTGGTGCCGACTCCCAACGGGGCACCTATTCCCTTGAGTCAGATTGCCCATCTGCAAGTAAAAACCGGCCCCCCTTCCATCCGTGATGAGAACGGTCGTCTGGCCGGTTATGTGCTGGTAGACATCAATCAGGAAGAGATTTCCTTGGGCGAGTATGTGACTCAGGCCAAAGCCATTGTTCAGCAAAAGGTTAAACTGCCGACCGGCGTCTCTTTAATTTGGGCAGGACAATATGAAAGCTTGGAGCGTGCTATTCAAACCTTCAAAATTGTGGTGCCCTTCACCTTGTTGCTGGTGCTGCTGCTGATTTACATGAATACCAGCGATATGACGGAAACGGGGATTGTGATGCTGGCCATTCCTTTCAGTTTGATTGGAGCCTTCTGGTTACTGTTCCTGCTGGGCTACAATCTTTCAGTCGCTGTCTGGGTCGGGATTATTGCCTTGGCGGGACTGGACGCGGAAACAGGCGTCGTGATGCTCATGTATCTGAAAATCTCCCATGAAAAATGGCTCAAGGCTGGAAAACTCAAAACGATGGCTGATTTTCATGAAGCCATCATGGAAGGCGCGGTTCAGCGGATTCGCCCCAAAATGATGACGGCTGCAGCAATTTTATTCGGCTTGTTACCCATCATGTGGGGAATAGGTGCCGCTGGCAGTGTCATGAAACGCATTGCGGCTCCAATGGTCGGCGGCATTGTGACGTCGGTCATGCTCGAATTATTGGTGTATCCGGTGCTGTTTGCTTTCTGGAAAGGACGGCATTTACCAGTACAACTAACCATTCAAGAAGAGGAATGATTTTTTTAAAATTAAAAGGAGACGAAGCATGAAAAAACTATCAGGAACCATTTTAGGTTTGGTTATCATATTCCTGCCAGGATTTGCTTACGCCATGGGGGGAATGGGCGGAATGGAGGCTGAATTTGAAAAACGCCCCTTGCAACTGCAAATGGTTATAGGTGGGAATGGCGGGATGATGGGTTATGGCTACAACAATAGCCCGGATGTCGGCATCCATCTAGGGTATTTCTTGACGAAAAGCGCCTATCTGGGGGTTACCTCGTTGTTTGGCGGCGAATCTCAAGGAGGAGGTTGGCGTGACAATAGGGGCTATATGCATGATAACTATGGTAATGACAATTATGATTTTGAGTATTACGGGCAAGAAGGAGGGGTCGTTACGGAGTCTGATTCGGGAACCCGCCAGCAAGTAGAATGGAGGATTTTTCCAACAGAATATGGCCTGTATTTTTCAATAGGCGCACTCTCGACCGGAGAAGAACAGTATGTTGTCGATTTTGATAAGAGGCTGCGTACCATTAATGGCAATGAATATAAGACTGGTTTAAAAGCCTATGTGAATTACGAAGAAAAAACCTCCCCTGCGATAGGTATCGGCTATAATCATATTTTTAGCAATGGGTTATCACTAACAATGGGAATGAATCTGGGTTGGAACAGTGCCGTTACCCCGCAGGTCCGTGTCATAGCAGTTAACCCTGAGACCACGGTTGCTGCGGCTGATTTAGACTATTGGGAAAAGCAAATCAACGCGAATGAAAAGCGAGGATTTAGCTATATGGGCGCTTTGGGCATTGGGTATGCGTTCTAAGAAGCTATTTGCTTTGCGGTCACTGAAGGGAGAAGGGGTGAAGGTATGAGGATGAAGAACCGATCGAAAAAGCTCAAATACAATATCTCCGTCAATCCCTGGTTTTCATCCAGGAAGAAATAGCGAAAGGACAAGGAGAACATTTGACAGCATGGCTGCGTCTGGCAGGTTGCGATCCCATGAAATCTTCACAGTTTGTGGGATATGTTCGCAACCAATTCTCTACCGTTTTTGAAGCTTCCTCGACTTTTGAAACGGTAGAGACCATTCAGTTATTAACTGATGTTACGTGTATAGCTTTTGCAGAAAGCTGTTTTTTGCTCGGAGAGTCCAGTTCTGCGACAAAGGGATCGGGGAATAGGGCATGGGGCATGGATAAGTGTTCGAACGGAAATGCTTTCCAAGCCCTATTCCCCACCCCCTCTTGACTAGATTTCGATTTCTTTTGCAGATTATGGTGTGCCGCAAAATTCATACACGTAACATCAGTTATTAAATACTCGTATGAATCAAATTTTTCACCAAAACAATCAGGGAAAGGAAAGCTGCCTTTCCTCACCATCTTGAAAAGGAGTCTTTATGCAAAAAATAAAATGGATCATGCTGATGTTGGTTTTGAGTTTACTGTTAGCTGGATGCCCAAAGGGTTCCGGACATATCAATCATCAAATTCATCTGAGTCCCCTAAAATAAGCAGGGGAACGAATTTTCCCCAAGTTCAACAGGCTCAATTTACGGATTATCAGGAAGTGAAAAACGACGTGACCGCAGTTGGCCGCCCTACTCCTTATGAGGAGAGGAAACAAGACAAGTTAAGGAGGAACCCATGTCTTTTTATTCAGAACAGATTTTTCCAGTAGTGCTGGACTGGATGATGTCTCGCAAGTATTTCAATTATTTGAGGAAGGAGGTTCTGGCTTCAGCAAGCGGGACACTCTTGGAAATCGGTTTTGGCACGGGGTTGAATCTGCCTTATTATCCTGCTCATGTTCAGAAAATTCTGACGGTGGATAAAAATGCGGGCATGAACAAACTCGCGCAAAAACGCATTCAGGCCTCTTCTGTAAAAGTGGAGCATCATGTGTTGAATGGAGAACATCTCCCGTGGGATGCGGCAACCTTTGACTGTGTAGTGAGTACTTGGACTTTATGCAGTATCCTTCAGGTCGAGCAGGCCTTGCAGGAAGTTCATCGTGTTCTGAAACCGGGAGGGCAATTCTTGTTTGTTGAACATGGATTGAGTGAAGAACCGCAGGTCCAAACCTGGCAACATCGTTTGAATTCGCTCCAAAAAACGCTTGGGGATGGATGCCACTTGAATCGTGACATATCCACACTCATTTCTTCACGATTCCAAATACAAAGTCTGAAAAAATTTTACTTGCCCAAAACGCTCCGTATCGCCGGTTATACGTACCAGGGCATTGCTCTCAAACAATCTGTTCCCTGAATGAAATTAAAATTTCCAGAACAGGCTTCATGAAGAAGGTCTTATGAAAAAGATAAAAGGGTTCCTCATTATTTGTGTTTCAAGTTTGTTGCTTGCAGGTTGTCCAACGGGTGCTTCCACAGGACATTCCAATCACCATCAGGCTCATCATTCCAGTGGGCATACTGAAGGGAGTGGTCAAACCACAGGAAGTGGTCAGACTGCGGATAAATGACGCTATAGTATTCCAGATAATTATTTTGGGCTGGGAGCGCAGGCGTCCCGCCTGCTTTTGCGGGCAGGATGCCCGCGTTCCCAGGAAGATCCGTTTTTCTGGGGAGTACTGTCATCTTGAGCACAAAAGTAGGCGAGGCGCTTACTCTCCATTCAGAAAGCCCCTGTATTTGCGTTTGGGGCAAATATCCACATTGAATAAAAAAGGAGAAAGCCATGATGAAGAAACTCGCATTCGCAACCACGATAGGATTCCTCGGATTGGTGTCTCTAAAGCATTTGAGATGACATGAAAGGAAAAATTATGAAACAAAAACAATGGAAAGGGGTGTTGCTCTTGATCACACTGAGCTTGATGACCGGTTCCTGTAACAGTAATGATGAAAACGACATGAATTCAGACACGGGTAGGGGTACATCCTCCGCATTTTTTCCGGAGTTTAACTTTTCTTTACCGGCCTCAATATCTAGTGAGACTAAAGCAAAGACTCTCTCAGAACGAGCTATGTCTGATTTCGCCAATGACCATAACACCCTCTTGGAAGGATGGGCAACTCACATGGATCGGATCATCGATAAAACCAATCGGATCATGATGAGCCTCAATGGGAATGACGTCATGGGAACAGGAATGAAGATGGGTAATAAAATGGATAAAGGGAAAGGCTCTTTTTCAGGAAAAGGCATGGATATGGGGATGAGTGGAACTGTTCAGGAGTTGAGCAATGATCCAGCTTACCAATATGAAGCTTTAATCTGTGAAAATGGCAAAGAATTTATGCAACTCAAATGGAATGCAGAGGGGAGCCTAGTGGAAGCTGTGAGGGATTTCAGTCACATTTCGTCCAACATGATGGTGAGCGCAACGAACATGGTGGTTAAAATCTTATATCAACAAACTTCCAGTGCGACGCTGGTGGAAGTATGGTCTCATGGAACACCTTGGGTCAAAGAGAATGTCGTGACCGATGGCGATTTGCTAACACGCTATGTATATGGGAAAAAAACAGCGGATGGAGCCATCGCGCTTAAAGGGGTACAAGACTGGTATGCCACGGTTCCTGCCACTTTCACGGCAGACGGCTACCTCACAGGAAAAATTAATGAAGATGGAAAGACAGGAGAATTTGTAGGATATCGCAAATTCAATACAGCTCTTTGTAATGATACTTTCTCAGAATCCTCCCCTTCCTGGTGTTTAGGCCGAGCCATTGAATCTTCCACGGCTTATACTTCCGCACAACGCAATGAGGCCTGGGAGCGTTTAAAAACGATGGGAGTCGCAGAACAATCCAAGCTCGCTTCCGTTAGTCTTTCAACAAGCTTGATTTGTCCGTAAGAGGATACTTTAAAAACAATAAGAACGAAAGGTTATCATGAGCCAGGAACCATTTATGCTCGCGTTGCGATTCAAAATGTTTACACCATTTTATGATAGATTTTCGTTTAATTCTTTGTTTGGTATCTTCACCATTTATAAAGGCTTTAAACCATAAGGAGATCTATGCCAATGATAGGGATACTGATGATAGGAATGATGGCTTTCATGATGAGTATGCATTTTAGTCCCTCCATGAATCAGCAAGAACATAAAGAAAGCTCAGGACAGCAGCCCACGGCTTTCTCATAAAAAAAAGATTGTGTTTCAGAAGGATAGAAAGTTATCATAGGACTTCAACCCCAACCCTAAAGGAGTCTTATGACAGAAGAATCTCAATCTCCAGAAAAGGCATTAAAATTA
>JBBCAX010000383.1:0-10020 GCA_051382335.1 Deltaproteobacteria bacterium TL4
ATGTCCCTCTGTGGTGAAGATTGGAAAGGTCAGGCAATTCCTCAAATGCTCCACCCCATCCTCCCGCAAGATCCCCCAGGACATCAAATGCTGACGAATGACCGGAATTTTACCCTGATAGGTTCGAGGCAAGGTTTTCGGCAAAGAGTGATCGGAGAATCCAATCCGAAAGGTTTGGAGTAACTCAGGATGGGTTAAGCCTCTGCTTTGCAGGTATCGCAAAGCGGGAGGATTATTTTTCAAGGCTCGTTCGTAAAAACTAATCACACCCAAAGCGTCTTTTTCGCTTGCGGGATCAAGGGGATTTGAGGTATTGTTTGTTTCAACAGGTTCTTTCACGGAACTCTGTGTGTGTTGTGGATTTTCACGGACTAAGCTTCCTACGGCTGTTGTGAAATCCACACCTTCTTTCTTCCTGATGAAGTCGATGAGATCGCCTCCCTGATGACACCCCAAACAATTCCAGACTCCCTTTTGCGGGTTGACTGAAAACGAGGGTGTTTGCTCCTGATGAAAAGGACACAAGCCTTTCCATTCCTTACCTTGCTGCTTTAAGACCACGCCCCGTTTCTGGATTTCCGCGACGATGTCCAAACTTCGCTTAAGCGACTCCATGTCTTGTTTTCCCATGTGTGTTTCTCCTTCCTTGGTTCTCTTGTCTCAATATCTCAAAAATCACATCCCGCAGAAAATTCAAGGTTTCCCGCAATTGCAAAGGATTCACACTGGCTCTGCCAGTCCGATACAGCAGATCTTTCTGCCTTATTTCATCCCCCTCAATGACGAAAGTCACCTGACGTTCCTCATTCATCTGAGGCTGTTTTAAGCAGCCTCCCGAACACAAAAGATAGGCTCCTTTGAAAATATCACTCGTTTCAATCTCTGTTCTCATGAGTCTCCTCGTTTATGCGATCATTACTGAATTATTTTTATAGCGTATCAGCTAATTATGTTAACTGCTTTTACGCATAACAATATTATGCTTAATAGCTTTTTAAAGTCAAACCATATTTTGCTATCAGTCATAATTATTTGACATAAAAAGCACAGCAAGCTATAATTATACGAAATAATCAGATACTTAGAACAAAACTAAGCAAAGTATTAAACGTTTCAATGTAATGGGTAGAATTATGAACATCGCTGAAAAAGTAAAAAAAATCAGAAAAGCTAATAAGTGGTCTCAACAAGAATTGGCGGAACGTATCGGAGCGCATATCACTCACATTAGCAGAATTGAAACCGATAAATATAAACCTTCTGTGGATTTTCTAAAAAAAATCGCGGATGCTTTTGAGGTAACTGTTGATTATTTAATTGATGACGTCCAAGAAGAATTTGAGATTAAAGTGGAGGATAAAAGCGTTGCCGAAAGGGTTCGATTAATCGACAGCCTAGAAGACGCGGATCGAAAAGCTCTTTTACAAATTATTGACACCATGTTAGTCAAAAAGAAAATGAAAACCTTTTTAGAACACGAACTGCAAGCTGTTCCCTCATAAAATACATTTTTCCATATTTTTTCTATTTCCGACCTTTCTTTTCCTAAAATAATTTTGTAAGAAATCGATAGAACCTTTCAAACTCTGGGGAGAAATTTTGGAAGGAGATAGATCACATTCCTGTTTATTCCCCCTTTAAGCTTTATTTATCACGATTACAGCCTCATCTTTTATTTTAGGAAAAGCTATGTTCTTAAAACGGACTCGTTTTTAAGAGCAGTTTTTGAGTGGGTTAAAATATTATCATTGGTTATTATGTGGTTGGAATATTTTTTTTAGAAAGGAAAATCGTATGAAGAGTTGTTATCAATTGTATGTTTCCTGGGAAATCCAGGTTTGGAAAAGAATTTTTATCCCGTTTGTTATCTTGCTTGCTGTGCTTTTGACCTTCAGCTTTGTTGGGATTGAGGAAAGCTATGCGATTAGTCCGGAGGAAGTTAATAAAAAGCTAAGAGTATCAGCACGTGATGGAAATGTGAATGAGGTCCTCAAGTGGCTCAAAGAGGGCG
Organism: Deltaproteobacteria bacterium TL4; assembly: GCA_051382335.1. Taxonomy (GTDB): domain Bacteria; phylum SAR324; class SAR324; order SAR324; family NAC60-12; genus JBBCAX01. The sequence continues at coordinate 2,012 of JBBCAX010000383.1, forward strand.
CAGATATCAATTCCAGTGTGAAAAATAATCGAACAGCTTTGATGTCCGCATCTGAAAATGGACACACTGAAGTGGTTAAAATTCTGGTTGGAGCAGGTGCTGACGTCAATGCCAAAACAACAGCGGTACAGCTAGAATCTGGAATGAAAAGTATGGACAAACCCACCAGTGGTTTTACAGCCTTAATGTTAGCGGCGAATAAAGGACACACTGAAACGGTTAAAGCTTTGATAGAAGGAGGTGCCGATGTTAACGCTAAAGTGGTTTCTGACACCTTTTTAGGAAATGATACCGCTTTGATTAGTGCCGCTAAAAAAGGATATGTTGAAATAGTAAAATTCTTAATTCAAGCAGGAGCTGATGTAAATGCACAACGTAGGGATGGTGATTCTGCACTTTATCTTGCTGTAAACCACGAAAAAGCTGAGGTAGTAAAAGTCCTTATTGCGGCAAATGCAAATGTTAACATCAAAGATAATGAAGGTTTCACTCCAATACGCATGGCAAAGTATTACAAATATACTGAAATAATAAACCTTCTCGAACAAGCGGGAGCACAGTAGCAAAATCTGTATTACTTGAAGTAATAAACCCTTAAAACCAAGAGGTAAGAATGGCTTCAGAACTGATTGAAGAATTAAAAGATATTGAAACTACAGAAGAATTTTTGGGAATTATCAATCAAAAAGGATCTCAGTTGATAACAGAAATTTCTCTTTTTGACCCCATAGAAATCAATGCTCTAGTGACTCACTTCAAAGGGGAAATGGAAGAGGTGTCTCAAACTTTGGATTTCGTAACCCAATTAGCGACAGGACAATTTCAGAAGCTGGACGAAATCATCAAAAACCCTGAACTTCCTCTTGAATTTATCAATAATCTTTCCGAAGACGCCATCCAAACTCTCTTGAATTTAGAACCATTAAAAGATTCCCGGTTTGATCAGGCCAAAACCGCTATTCAGGTTATCAATACTTTCATGAACATTGAAAGCTGGGATGATTTTGAAAACAAGGTGCTTGAAAAAATAAAAACCCGGACTTCTCAGTTTTGGACGGATCTGGAAAGTCTTCCCAACCAGTTAACGCAGGGCTTTGAAGCTGTTTTGCAAAAGGAATTTCAAAAGCGTGGACTGGGTGAGGTTGGGAGGAAAATAGGACAGGTGATAAACATCATGGACATGCTCACCGACGTTGAACGTCTTCCAGACCTCATCAATCAGCCGGAAGCCTTTCAAACAGCGATTCAATCTCTTACTCCAGAATATTACATTGAGCTGAAAGACATGGTGTGGCAACAAGCGGAGCTTAAAATACACCAGGGCGCTGGAAATCAAGTGACTCAAATGCTCCAGGAAGTCAGGGATCATGAGATAAAAAACTGGCCTCCATTTTTTCTCAAGCACTCAAGAGTATTTTTAGACACGCGGATACCAGGTCTTGATTTAGACGCTGTTAAAAAAGCATTAACTTTTCCAGTATTGATGGCTCAAATGCTGGAAAATCCAGGCGAGGCCGGCAGGGAACTTTTAGCCCAGGCCATTCAATATCAGTATGGGATTACTGAAGTATCGGCTGAGACCTTCAAAGATGCTAAAAAAACCAGCATTTTGATGGCTGAAGTTTTGCTGCGACAACAGCCACAATTTCAGAAGTTAGGGAACAAAGCTCAAATACTTACAGATATCATTGAAAAAGTAATTGATGGAAAACCTGAAGCTCTTGAAGCGGCACAGATAAAAGTAAAAAACCTTTTTGAAGGAGAAATCAAGAATCTCGCTATCAATGAAGCCGCCAAGTTTGTACCTGGTTTAGCTCCTTTTGTCCCTTTTTTGGAAGCGGTTGAGACAGGCTCTGAACCCAAAGAAATTGTGGTTGGAGTACTGAATACCCTGGTTGTTATGTCAGTTAATCCCACTGCGGCGTTATTCTTCTCTCCGGCTATTGGAATCGCGGCAGATAAGATAGACGCCTGGTTTAGTGAGCGATTTCATTCCATGCAAGCAAGCACACCTATGTTAGAAGCGGTGGTGGAAAAAGCGGATGTAGACGCTATTGTGAGTGATCATACCCAGGAAATTAAAGCGGAGGATGTTGATGGCCAGGTCAACCCTGATTATGATCAAGTGGAAATTACCTACAAAGGAGATCCGCGAGAAATTTCGGTTCGTAATCCAATAGAAGGAAAGATTGTTGGGGTATTTCGTGATCAAAGGGAAATATACATTCAAAGTGTGGTTGATGGCACAGTGCATCACCTTTCAGGATTGGATGAGACTTTTTTTGAGATGATGATGCAAGTGTTGGAAAATTTTTGGGAGACAGGAGAAGTCATACCCTCTGGAACAGTTTTGGGACTGGCTTATCTCGATCCCGAATCCGGTCAGGGAAGTGATCCCACGGAAGCGACGTTCCGGTATGAAATCGAGGCTGGATATATTTTGGGCGGTACTGAGCAGAAACTCCTCAACGCTCAAGAATATTGGCGAGATGGTGGACCCCATCTAGTGCCAACGACTTGGGATGACGCGCTAAGCGTTATGTTTGGAGGAAAGCTTCCTGAATCTATCAAAGGTTTTAATCGAGATGAGAATAAAGATGGCGAAGTGGATGGGAATATCGCCATTACTTTGCGCAAGGGAATTTTAACCCAAATGGTCAACAGTCCTGTCAATGGACAAATCCATGAGATCATCAAAGCCCCTCCCGCTCAAGAACCCGCTCTTATTATCAAATCGGAAGATGGCACTTTGCATAAGCTTTCCGGGTTGGATCTGGATTACGCGCATTTTAAGCAAGGGGATTCTATTCAAGCGGGAAAACCTATTGGCTGGATCGCTTCTATTGACTCACTTTTCGGCACCAATGTTACTCTCCATTATGAAATCCAGTTAGGGGAAAAGATTGGCGGAAGCGATTACAGGGATGTCACTATAGATCCTTCCGACTATTGGGAAGATGGAGGAAAGATTGAGGCGGCATTAGTCAGAATAGACGCAGTTGGGGAACAACTGAATGAAAACGATTTTTCGGGTTTTCAGGTTCAATTGAATGTGGATGTTAGCAGGGAATTAGTCTTAGATATGAAACTAACCAATCCAGACACGACCTTTCATACGATAGCTTCCACGCGACTAACAGGAACTTCAACTCTTCAAATAACCATCCCTGCCGCGGAAATCAGTTATGAATTTCAAAAACCAGGAGAACACTATGCGCTCAGCGAATCCTTTATGATTGAAATTAAGTCGGATTTGGATTTTTCCAGCGAAGCCTCTCCTGTGTTGGTAAGCCTGATGGGATCATCGAAAGAGTTTACCCATCGTTTAACTGTAGTCGATACTGATGCCGGGCTTGTTGAACAATCCACCAATCAGTTCAAAGACGCTGTTCAACAGTTTGGGGATTCATTCACCGTGGATTCCAATTTTCAAATCAATCAGTCAAAACAACACATGAAAGAATTGTTAATAGGGCTAAAAACCATTAACAATGATTTAGTTGATGAAATGTCAAAATCCCAACCAAATCCTGATGAAATTTCACGTATGCTGGGTGAGTGGAATGCCTATAAACCTAATCTCAACGCCTTTTATCAGATAGCCACCAATCCACAAGTTAGCTCCAACGCTTACTACCGTGGGTATGAAGTGAGCCATCCCCAACAGCTTTTACGCCCTTTGCTCAGTGCTTCTCAAACCTTAGATCAAATGTTGATCAGAGCCCAAAGTTGTCTGAGAGATGGCAAACCTTTTCCAGTGGATCATACCGTGATTGACACGTTTGATTCATTAGAAGACCGCACTGACAACTGGGAAGATTATGTCCAAAATGCTGAAGTTTCTACCCCAGCAGTCCCTAATTCCATCAAGGTTCCAGAATCGGAATCCCGTTGGCAAATGGTGATGTATCAAATGTTGCGTCCTGAGGCTAAAGGAGATTTACTTCCGGAAATAACTCACTCCTTTCACGCTCCTAATGCCGAGGGCGAGATGAGAGGAAGCGTTGGAGTTTCTTATGACCACACCCATCAAGGAGAGGCAAATGTTCACGTTCCTTTAGACGGGAGAATTCAGCATGTCACGGAAGGCTCGGTTTGGATTCTGGCTAATGACGGCACGGTTCATCGTTTTTCCAATCTGTCTTCTATTCCTCAAGATATTCAGGACAAATACGCATTGTATCAACAGACCAAAAACGAAATGGATCGCAAAATCAGTCTTGGAGATCAAATCGGAACTTTAGCCAGCGGTGAATCCATCAACTATGAAATTTATGGTCTTGGAGATCTCGACTTTGAACAATTTGCTCAATATTACTCCTGAATAAAATCAGAGACTTATAAAGTCGTATTAGAATTAATGATAGGTTTGGCCTGAAAAACGGGAAATAATAACCTTGCATTAATTCATTCATAAAATAAAACCACTGATATTATTGAATAATTAAAACTAAAACCATGAATCAAATGTTCAAAGTCCAGGGAGATATGACCAAAGATGTTTCCACCTGGAGTCACTTTGACGCGCAGGAATATTGGAACAACGGAGGTATTGGCTTGGAAGTGGTCACTTCCGACGGGTTGCAGGGGGTTTCTATTGAGGAAGGGGGTCAGGAGCGGCTGACGTTTCGGTTGAAGGTGGCGCATACGGGGGAGCTTAAGTTGAAGCTGAGGTTTAATTATGAGGGGACGGCGGAAGAGGATCGGGTATTTGCGTTTTATTATGAAACTTTAGGGGCTGATGGCAGTAGGGTACAGCATTATGAGTCTGAGCTTGAGGTGATTTTTCCGGCTACTGAGGCGGATGGCTCGGATCAGGGGGGTTCTCTGGAACAGCGGATTTTGGTTTATGTCAAGAGTGATGATGATCGGTCGTTTTTATCGGCTTTTGAGCAAACGAAGCTGCAATTCGCGCTGATTCAGGCGGGGGCAACGACACCAGATCAGTTTCAGGCTTTGAATTTTGAGCTTGTGTCTCAGGAGACGGATGTGTCCATGACTGGACCGGAAATGATGGCGGAAGATCAGGCAAAATGGGGAGCATCTTCGACGGATATTCAGAATTTGTATCGGGAGGCTTCCAACGCTTATTATTTGAGCGCATATAGTCAAATCAGCAATCCATTGGATTTGACCTCGGCAACCAATGATCGTCTGAAAGGGTTTGAAAAAGAACAGGAAGCTTATCTTCTTCAGGAAAAACTGGCCAAGGAAAACTATGTTGTGGGGAATACTTTGAACAACATTATTTTTGCGGGCGATGGGGCTGATATTTTGAAGGGGAATGGAGGCGATGATCGTCTTTTTGGAGAAAGGGGTGATGATGTTTTGGATGGGGGTGAGGGCAATGATACGCTGATTGGTGGTCTGGGCAACGATTTACAGCGGGGTGGTCAGGGTGATGATCAGTACATTTATGGAGGTGGACTCGACATCATCCAGGAATTGCAGGGGGAAGGCACGGATCAGGTTCTGATCGACGAGCTTGAGTTGAGTGAAGTGACGCTGGGAGTTTTTGAGGAGCAACTGCTGGTCAAACTCAATGAGCAAAACCAATTGCTGATCAGTTGCCATGTGGAAACCGTGGTGTTTAAAGACCGGACGCTTCAGCTTGGCGATGTGCTTCAATATCCTGAAAAATACAACGCGCTTCTTTTAACCAGCGATCCGTCTTTAGAATGGTCTCAACGAGAAATAATCGGAACACAGGGTGACGATATCCTTGACGCCTTTGATCCTGGAAATGTTGGCGCGTCTCAGTACACCTCTCAACAGAGCCAAAAAAATAACAGCATTTATGGGTTGGGAGGCAATGATATTCTCAAAGGACAGTTTCGGGATGATACCCTGAATGGCGGTCAGGGGGATGATACGCTGTATGGAAATTTTGGCAACGACACGCTGATCGGCGGTGAAGGTGATGACAAACTGGATGGTGGTTGGGACAACGACGAACTGTCTGGGGAACAAGGCAATGACCAACTGGCGGGGGGAACTGGACATAACCGGTTCTATTTCAAACCAGGCGACGGCAAGGATACGCTTGAGGTTTTTCAAGGCGGAGGGGCGTTCGCCGCAAGTCATCAACTGATTTTGGATGAACTGGTTTTTGAGGCGGAGATTGACAAAAACAGCCTGCGTCTCAGTCGGGAGATTGATTCGTTGCAAATTTTTTACAGCGTGGATGATTCGGTCATTTTGCGGGATTGGTTTTTACAGGATGACGAACACAGAAATCAACAACTGACCTTTGCCGATGGCAGTCATTGGAACCTTCCCGCACCTGATGCTATTCTCTTTGGCTCTATGGTTAAGGCGGATCAACTGGTGTTTGCCTCAAGTGAGGTTCATCTGCTTCACGCGATAGAAAACGCCGCTGTGACTCAAGGCACAGCACAAACCGATCTGATTTATGGACATCAAAAGAGTGAACGTTTGGTTGGCGGTCAGGGAGATGACAAACTCTATGGCCAAGACGGAGATGACCTTCTGCAAGGCGGGGAAGGCGCTGATTATCTGGTTGGAGGAAAAGGCAAAGACCTGCTTGAAGGGGGACTGGGGCATGACAGCTATCTGATTCAGTTGGATGAAGGCCATGACAAAATTATTGAGGCGGGTGGAACGGATACTTTGGTCTTTGGAGCGGGGATTGATCCCAAGACCATCATCCTCAAACGCTTTGTGGAGGGATTGAAAATAGCGATGCCTTTGGGGGGTAATCAGTACCAAACGGTGCAGGTCCTGGATTGGGAAAACCCTGAACATAAAATTGAACGCTTTAATTTCGCCAATGGCGTGTCCTGGGATTTGAGCACGATTGAAAGCAAAGCGGGAGATTTTTTTGGTAAGACCTTGGCAGGTACCGCTGGCTCAACCGGCGATCCTTGGGAATCGTCTTTCGATGGGGCGATGTTTGAACATTCGTTGATCGGGGATTTTGTTAGTATACAAAGCAAGGATGGGTCGTTGGTGTTGCAGAAACGGCAGGAGTATTTGGCGGATCGAAGGGAAATTTTTAATACCCGAATTGCGTTTAAGTTTGATGGGCATACGCTTGAAATCGGGGCGGATGGGGTGGTTATTCTGGATGGTGTTTCAAAGGTCGGGCACGTAGTCCCGACCTACCAAGACCTGGTTGCTATGGAACCAGGGAAAAACGGTCCTGTGTACACCATTACCACGTCTCAGGGGGATGTGTTGAAAGTGGTCGCTCAGGGAGTTGGGCTGGATTATACCTTTACAGCCTCAGAAAGTCGAGAGCCCGCTTCGTTTGAGGGTTTGAGCGGATCGCCGGATGGAGACGCGGCCAACGACTGGCTGACGCGGGACGGATCGAAGGTCACCGACTTGCTGGGGTTTGCTCAGGATTGGAAAGTTCGGGCTGAAGAAAGCCTCTTGACGTTCTGGAAAGAAGGGATCGAACTGAATTTGAAAAGTTATTTGGTAAGTGTTTTTGAAGAGTTGCGCGGGCAGTTGGAGGAGCTTAGTTCTCAGTTGACCGTGGACCGTTCACAGTGGGAGTCTTTGGAGGCGGGAAGTGAGACGTCTGAGTTTGGTGCTATTGAGACGCTTGAAAACGCATCACAAACAGGTGTGGGGGAAAGTGAGAGTGTCAGGCTTTATCGGGAAACACTGTCCCAGATTGAAACCTTGTTGGAAAAGGTGCTTCAAGGGTTCAGCGGCACTTCGCTGGCGGAATTGCGACTGCTTCAGGAGGCTTTGACCAGCCTTCAAAACGAGGTTCAGTTCAGTCGGATTGGAGCGAATTGGTATCATCAACAGGTGGATTGGTTGAATCTTGAAGCGGAGCGTCAAGGGCTGGAATTGACGTGGTATGAGGGACAACTCATTCCTGGCGGAATTGATGTCAGGCCGGAAGATACTCGGGATCGGGAGCGGTTGGTCATTGGGAAAGATCAGAACGAATTGACAGGCACAGACGCCGATGAGTTTTTGCTGGGGGATGAGCGGGACAATTTGCTGCAAGGCGGCAAGGGGCAGGATCGGTT
>JBBCAX010000384.1:0-1009 GCA_051382335.1 Deltaproteobacteria bacterium TL4
TCTCTCTTGAAGGTGATTCGTTACTTTGACTTCTGAAATTGATACGGAACTGAAGGCTTCCAGAACTCAGCGTTTTTTACAAGATTTTTCACCTTAAATACTGGTCTAAAATATGGGGTCCATTATATTTCTTCAGTTGTTAGTTCAATTTTTTCCGGAGTTTTCATCAATCTTTTCGCTCTTCGATAAAGCCTATTGGCAGGAGCTGTGGTTCTCCTCAGAAAGCTTCGCTTTTACAAATAATCAATGAAAGCATAAATCATTCCCTGTCGTTCTATGAGGGAGGGAAATTTTACTTCTCTGGTTGAATCGTTGAAAAAATATTGTGTTATGAGTAAACGGACCTATCTTTGGCAAGACCCATTCAAACAATCGAAATCTCATCAATGATGGAGCGATTCATGACAGAATCAAAGGAAACGTCAGCACCTCAGATTGGAAATCTATCGGTTCCCTCCTTCACACGATTCCAAACCTATCCTGGAGTATTCCAGGTGACGACACTGAGTTGCGATTCCACAAAGTCCTTGTGAAGAGATGATTTTGTCCTTTGAGGAAGTCCAGCGGAATCATCAGACGATCTCCTCACCTCTTTCCTTTTCCTTAAGAATTGATATCAACACCTGGACAGAAAAAAGCATTGCCTCTTGTGACCATAACCCCTTAGTCACCCGTTTGGTTCATGAATTTTTATCTGGATTATCCCCTGAGGCCAAACAACAATTCAAACAAAACTATCATCAGGCTAAAAAACGAAATCAACGCTTGTGGGATTATCAAATCAACGCCAAAGACCTTCAAGAAGGTTTCTTGGTATCTTATCTGAATGTCACCGCTGAGACAGGAGGCATTTCCTATGGGGGCAATTGCTGTTCTTTCCAGTTCAAACACAGGGACAAAGAGTATTGGGTCGAGGACCTTTATTGCCCAAATCCTGGTTGCGATTGCCAGCAAATTCATCTCAACTTTTTTGAATATAGAAAATTAGAAGGGGACCCAATTTCCATTC
>JBBCAX010000385.1:0-2153 GCA_051382335.1 Deltaproteobacteria bacterium TL4
TATTGAAATTGAAGAAAAGGGCACAGTGGTTATCGAGTTTGCTAAGATTACAAAAAAATCTTTGAGTTTAGCAGCAAATTGTCTAAAATTTGTAACTCGAAAAGCGTCATAATTGGCGAAGGTATTGTATTTACGGAGAGATAATATGGAACAATACGAAAAAATCGTTCAACGCTGTTGGAGCGATGAATATTTTAAGAGTCGCTTAGTTAGTGATCCTAAGTCGGTAATAGCAGAACTCGGTGTTGAGCTTGGTGAGGACATCACCATTGAAGTTCACGATGATTCTTTGGATACGATGAATTTTGTCCTGCTTGATCGGAGTCAGTTGCATGATGTACCTGTTAATGCTGTAACTTTGGCTGGGAAAATAATGATTCGCGCTTATCAAGATGATGATTATAAATCACGTCTTTTAAGCGATTCGAAGTCTGCTATACAAGAAGTCTTGGGAATTGAACCCCCAGGAGAAATAAGAATTCATGAAAATACACCAGAGCATATCCATATTGTGCTTCCCGCAAATCCTAATAAAACAGGAGAATTGAGCGATTCGGATTTAGCATTGGTTGCTGGTGGCAAAATAACAGATGATATTGTTGATGGTATTGGTGATGTGGTTGACGGCGTTGGTGATGCTGTCGGTGGTGTTGTGAATGACGTGGTTGGTGGTGTTGCCACCATAGCTATCGGTGCTGTTTTAGGCTCAGGCTATACGGCATATTTGAACAAATTAATGGGACCTTTAATGGTTGGTTGGAACGCTTTCAAAGGTGCGGCCAACCAGGTATAAGTTCAAAATTTAATATTTATTCCACTAGGGAGCTTGCGCTCCCTAGTGTGTGTTAACAGTTTTTTCCGATTCTATAGGTTTCATAGAAGTCTGAAGTTTTCATGAAATACCAGGATTCAAGCTCCTTAATTCTGCGACTCTCTGATTCTTTGCGTCAATCACAGGTTGGACTTGTTCCTTGGTATATGAGAATTCTTTGATATGCTCATTGAAGTATCCCCATATTGTAGTAAGAGCATCCAGATCAACGGCTAATTTGATTCTTTCCCTGAATTGTTCCATAGGATGTAGAAAAGGCATTTCCGCAGTAACGGAACCAAGAGATATTTCCACTTGGACTTCCTGGTTCATAGGATCAGGTTCTTGCTCTATTTCTTCAGGATCAGGTTTAATGATTTGTTTAAACTTTTCAGTTTGGGAAACAGATTGGACTTCTGTCTGTTCTGTTTGAAGCTGTTTCTGTGAATTATTTCCAAAGTCATTTATTTCCTTCGAGGAATAGATTCCTGCCAAGACATCAGGAAAGGCTAATCGTGCGGAAAAGGTGATTGATCTCCACTCCAGCATATTTTCTGGATAGGTTTGCCAACCTTGATTTTTGAGGATGTTTGCCTTTGCGGCATCATTCAGGGAGAAGCGTTTAGATATGATTTTCCATTCCGCTTATAGGTGGTTGTGCAGGGTGCAATTAAAAGTGTGAGGCAACAGTAAAGGCTTTGTATAATTTATTGAAATTGAGTATTCTGTCTTACGATAAGAGCTCAGAAGAACAATTAAATAGATACAAAGCGGTGACCTTCCGGTGAAGAAGGGTAGATTGAAGTTCAGAGAACCGCCATTCCTTTTTTTCCACAGCATTTCTTATATTTTTTCCCACTTCCACAAGGACATAACTCATTGCGTCCGACCTCAGGAAGTAGGATTTGAGAGGTATCTTGAATCGTATTTTGATGCCTTTTCAAGTTTCTCTCTCCGACCTCTTTAATTTGATCATAACGGGATTGCGGCATCTCAATAATCTCAGGTTTCCAATATTAGACATCTTTCCTAAATAAACCCTGAAATCATGCGGCATAGCGAAGATTTACCAATCCAGCAATAATGTTCCAAATTTTTCCATAGTTTTTATGTTTTCCTCTGTAAGTTTCTTTAACCTGGACTTTGAACATTTGATTCATGGTTTTAGTTTTAATTATTCAATAATATCAGTGGTTTTATTTTATGAATGAATTAATGAGTCTACTCCGAAAAGTACGACAATTAACTATCTGAAATAATTGTTAATTTTGCGAAATACTATCTTGACTGCGAGAAATATATTCAGTATATGCTGAGTATGAATTGTTCATTGATACTCTCT
>JBBCAX010000386.1:0-23234 GCA_051382335.1 Deltaproteobacteria bacterium TL4
CTAAAAAGGACAAACTGACCAACTAAGGAGGAATCCGCACTGTCTATTTTTTAAGTAACTGATATTATTGAGTTTATTAAAAATAAGAAACAGGCAGAAATGCCATTAACTACATGAAAAACTATAGGATAACACCATCGGACAATCCCAGAAATTGGTTCATAGACCTTAACTTGATCCCCCTCACCCTTTCCATAAAGCTTCAGCCTAATCCGACTCCCTTTCAACATCATATAGGTGACTCTTATTTTACATCCTCCCCCTGAAATGTCACTGCAAACCACATGGAATTCTTGATAGCCATGCTGCATTTCTGCGACAACATGAACATTTTTTCTTTCTTCTTTGCGTTGTTCAACTCCCAACTTAGCTCCTTTCCTATGTCCGCCTTTGGAGTCATTCTATAATAACACTACACAAAACGACCAATTATAGAGACAATCTGCCGATATTGCTGATTTCTGATTAAAAACTGTACTTTACGCTAGATAACAATCGATCATTATTACGATAGGGGTAAACAAACCCTGCCTCATCAGAGGCTTCATATACCACGACACTCGCTGAAAATGTCAGCGCATCAACATAATCATAATCTATCGAAAAACGAAAAAGATCCCCATTATCAGCAGGAAGGTTGATCCATATAAATTGTGTCTGAACGGTTTGATCTGAGTTATTATAACGAAGGATTGCGACAGAAGTGGTACTTATTTCGTCACTGGCCAGATTCTCTTCATAAGATTCAATTTGAGTTGATTCACTTTCCAAGCTCAAAACCAAGTCCGAAGTAATCGTGTATTCCAATCCAAGCAACCCTTGCAAAACGTCTTTCTCAGACCAGCTTTTCGGTAAAGACACCCCGGCAAGAACTTGTTGCTGCATATCATTTCTAGCGTAGGCTTTACCTGACTTGGCGGCAAATTCCAACTTAAACAGCAGTGAATCTTTGACACGATTCAAAGACATTCCTGTGACTTTAATTCTCCGATATTTGGGAACTAACGTCGTATATGGAACGAATTCAGTAAACGAAACGGGAACTATTGTTAACTGCTCCAAATCCAAATAAGCACTATTGTCAACAACATCCGCATATACAAAACTCAGATCCCCACCATTAAAGGATTTGAAAACACGAAACAACCACTCTGTATTTTCAGCGGTGCTTTCTGGAACCTCGTCTTCTGTTATGGTATAAGTTGGACCTCTTAAGCGAATATAAGGATCGTAATCAGAACCATAGGTGCCAATTTTATCTACACGGATTTCATGAACGGCAACGGCATTAATTTCCCAGCTATCAAAAATCCACGAAAGTTTGGTTGCTGACATAGGGATACGGGTATCTTCCAAATCCACTTGGCCTAATTCCCGACTATCGCGGGGATTGACCATATCAATGATGGGCGTTCCTTCGGATTCACCCCAGGCAATAATTTGACGTCCTACCTTGAGCCATAAGTTTTTTTGGTACAAAGGCCCCTCGATAAAAGTGTCTCTAAATTCAGCTTCCTGTTCGTAGGCGTTGAGCGTTTCCTTAGGGAAGCCCTCCCGATTTTTTTGACGATAATAATCATCATAAAAGGCATTTCCACTGACTTTTAATTTCCAATTTCCAGCAATTTTCCAATCAAAATCAAGGTTCAACGTAGTTCGCATTTTTGATAACTCAGTTTCTTCTCTAAGAAAAGCATAATCTTTCTCAGGTTTTTGATAGCTATAAGCGAGTTCTTCTTTGATGAAACCTCCCCATGAAAAGAGTTGAGGAGAGGCCTCTTCAATTGTATTGAGCTCAATCTTAATTTCACCAAATTTATTTCCCTCGTCCCCCCATGAACCATCACTCACACCTTCGTCTCCCTGTCCTTCGTCACTTTCTGTGCCATCAGTGTTGCTTGCCTGTTCTTCAACGACTTCCTCTGCTTCAGTTTGCTGGGCCTGCACTATTTTCGCACCGAAACCCCAAAATATAAAAGAAAAAGAGCACAGTACCAGCCCCAGTCCCAGTATTTTTCTCATGTTATAGCCCCTGCTGAATACGCTGTGTTGTAAACATATTGTCATCAATCACAGCATTATATTGAATAGATTGGATCACCATCACCGTCGCATGAAGTTGCTGCCCATTTTTCGTAGTAATCATCTGAACTTTTTTTGCTGTCCAAATACCCTCAATTTTTTCAATATCTGATAAAGTGAGGTATTTAATAGTTTTCCCTTTTTGAACCCAAAATTGGCCCTTAATCAACATCAGGTTGTCTTTGCGTATCCATAACTGTGCTTTTACATTTCCTGTTTCCTTCACGACTTCTTTCAATAATTCCGGTTTGGGCGAACTTTCAATAATCCAAACATCATGCCCCTCTTCCTTTCCTGATGGATCGACAAATTTATAGTCATAGTCCTCAAGATTGACGCCTTCTATATCAGCGTAAGTAAAATCACTCCCCATAAAGGAACCCGACTTATCACTAGATGCGATGCGTTTTACTTTTCTCAGGGCTGGTAAGTAAAGCCAGGAATCGTCTTCTTTCGTCTCATCATCCCAGTTATAAGACAGAAAAGCTGTATTTTTGACATCTGCCGGTGAAAGGAAAAAGGAGGTACTTTTGGTATCTTTTCCATATTCTTTGCGAAATTGCTTCGTGTGACGTAAACGCTGTTTACCTTGACGATCAATCAATATCATCGTACTTTCCGCAATTGAAGTGTCTCCCGTATAACGGTCCTCCACTTGTTGCATGACATCCTTAGCCGTCAGTTCTGCACTGTGGAGCTGAAATCCCCACCCCGCCAAGTAAATCAGAACCCCTAAGCCAAACATGCCGGCTTTTCTGCATTTGTATTGATTCATTCGATTTCTCCTTATATTAATGTTTTGATGGAAGCGCAAACTGAATACTCATCAGTGGTGCCTCCCGAGATCCGGTAGAAAAGACTCATCTCCCAGCTCTCAGAACTCATCACTCTAAGTTAAGACGAATCTTCAGAATAAGACTCCTTATGAACGTACTGGACGCTCTCGCTCATAGTCATGTTATTAATAAAATGGAATCAATTAAGAAAGACTTTTCTCCATATTTAGTCAAAGATTTAGTATCAGAGCACAAAACTGTAATTTTTGTGTTTGAATCACCCCATACCTCAGAGGTCAAAAATGGCTATCCGCTGGCAGGAAACAGCGGAAAATCCGTAACTAAAGTATTGAATCAATTATTATATAACAATCAACTTGATTGTGATCAACCTTTTGGCGCATGCCTTTCTCAGCAGCATCAGCATTTCCAGCAATTGGGGATCATGAACGTTTGTCAAATCCCGCTGCAATCATCCGCTTACCCTAGGGATATCCATGATTCTTATCTAAAGATCTTCACTAGTTTTGAAACGCTGCGCAGTGCCCCCCAAACAAAAAAAAGGAAAATCCAATTAACACTGGACATTGAACAAATAATTGTTCATGACCTAGTAAGGAGATTTTCTCGGATGTCATGCCAAAATCCACTAATCATTCCATGTGGTAACGTTGCCCGGGCTTTTCTAAAAAAGTGTGGGAACTTAAGCTTTTTTGAAGGCATCCCCCACCCTTCATATGGTCAGTGGGGTAGGGAAGACAATCAACCGATTCTCCGACAAATGTCAGAAGCAATTATTAATAGGTGACCATTAACTATACTGGGAACACCAACCTTAAGTAGTTTTAAGCCTCTCTACCCACTTCCATACTTGTTAGGGGCATGTGTTATGAGAAAACTGATATTCAAGGATAATTTATGAAGAATCAGAAGATAATAATTACTCGGTGCCCTTTAAGCAAATCGCCTTGTGAAGAAACATGCCCTGCAATTATTGCCTTTCACAAAGGATTGGAAGTTCCAGTGAAGAAATCATTGCTCTCATCGGTACCTAAAGATACGAGTGTTGTGAATTTCTGGTTCTTCAAAAGAGCCTTAAAGCGTATGGATCAAGAGGCTTATGTAAAGTTTAAGGTATGTAAAAAAAATAAAGGATTAAGAGGCATTCTGAATTTTCAAATTCCTTTTTCCGATTATGTCTGTCCTCTTAATTGATGAATCCATGAACTCCATTCAACTAATTGATTTTTAAAGCATAAAATTAGATTTTTGATGGCACCTAGGTAGTCTGCCTGCTGAACAAAAGAGCTCAAGTCTGTGCCACAATAGTAGTCGATTGAGTTGGCAAAAGGCCAAAAAAAGGCTTGTACCAATCCAAGTCCAGTTAAGTCCTCAATCAAGGTAGGGGCTACAATAAAGCGAAAAACGCCCACATATACCAAAAGAACCCCAACCCATAAAAACAACCTCATGACTGTTGCCTTTAATATGTACTCCGATTGCATCTCAATATATTCTGCTTGTTTAGGGCCCATGCCAAAAGCGATCAGAAATTTTCCCATAAGGTGCATCTCATTATACGCATTGTGAACTTCAGGGGCGATTTTCGCTTTAATCCATTGATGTATCGCTTTATGGCGATACTTCAAAAAGAAGAAAAGACAACTAAAAATGGTTCCAAGGTTCAATAAGATACGAATTATTCCATACAATGCGGAACCCATATATACCAGTGTTACGAGCAAGGTCGCTTGTTCCTTTGTAAACCAATATTTTGCTCCAAAAATAGCCATTAGCAAAATAATAACATTGAAAAAAATATCAATTCCTGATCGAAATAACGTTTTATCCATCTGTTGGACGGCAATTCGTTTACCCCTTTCCAATTCCCAATGAACACGATGTGATACCATCTGCTTTACAGCCTTTGACATCACCTTATGAACAGGCTCTTTTGACATTTCCTTCTCCTCACTGAGGACTGCAGTTCTTATTTACTTTCTAAGTGTTTCATTAGACTCTTGACGATATTTTTAAAAGAGTGCCTTGGTTTAGAACCGCGACATTTAAAAAACCTAATGCATCTTTTTCTTTGTTGTGCGTGATTGACGGGAGAGGTATGAGGAAGGAGCAAGATAACAACACGTGGCGTTATCTTGCGAAAGACTTTATCGATAGTTCGAAGCATGCAAACGTACAATAGCCCGCTTCAATTTGTTTTCGTATTTGATAAAACGTGCAGCATCGCTTTTATCTCCTGCAGGAGAGTAAAGTTGTTTAAGCATGTCTTCTGCTTTTTTCTGAGCGGATTGTGCCCGAGTCGTGTCAATTTCTGCTGCGGTTTCAGCTAACTCAGCAAGTACAACCACTTGATTTCCTTCAACTTGAGCATAGCCCCAATGAACCGCAACCGCATGAACTTTCCCTCCAATTCGGTAGGTCATCAAACCGGTGTTCAAGGTTGTTAATAAAGGAATATGTTCTGGCAATATTCCTAACTCTCCCTCGCTTCCTGGTAAGGTAACAGAGTCCACATCCACTTCAACAAGAATCCTCTGAGGTGTCACCACTTCCAATCGCAATTGTTTTGACATTCGAAACCCTTAATGTGGGATTAATATAAATGCTAAAAAACTCTCAGTCCCCTCATTTCACAAGGTAAAAACTGAGAGTTTGAATATCAGCAAAAACTTATACTTGCATCTTTTTGGATTTTTCTCGTGCTTGCTCGATAGTTCCAACCAGATAAAATGCTTGTTCAGGCAAATCATCATGTTTTCCATCAAGAATCTCTTTAAACCCACGAACAGTGTCCTTAATATCTACATACTGTCCTGAGGTTCCAGTAAAGGTCTCTGCAACAAAGAACGGTTGAGACAAGAAACGTTGTACTTTCCTTGCGCGAGCAACGACAGCTTTGTCGTCTTCTGACAGTTCATCCATTCCTAAAATCGCAATGATGTCTTGCAAGTCCTTATAACGTTGAAGCAGAATCTGAACACCTCGGGCAACGCTATAATGCTCTTCACCCAATACTTCCGCCGTTAAAATCCGAGAGGTGGAATCTAAGGGATCCACCGCAGGATAAATTCCAAGCTCCGCAATTTGTCGGGATAACACCACAGTGGCATCCAAATGAGAGAACGTGGTCGCGGGCGCAGGGTCAGTCAAGTCATCTGCAGGAACATATACCGCTTGTACCGAGGTAATAGACCCCTTATTCGTCGAAGTAATCCTTTCCTGAAGAGCACCCATCTCCGTAGAGAGCGTCGGTTGGTATCCCACGGCTGAGGGAATCCGTCCCAGTAGCGCGGATACTTCAGATCCGGCTTGAGTAAATCGGAAAATATTATCAACAAACATCAACACATCTGCACCTTCAACATCTCGAAAATACTCGGCAATGGTTAATCCACTCAATCCAACTCGAGCACGAGCGCCAGGAGGTTCGTTCATCTGACCATAAACCAAACTCGTCTTATCCAAAACCCCTGATTCTTTCATTTCGTTCCAGAGGTCATTTCCTTCACGTGTACGCTCACCCACACCTGCGAATACGGAAAAACCACCATGCTCCTGAGCGATGTTTCGGATAAGTTCCATAATCACCACAGTCTTGCCCACACCCGCACCGCCGAACAGTCCAACCTTTCCGCCTTTTGCAAAGGGACAGAGCAGATCCAATACTTTGATTCCCGTGACCAAAATTTGCGTTGAAGTCACTTGTTCATCAAAGGCGGGTGGTTCTTTATGAATGGGCCAGCGTTCTGTGTGCTCAACCGGACCCCCTTCATCCACAGGCTCTCCAATAACATTCAGAATCCGTCCCAGGACTCCACGTCCAACGGGCATACTAATCTGAGTCTCCAAATCCTTAACACCCAATCCTCTCGAAAGACCATCCGTCGCTCCCATGGAAACACTTCGTACCGTATTCTCTCCTAAATGCTGTTGGACTTCACAAATCAGGCGGGTACTTTTCCCTTGGACATCAAAATTGATTTCTAACGCGTTGTAAATGGCGGGAAGGATCCCTGAGTCAAACTCAACGTCAACTACCGGTCCTGTCACCTGGGTAATTTTACCAATATTCATCCTCTGCCTCTTTTTATTTCAAAGTTATCGATTCTATCAAACCGCTGAAAAGAAAACCGCTTACAAGCTTTCGGCACCACTGATGATCTCAATCAGTTCCTTAGTAATTGCTGCCTGCCGTGTACGGTTATAATGGAGTTGTAATTTATCGATCATTTCTCCTGCATTCTTAGTTGCGGAGTCCATAGCCATCATTCGTGCAGCATGTTCTCCTGCTATCGAATCCAGCCATCCTACATAAACCTGGTTCTGAACATATTTCCGGAGCAATGTATCCATGATCATTTCAGGTGACGGTTCGAAAATGAAATCTCGTTCATCCCAATTTTCTGTCTCCGGAGGCTCAATGGGGAGCAACATTTCCAGAACAGGTTGCTGACTGACAATGCTGACGAGATGACTATAGGCTAGATACACTCGATCCAGTTCCTTATTTTCAAACTTTGTCACGAACTCATCCAGAATCTGCTTCACAACACCCAAGCGATCTTCAACACGCACGTCCATATAAACGTGCTGAATCGAATGCGGGGTATTCTTGAAAGCATCACGCCCCTTTCTTCCAACAATCGCCATTTCAGCGGTGACCTGATCCTGAGCTAATTGTGCCGCAACTTTCTTACACAAAGTGGAGTTAAATCCTCCGCAGAGCCCTCTATCGGAAGTGATCAGAATCACACCGGTACGATTCCCTTCTGTACTTTGAAACAAGGCGTGATCCTCTTCTGTAAAATTGCGACTCAGGGTTGACACCACTTTTCTCAATTTTTCAGAATAAGGACGAGCCTGTCCAATATTTTTCTGGGCACGACTCATCTTTGCGGAAGAAACCATCTTCATTGAGCTGGTGATCTTCTGTGTGTTTTTTACACTAGTAATTCGATTACGAATATCTTTTAAACTTGCCATTGAACACTATCCTTCAGGATTGAAATTAGGCTTGAAAGGTTTTAGAAAACTCACCAATTGCTGATTTCAACTGTGTTTCCGATTCAGCATCAATTTTTTGTGAATCTTGAATCCTCTTCTTTAGAACTGCATATTTAGCATTAACAAAATTACGCAACTCTTCCTCAAACTTTCCTACAGCACTGACAGGATAAGGATCCAAGAACCCTTTGGTTGCCGCAAAAATAATCAAAACCTGTTCAATCCAAGCCAGTGGCTTATATTGAGGTTGCTTGAGAATCTCGACCAATCGTTCTCCTCGCGCAAGTTGTAGTTGCGTCGCCCTATCCAGGTCACTACCGAATTGAGCAAAAGCTTCTTTCTCGCGGTATTGAGCCAGATCCAAACGTAGCGTACCAGCAACTTGCTTCATGGCTTTTATTTGCGCAGCGCCCCCCACACGGGATACGGAAAGTCCCACATTAATGGCAGGTCGGACCCCAGAATTGAAAAGTTCAGTCCCTAAAAAAATCTGCCCATCAGTAATTGAAATTACGTTTGTAGGAATATAAGCGGATAAGTCCCCCGCTTGAGTTTCAATGATAGGCAACGCTGTCAGCGAACCGGAACCATACTTTTCATTAAATTTACAGGCTCGTTCCAACAAGCGGCTATGGAGATAAAAAACATCTCCGGGATAAGCCTCTCGTCCTGGCGGTCGACGCAGCAACAAGGAAAGTTGTCGATAAGCTACAGCTTGCTTGGATAAATCGTCATAAATGCAAAGCACATGCTTTCCTCTATCACGGAAATACTCCCCCATACTCACACCAGAGTAAGGAGCAATGAACTGCAGGGGTGCAGGCTCAGAAGCCGTTGCGGAAACCACAATCGTATAATCCATCGCGCCGGCATCCGTCAGCTTTTGGACCATTTGTACCATTGTTGAGCGTTTTTGACCAATGCCCACATAAACACAGATGACATCACCGCCTTTTTGGTTGATGATGGTATCCAAGGCAATTGCTGTTTTTCCGGTTTGTCGATCCCCAATGATCAACTCCCGCTGTCCCCGACCAATAGGAACCATCGCGTCAATGGCTTTAAGGCCTGTTTGCATCGGTTCGTGAACTGATTTTCGTGTTACGATACCAGGGGCAATAACCTCAACCATTCGGGTTTCTGTTGTGTCTAAAGGCCCCTTTCCGTCAATCGGATGTCCTAAAGGATCGACAACACGGCCGAGAAGGGCTTCACCGACAGGAACGGAAACAATACGTTCCGTTCGTTTGACTTCGTCACCTTCTTTAATGCCAATGCCGTTCCCGAAGATCACAACACCGACATTATCCTCTTCCAAGTTGAGGGCCATCCCAACGACACCGCCAGGGAATTCGACCAACTCTCCTGCTAACACATTGTCCAATCCATAGACCCGGGCAATCCCGTCGCCTACTTCCAGGACCGTTCCCACTTCAGTAGTGGTGGCTTTTTTATCAAAATTTTCAATCTGTTGTTGGATGATTTTACTGATTTCTTCAGCACGGATTTTCATGATCGCTTAACCTCTAATGATGGATTGTCGTACACGAGTTAATTGATTGCGGAGACTTCCGTCGATAACAACGGAACCGATACGGGTGATCACCCCACCAATTATTAACGGATCGATAGTTTGAGTGACATTAACAGTTTTTCCAGTGATGAGGGACAATTGCTTTTCCAGTCCCTTGACCGCATCTTGAGCCAGTTCGCTCGCAACTGTCACTTTGGCGTCCAGGCGTCCTAGTTTCTCTCTGA
Source organism: Deltaproteobacteria bacterium TL4 (assembly GCA_051382335.1). Lineage (GTDB taxonomy): Bacteria > SAR324 > SAR324 > SAR324 > NAC60-12 > JBBCAX01. Next base: position 9,642 of record JBBCAX010000386.1, read on the forward strand.
GCAACACTGAAAACACCCGTTCAATGTCCAGCAACAAAACAATGCGCCGTTTATTCAGTAAGTATTTAGTGAAAGTCTGGACCACAGGTTGTACCTGCAAGGTTTCCAGAATTTTAGAGACAATTGCTTGTTTGTCACTCATACTTATTTTAGCACCTGCAAGGGTAGATTGAAGCAAGGGAGACCCCTCAAACGTCTCTGCCAACTCTTCTAAATTACGTCCTACAGTCTCTAAATCTTGTGCGTCCTTGACCAAGCCCAATAAGGCTTTGGCATAACGCTTCGCAATAACCATTTGACTCACTGTGTGCCTCCTGATTGCGTGAGTTCACTGATATAACGACTCACCAAGTTACTTTGGTGCGCATCGGTAAGTTGTTGTTTTATTTTTTTTTCAGCAAGTTTCATCGCTTCTTCCGCCACCCAGGCTTTCAACGCTTGTTCGGCTTTCTTATACTCCTGTTCCACACTCATTTGCGTCTGCACTCTTATCTTTTCAGATATTGCGTGACCTTCCCCAATGATGCGGTTCTTCTCCGCTTCTGCCTCTTTCTTTGCATTTGCGATCATGGCTTCTGCCTCTTTCTTCATGTTTGCCAGCTTATTTTGATAATGTTTCAAGTCTTCTGCAATCTGCTGTTTTGCCGCACGGGCGTCATCCAGATTCTGCTTCGCTGTTTCCGCCGAACTGTGCATACCCGCTTTAACAGGATTTCTTGCAAAACGATACAAAACGTAAATCAAAACCGCAAAATTCAGGATTTTGAACACAAAATCGACCAGAGGATGAGAACTTCCGCCACCTTCTGAAGCGTAGACCCACGGTGCGGAAAGGCTAAGGATTAACACTGAATTTAAAAGAAACATGAGTTTCACTTTCATGAACACTCTCCTGGAAATGGTTGTCAATAAATCAAAATACTACTGCCGCTAACACATTTTTTCAATGAAGCAAATGTTTGGCTGTCACACCCGCAAGCTGTTCTGAAATGGCCTGAAGCAGAGTTTTTGCCGACTCCACTTCGGTCTGTAACTTAGCTTTCCCTCTTTCTATTTCTTCATCACCGGCACTACGAGCCTGTGCCAATAAAGCATCCTTTTGCTTGAGGGCTTCTCCTCGTGCGACATTCAGCACTTCATTGATTTCAACACGGGCAGACTCCAGCTTCTTCTCATACTCTTGACTGAGTTTGTTAATGTGAGCTCTTGTGGTTTCAACAGTATGCTTACTCTCTTCAATGATCTTTTTACGATTGTCCAAAGTCCGGAGTACCGGTTGAAATAGAAGCTTATTGAGAACCACAACCATGATGAATATTGTCAACGCCATCAGAAGGGGGGTCGCTAGTTGAACATGGAGAAGCCCGTAGTCCATACTCAATCCACCCCAAGCATTATCTATGACAATTTGTTTTAAATCCATTGTTTCAATCCTACTGCAAAATCAATCAAAATAAATGTCCTTTTATCGTATTGACGTATTTTCCTTCGAAAACTAATTATTAAGGTAAGGGCAATAACATAGCACGCTTAACGGGTCAAGATTGATTTTATTATTTTTATTATTTTTATTATTTTCTGCTTTTCCTTGACCTTGTAACCCTATACATAATCTTGGTATGGTAGTCAGATTTAGGTCTATTGGGGCCATTCATTCTCAAATAATACATTCCAAATTTTTTTCAGCATAAAATTAAAGAAAGTGAGGGCATCCATGTTTCGTATAGGTACAGGATTTGATGTGCATCAACTCGTGGAAAACCGTAAACTTGTATTAGGAGGCGTCCTCATCCCGTTCGAACGGGGTCTGTTGGGCCATTCTGATGCGGATGTGCTGTTACATGCCATCATGGACTCGATTTTAGGGGCACTGGCTCTTGGTGATATCGGCGCGCACTTTCCTGATGATGATCCTGCATACGAGGGAGCTGACAGTATGGAACTGCTCCAACACGTAATGGGTTTGGCTCAGCAACAACATTACACACTGATGAATCTGGACTGCACCATAATGGCACAGCGCCCCAAAATCAAGCCTTACCTGAAACAAATGCGAGAAGGAATAGCCAGAATCCTGTCTGCCGATATTTCTCAAATTTCAATCAAGGCAACTACCACTGAAAAACTGGGTTTCATTGGCAGAGAGGAGGGGATTGCGGCTCAAACTGTTGTCTTGCTTCAAAAAATTTGAGATTCCATCTCCTTGATTCACCTAAACCCTGGAGTGCATTATGGCGTTAAAACATCTCCATATTAGCGTTTTTGGTATCGTTCAAGGCGTTTCATTCCGATACTATACAACCCTCAAGGCCTGTGAACTTGGGGTTAAAGGCTTTGTCCGTAACGAACACAACGGGGCGGTTTATATTGAAGCAGAGGCGGATGAGGAAACGCTTGAAGTTTTTGTCCAATGGTGTCATCACGGCCCTCCTCTCGCTTCTGTGAAGCGTGTTGAAGTAACCGAGTCTCCAATCTTTAAAAATTTCCCAGAGTTCCGGACTGCGTATTGAAAAAAGAGGCGCTATCAGCAATCTGTTGAACTAGAGCTTGCAATTTGACTTTGATTTTTCTAATGTTGACCGTTTTTTATCTATTGGGGCTTGGTGTGTATAGGCCTGCATGGGAGAATACCAGTGAAGACTTATCAAGTTTTCTTTTTATTTGAGCGGAAGTGGTAATAGCGCATGTTCTCTGTGCTTTTATCGTTGCCAATTCATCTCAAAGCCGATAATGGCTAGATGGAAGCCTTTTTCATCTATCACATTATCACTATAACCATTATTAGGGAGTTAGACTGTATGAATAACGTTGTATATAGCATCCTTGGGCTAGGATCGCTAGGCCTGATCATTGCCTTCTATTATGCGGGCAGAGTCATGAGCGTTTCGGTTTCGAAAGGAGCCAAGAACGCCGAAGAAGAAAGCCGCTTGAAATTTATTCACGGTGCCATTTCAAAAGGAGCCATGGCTTTTTTGATGCAGCAGTACAAGTACATGGCCGTTTTTATCATTGTTTTTTCGACCATCATTATCGTCCTCATCGACGATCCCAATACCCCAGATGTGTATGAAGGCGTCTACACCGCTGTGGCCTTTGTCTTTGGATGTATTATTTCTATTCTTTCCGGGTTTCTTGGAATGAAAATCGCGACCGCAGGAAATGTCCGAACTACGGTTTCGGCAAGAGAATCCATAGGAAAAGCGTTTGATATTGCTGTTCGTAGCGGCGCTGTTATGGGTTTTGGACTTGTCGGGCTCGCGACTTTAGGGCTCGTACTCGTTTATGTTCTATTAAAGTATCTTCTTCCCGATTTGAGTACTCACATCCTGATGGAAGTGATGGCGGGGTTTGGACTTGGCGGTTCTTCGATTGCGCTGTTTGCCCGGGTAGGGGGAGGGATTTACACTAAAGCTGCGGATGTAGGTGCCGGTTTGGTTGGAAAAGTGGAAAAAGGAATTCCCGAAGACGATCCCAGGAATCCTGCTGTGATTGCTGACAATGTTGGCGATAACGTTGGTGATGTTGCTGGAATGGGTGCTGACCTGTTTGGTTCTTGTGCTGAAAGTACTTGCGCTGCAATGGTTATTGGCGCGGTTGCTTTCTCTAATGATTTATGGGCCTTGTTATTCCCCATTCTAATCACTGCGATTAGCATCCCTTTTAGTTTTCTCGCAATGTTTTCAGCTCGTGTAAAAGAAGAAAAAGATGTACAAAATGCCTTGAAATATATGTTGATTGTCGCCTCAGCACTGATGGCGGTAGTTGTCTTTGTTCTCACCCTTTACGTTTTACCTGCATCCTTTGCAATCAACGGTGTTGAATATAGCAGTTTAGGCGTTTACTGGTGCTACCTTTCCGGACTGGCTGCCGGGTTGCTCATCGGATTGATGACCGAGATGTACACCTCCGCGACTTACAAACCTGTACGAGAAGTGGCACAAGCTTCTGAAACTGGTGCCGCAACCAACATTATTTTTGGTCTGGCCTTAGGATATCATAGTGCGGTTGGTCCCATTTTAGCCATTGCGGTAAGCATCTTTATCCCCTTCACTTTTGCTGGAATGTACGGAGTCGCAATTGCGGCATTGGGAATGCTGAGTACTTTGGTGATTTGTTTAACTATTGACGCTTATGGCCCCGTTTCTGATAATGCTGGTGGAATTGCTGAAATGTGCGGAATGGAAGAGGTCATTCGACAGCGGACTGATGTTTTAGATTCTGCGGGAAATACCACCGCGGCCATAGGAAAAGGCTTTGCTATTGGTTCTGCCATTCTTACAGCCTTAGCTTTGTTCGCCGCATTTTTGACACGGGCGGATCATTTGCAACCAGAACGTCACATCATGGATAATATCAGTTTATTAGATCCTCTGGTATTGTGTGGTCTGTTCGTTGGCGCGGTTATTCCTTATCTGTTTTCTGCGTTAACCATGAAATCTGTAGGAAAAGCGGCATTTGACATGATTGAGGAAGTACGACGGCAATTCAAGACGATTCCTGGAATTATGGAAGGCACGGCTGATCCTGATTATGAACTCTGTGTTGCCATCTCAACTAAAGCCGCTTTACGAGAAATGCTTCTTCCTGGTGTTTTGACCATGGGAACGCCACTTGTAGTTGGCTTTTTATTTGGTATTCCAATGCTGGCAGGCGTTTTAGCCGGTTCCTTGATTTCAGGTGGTGTTCTGGCAATTGCGTCCGCTAATGCTGGTGGTGCATGGGATAATGCGAAAAAATACATTGAAGCTGGAAATTTAGGCGGTAAAGGAACCGATACTCATAAAGCGGCAGTCGTTGGTGATACGGTTGGGGATCCGTTCAAAGATACGTCTGGTCCATCATTGAATATCTTAATCAAACTCTCTGCTATCTTGAGCTTGGTGTTTGTTCCATTTTTCGTTCAGTATGGTGGGATTCTCGTAGGTTAGAATCACATTTAAGTCAGAGTAAGGGCGCCCTGGACAAGCCCCCTTACTCCTTCTCCTCAAGAATGCTCTTGAAAGAAATGCTGAATTTAAAAAAAACTTGTGATATTTGAGCATTCATCATACCTATGACGCTCTTAAAGAAGGGCCTATAGCTCAGTTGGTTAGAGCAGCCGACTCATAATCGGCTGGTCCCTGGTTCAAGTCCAGGTGGGCCCACTTTTAATTCCGTCCTTATTGCCCTGTATGTGAAAATTATTAAGCCTCTATTTTCCTCTTCGTTCAATTTTTCAGAGAATGATGTCCCCTTGAACAGATTTTTGAGTACATTCGGAACTCGCTGTTTTTATTTCTTTTTAATGTGAATGCCTGAAATCCAATCAACGCCTTCGTCCACTACGATTTTAAATGGCGGTGGTGGCTTTGGGTGACCTTTGACCTGTAACCAGTAAGTACCCGGGGTCAAACGTTCAATCACAAAAAATCCATCAACTTCGACAGTGCCGAAGGATACGACTTGATGAGATTCATTGATCGCTTCAATAGAAATTTCCAGTTGAGGCTCAGGTTCAAGCTCAACCGATCCGTCAATTCCAGCACTCCATGTCAATTCCGGATCATACTCAATCTGCGTACTGGGCCGAAAGATCACTACCTCAAAGTCTTTTTTCGGAAGGAGTCCAATATCAATCGAAGAAGGTTCGAGTTTTACTTCAATCCGTTGATAGGTTGGAAGCCCGGTAATGATGTATTTTCCATTGATATCGGTAACACCTCTTTGGGTTCCGGCTTTAACAACGACGCCTGCAAGGGGCAATGGAAGTTGGTCCGGACGCGCAGGAACCATAACCCTTCCGGAAAGAGTCCCCATCCCAAAATGGCGAGGATCCGTAGGACCTTGCTTATGAGAGATAATATCCGTCCAGTTAATTTGTCCACTCTGTCCCTGTTCATAGATTCGAAGACTTGTATTGATTTTACTGGTTGGATTCCACAGGATCGATAAGGAATATCTCGTTTCATTATCATCAGGCAGGGTCAGATTGAAGGTGAGATCCCAAGGCACCAACTCCTTTCCCTGAAAGCGATACGTAAAGGTCGTATCCCCAAAGGCGTTCTGCAACGTTCGAACCAGCTTAACTCCCTGATATTCCGATGAGTATTCCGCACCGTACATCTTTTTATCCGTGTATTCTCCGTTGAAAAATCGCTTGAACTCCGGTTCGGTGTAGATCGACCATTGATAGGAAATTCGATATCTCAATGTGGGTTGCAATGCCTGTTCGATGGTATTTTGAAAGTACCTTGCTTGCCAAGCCCATTCTTTATAGGTGATATTATGGGTAAGCTGATAAAATTCAGTCGACTTTTGTTCTCCGGAATAGATTCGGTAAAAAGGGCTAAGCGGATCTAAAAACCGGGCTTCCAGCTCAATCACATGGGGATTGAAGTAGGAAATATTCACCAGCACGCCATAGTCTGTACTGATTTCAGATTGAAGCTTTTCGGCCAGTAACGTCAGCCCATAGAAGGGTCTATAGGCAAGATCCACTCCGGCGATTCCCATAAACTGATCCACGCCTACCATGAGGGATTGTAGTTCGTCGTAGAGTTGATAAAAATGCAACCCCATCGAGCCATTACTCAAAAGTCCATAGCGAAAATCAACATGAGCGATCTCTCCGGAAGGCGCATCTCCATAATAAAATTGCGCATCCCAGTTTTTTGGTGCCAGGATTCGCCCATTATCCGGTGCAATACGAATGATTTCTTCCTTGGAAAATCCATCGGGATAATAATAGTTCAGTGATAATACGCCTCCTCCTGATACATGAACATCCTGGAATTCATAAATTCCTGTTCCGTCTGCCGCGTCAAAAAGTCCTAAGACATCGAGTTTTGATTCGGGTAGAGGCTGGACCTTGGTGAACGCGACTAAAAGACCATTGTGATACAGTTCAACTTCTGTACCTATGGGAGCAAAACCACTAAAGTTGAGGATTCCCACCCCCTGTTCCGGTTCAAGTCGTTGTAACCGAAACCCAGTTTTTAACATCAGCGAAGGAACAATCAGCGTTTCTGAGAGACGAAGATCTCCCATCTCAAAAAGGTGAAAGTATTTTTGCCCTAACCGGGTATACCGCCATTGGGAAAAATCGATATTTTCAATTTGTTTCTGACTTTCTATTTGAGTAAAAGAACCAGACCCTTGCAGGGTTCCTTCTAAATAATCCGCGTTATATTCATAAAAAAAATCGCTGAATTGGGCGCGCACCCCTTCTTCTTGAAGTCTAGTCAGTTCCTGTGAATATTGTAAGCGGTAACGAAGCTCATTCCGAAAGATATCGGTTGGCGCTAACGGCGGAATTGACTCAATGCGTTCTCTTTCTACCTTATTTTTAAGATATTTTTTTCGTAATTCCTCCCGTTGTTGCGTCACATCTTTCAGGGGTGGATACTGAGGGATAAATCTTAAAAAAAATTGGGAAAGACTCCAGGAAACGGTAACCGGAACCCATTGTTCCCATAAGTCATACCGTAACCACATTTTATCTTCCACGAAGATGAGTCCTTCGGCAGGAAAGCTGAGGGGATCCTCAAGAGCTGTACTCTGAAGTTGAAAGGTCTTTCCATTTATCTGATAGGTGTGCTTTTTAATCGGAGATTCCGCAATGCAGTGACGTGTCTCCACATCACAGCTCCCTCGCATTTCCATCCAATGAAAAAGAGCGTCCTCCATGTCGATATAGGGGTGTTCTTCCTGGTCCATCATGACCCGATAAAAAGAATTACCCTGATTTTTTCTGACCTGAAAAGCGATGAAGCCTTCATAGTAGGCGGGCGATTCACTAGAACTAAGATCGGTTTCTGAAGCGGTTTCTTCAGCGAGGGCAGAGGAAAAGGCTAAAACACAAAGAACAAGGAACGACAGTAGCGATTTTAGTCTTTTGAGAGTTGCGGTGGACACCATCACACATTGTCAAGCTCAGTTCTTTTGGGTTGTGTTGGTGACGAGCGGGCATTTACTCTCTCCATCGTTGAAAACAGATTGGGTTTGACCCCAACGAATTTGAAGGGATTGAGGCAAAGGCTCTGTTGGAACCTTGAATTGAAACGTTCGCTTGCTTTCCCGTAATGAAATGAGTCGTTGAACCGCCATCGGTGACATCGGTTGAGCCTCATCAAAAACACCCATCCAACCACTATAACGCCACTGGCTCAGATTGATGACGTTCACCATAAATTCACCCGGCTGAACTTGTTCACACGCCCACTCAAAACGATACTTGGGTTCGCCCACTCTGCCATAAATGGCAATGCCAGTTTCCAGTTTGATCTCCAACTGAATACTCATGCCTTGTAGGCCTTTAGTGGATTCACTTTTCTTCTTTTGTTCTTCAAGGGTCTGGACCAGTAAATGGGAGCGATAATCCCCTGGTGATAATTGACCTTCGGGACGAACAGAAATGCGAATACTTCGATTTTGTCCCGGAGCCAAAGACAAAACTCTGGGGCTGACCAAAATGAATTTTTCGATATTCTCGACAGAGGCCACTTGGGGATTAAGATGGCTTCCCGCCGCCAAGGATTTCGAATCAATTTCAAAGTAAACCGGCCGTATCAAAAGACGAATGGTCTCATCTCCGGTATTAGTCAATAAAAAGGTTTGAGTAGAAGCACGTGAAAGATTGATTTCAATGATCCCGGGAGCGACGGAGAAATTCTTGGCCGCCAAACTGATTTCCGGAAATCCCATGACTAAAAACACAAACATCCAAGCGATGACAACAGATTTTTGGTATTTCATACATTCCAATTTGATATCAATTAAGCAAATTCCCAAACTTTTGAACAAATAAACAACAGGCCATGTTTGATTACTGATAGACCACTCTTAGTGTCAGATATCCCAGATAATCTCCTGGAACAAGGTGAGGCGGAAGCTTTGCCGTCGCCCCAATGCGCATGTTATTCAACGCTCCTCGAATATCAAAAACGCCCGTCCCTCCCTGTAATCTTTCATTCAAGGAGCCTCCATAGGTAAAATCATTCACATGGATTTTTTTCTCTCCTTGATGTGAATGCGAATAGTTGTCAAGAAGATCCATGAAAGCCGGGTGCAAGACGGATACCCTTACCATTTCATTAGGTTCTCCTTTTGCGTCAAAAACGGCGGCACCCGAGTCATTGGGCAGGATAACGATTGTGCGCATATCCGACTCGGCTTCCACCGGATTAAAGTAAAGATCACTAACTTTGCTAATTTCAATCGGATATTTACACTTTTTTTTGTAGGCTTTCCACTCAGACTTGTCATGGCATTCTTCATAGCCATGACCATCATCCTCTTCGTCGTCCGCGTAACTTAGGGTTGGAGATAGCACACCATCAGCAAGCAATAATAACGCAATGAAACACAATACAACAAGTTTTAAAAGCGCTCTCACAAGATTGCTTGTAATGGATCGTCTCTTCGTCATGGTTTTCTCATTGTTGATAAAATGCATACCCATTGCTTTGTCTGAAAATTTCGCGAAAAATCACAGTCTCAATTATAGACAACCACAAAGGTCATCTTACCCGTATAAACCCCGGGAAGTGGTTTTTCAGGAAGCACGGCAGTCACCCCAATAGCCGCACTGAGCGAGCCATTTTCTGAGCTAATCGTTCCCTGTCCATTCCCCTGCAAGTCGCCCCCAAAGGTAAATTTTTGAATGGTGATATTGCTTTTGCCATTTGCGTTATAGAGAGCGAGCTGGGATTCTTTGATGGAGGAGGAAATAAGTCTATTTTTTTCTCCGATGATGTTAATCTTCGCGGCACTGGGACTATCGGCACGAATCACAAAGGCACGACGGACAGACAGGTCTTTCTTTTTTTCAGCGTCAGAGGAAGTACTATTGCCCTGAGCGTTCGTTCCTGGGCCCCCTTGGGTTGTTTCTGAGGTGATGATTTCAACACCTTGATCTGTATTTTCGACAGTGACCTCAATTTCTTCAAGGCCGCTCTCTCCAGCCGAAAGGTCTATTGACACATCATACCAACTGTCCTCACCGGGCTGAGCGACCCTAACAATTTGCATCTGGAGTGAAAAATTCTGTTCTGCGGCAAAAACGCACCAGCTTCCAAAGGTAAGGAATATCATGAAGACAACAAGGAGTCTGATTTGAGTGGGGCAAATAAATAACGGAGTCATCACACTACTCCAAAGTTAGAGAACGCTTGGTTAACTGATATTCAATCGCTGAGGCTCCCGCATTTCCTGATCCATCACGGATGATTCACTTGATGAAGCCCTACGAGCTGAGAAGAGGAGCATCCCACGGTCTCAATCGCCAGAGCTGAAAAAGCCCCGCTATCTGTGGGGGAAAACAGTCTAGCCCATTATTTTTTTATTTACAAAAGAAAAAAAAAGCAGGTCAGTGAAAAAATTTCACCAAACCCGCTTCGAGAAAAATTCGCTCAAACGTTTATTTTTATTGGTAAAGAACTGTGAAAGTTGCAGTTCCAGCGTACTCACCGGTTGATGCATTCGCAGGGACAGTAAGAGCCGCACCTACAGTCGCTGTAATACCGCCAGAAGCTAAGGTTCCCCTTCCCGCACTATCTAAAGGACTTCCAAAAGAAAAGGAATCTATGCTAATCGTCTGAGTCCCATTAGACAACCCTGAACTGGTCACAGAGGCCGTAATCCCCGCTCCGGTCTGTCCTGTAATTTTGAATGATGCTCCTTGATCTGGAGTCACTGTTACGGGTTGCGCCGCACTGGAAACCTCGATCAGCGGAAAAACCAGGTCTGACACTTTCCCGATGGCAAGAGGTTGATAAACTTTCATACTCATTTGAAAAGTTTCTTCAGCCGCAAATAATGAGGGAAGGAACATCAAGCTTGCAAACAACACTATCAACTTTTTCATAATAACCTCTATCAACTAGTGTAATATTAAATTTATTAACAACAAACAGACCACATGTCTCAATGGTAAACATCATACGACAAAGTGAAATAAAAAAAAGTATTACTTTTTAACCAACAGCGTCAACTTTTCAACGCAAATTTCAAAAGAGCGCAAAAAAGTTTTTACTTAAAAACTTGAGAGCTACACGCTCTCAGTCGCTATTTTTCAGAGGAAGCAGTATTTGAACCATATCACACAACCACAAAAAAAAAGTCATTTACACGCAGGGTGCCCCTTGTTGCGAGTTCTTTCTTTCCGGCTTCTGGATCTGAGGCGGGACTGTGTTGATAAAAAGAAACGGTCTCAATTCTTCCTCTGAAAGATTTGGGCGGAATTTTGCTTGGGTAACGAGGTGAACCCTCCCCAAACACAAAATTTAGAAAATATTGAGTTTATTGTCCTCATAATTTCAGAACATCTATTATTGCTCAGTCCAATTTGATGAAAAACAGAGTTATTCTTATCCTATTTTTAGTTTTATGGGTTGTGTTTCCTGTGCGAATATTAGCACAAGTCCAGGCTGAGAAGGGAACTGCCCCTGAAATTCAAACTTCTTCAACAAAGGTTCCGAGTGCCGAAAAATCCGCGACAAAGGGGGGAGAAGAAGAGATCAAAGGCAGAACCTACATTGCCAAAAAAGGTGGAGATCTGAATCGATTAATCGAACGCACGCCTACCAAGGACGCTGTTGGAAATTTTGAGATTATGATGACTGGCGTCCCTCCTGAAAAGAGTGCGCAAGTGAGTATTTATGCTTATGATGTCGACGAAGAAAGAGGGGAAACCGTAGAAGTATATCTGAATGGATATTACATCGGGCGTTTATCGGGAACCAATGATACCTGGAACACCACGGTATTTGAGCTTAAAAGGGAATGGATCTTCAAGGGAAAAAATGAGATTCGCTATATAGTCAAGGATACCTCGCCAAAAGGAACGATTAAATGGTCCAACAAATTGGCCTGGGGACAGTTGTTAATTGATGGAGGCGCCGGGGATAGTGGAACCTTTGTAAAGGTGCCACCCACTTTTTCCTCAACGGGTTCCAAAGTTCAAGTGGAAACCTCAACGGAAATAAATCCCAAAATGGATGGTGAGTTCCGACTGGAATTGACATTGTTAGATCAGAGCCAAAATGCGGTGGACTCCAAAGAACGGACAGTGGTGTTGAAGGCAAATCAACAAACACGAGAAACACTTGAGTTGCAATATGACAAAGGGATGCCGTCCGGAACCTACCAAATCACGACCAGTCTTTTCTACAAGCAGGATGGCTTTTGGGTCCAGCAACGGGTCCTTTCCAGGGAATTTAACCACCTGCAAAACCGTGGTGCGTTTGAGGGTGTACCAACGTTATTAACACCTGAGGCTCCGCCCTTACCTTCTCTATCCTTACCTTCGCCTCCGCAACCTGAACCACCAGAACCAGAACCAGAACCAGAACCAGAACCAGAACCAGAACCAGAACCAGAACCAGAACCAGAACCGCTCGCTCCGGTTGTAGAGTCACCACTGGTAACGCCTTCGTCTCAAGTGTTTATAGAAGCCGAACCTCTTAAGCCGTTTCAACGGCTACCGGAAAGAAAAAAAATAGAGTCCCCATTGAGGTTGGGCCTGACGTTGGGGATCTATCAATTGCCAATACGCTGGCTTGGAAAAAAGCATGAAGTGGAGACTTCATTTACGCTGATGCGTCTGGGAGATGGGGGCCGGTATCGGGATTGGCAATGGCATTGGGGTTTAAACGGAGTTGGTGGCCGTCAACTCCCATTAGAAATTGAATTTTCTCCCGCAACAACGAACAATCCTTTGAACAAAAAACCGACCACTTTATTGCAAGTGGATTATAATATGTACCTCACGATCGAAAGACATATTATTCCCGGGACACAACCTTGGAACTGGTTTGTGGGAGGAGGCATTGAGTTTATGGATATATCCCAAACAAGCTTTAAGATCAGCAAGGATCAAAACCTTGTGTCCAGTGGTCGCGAGACTGTTACCTTTTGGGCGGGACGCCTGGTCACCGGTCTTCAATTCAGATTGGGTCGATACCATCATCTCAATATTTCAGTTCATTCGTTTATTCCCAAGCAAGTGACGTTTAATGTGGAATCTGATTTTGAAAAAGCGAGTTCAAGCAGGGGGACTGGTCCCAACAGTCCCAGCCCCAGATATTCGCCCTTTGAAACGCTAGAAACCTCAGCCATGCCTGCTTTTACAATGGTTTGGCGATTTCTTGTCACCAATTAATCCCTCAGGCCTCTTTCATTAGACATCTTTCCAAAATAAACCTGGATTTTTCGGGTTTGCTGGCATCCTCCTCCTTTACAGTTTTTTAGAATTTCAAATACATTGTACCGGCTCTTTACAGTCTTTTTTAAATGGACATTTTGTATCCCGCTATTTATCAGGCTTTGCAGGGTTTTTGTGGTTTTAAAATGTCCAATTAATTACACAATAAAATCAGATCACTAGAAAAAGACTGTTGAGATCCCGTTGTAAGGAGGACAAATAAGCTGCTTTGATCAACTGAGAACCCAAAAACCTGAGAAATTTACACGCGAAACAGGGATCCCTTTGAAAAAATTCAAAAACCTGCGCAAAGCGTCACCACTATTACTTAATAAGTGAACAGGTCTTAAAAAAAGACGCAAGGAAGAAAAAGAAAAACCGTTTGGAGGCTCAGCAAGGGACAGCGTCCAAAA
>JBBCAX010000387.1:0-1986 GCA_051382335.1 Deltaproteobacteria bacterium TL4
TATCAAGGATGGTAAAGAAAACTGGCAACGGTTGATGATCGCCAGACGGAGGAAAACATTAGTCCTTTGTGTGGAATGTCATGACCTACTTCATAGGGGAAAATTGCCAGATTGGAGACAAACAATCGTGACCTCAATGGAGAGCGTAGTGCGCTGAAAGGTGCCCGCTGCGTTCGGAGGGGGCTTGACGGGCTATCCTGTTAATTTAAGGAAGTCTCGCTTTCTACCCTATTTCAATAACCCTTTGCTCTTTTACCCTTTTACCCTTTTAAAAAAAGGAATTAGAAAGGTAAGCTTTAAGTGAAAGGGAGGCCAACTGGCGGAAGTCCCAAGCAAAACCCATGGCCCCGCTTGCGGGAAAAGCCAATGGGTTTGCGCCGGGACTGGAGCAAGTTGGCCGGGAAGGTCGTAGAAACGGATTTTTAAAAAGCGCGAAGCGCACGAAATTTTTTTTTTATTGGAACCTCATGCAAATAAAAATCGTTACCTTAAGTTTTTCCACCAAATTACAGGATTTTGACAGCCAGGCTCTGGATTCTTTTATCGCGGATAAAGAATTGAGTCAGGTAGAGCATTAGTCCTGGGAGCGCGGGCATCTTGCCCGCAAAAGCAGGCGGGACGCCTGCGCTCCCAGCAGAAACTTCTCTGGATAACTAAACTTCTCCAGAAAAGTTTTGTCCTGGGAGCGCGGGCCTCTTGCCCGCAAAAGCAGGCGGGACGCCTGCGCTCCCAGCAGAAACTTCTCTGGATAGCTATACCTCTTTGGAATCCTCATGAGTTCAAACCAGGATTTACCTCTTTTTGTCCACTGGATGGAGTTTCTCAAATGGTTATTTCCGACCACAGCAAAACTTCCCAAGTCGATCCGCTTTACTTTTACACAACGCATTGAAAATCTGGCGTTGGACATTGAACTCGAGTTGGTTGAAGCTCGCTATGGTCGCGACAAGGTCCCCCTTCTCAAACAAATCAACCTGAACTTGGAGCAATTGAGAGTTTTATGGAGATTATGTTTTGAGTTGGAATATGTGAGCCAAAAGCAATATGAGTATGCGGTTCGTCAAGTGGATGAAGCGGGACGGATGGCAGGAGGCTGGAAGAAACAACAGGAAGCTCGATGAAACGTTATTCTGGACTATTTGATCCAATTGTTTGTTTTGAAAATTTATATCAAGCTGCTCAGAAAGCCTTCCGAGGAAAGAAAGACCATGAACGAGTCGCTCTTTTTTATTTTCACCTGGAAAGCGAGTTATTTACATGGATGATATCGTTTGTTTTGGACAATCCAAAGCTGAATTATATGAAAGAAAAGAACAAATCGAGACGTTTGTGAACGAACAGCTTTTGTTGAAATTGAAAGACAAGGCGAGTCTTTTAGCTCCTGTGAGTGAAGGCCTTCCTTATCTGGGATTGCGTATTTTTCGAGGAACCTTACGTTTGCAGCGAGGCCGCTGGCTTCGATTTCAGCATCAATTCAAGAAGCAAGAAAGGCTGTTTTTACAAGGCAAGTTGTCGAAAGATCGTTTTTTAAATTCGATCAATGGCTTAAGCGAACAAACCCGCTGGGCGAACACGCTGCGGGCACGTCAATATTTTTTAAGGGATCATGTTGCGCTTGATGAGGTTTTCCTGTAATCAAAAACCAGTGGGTGTTAAGAAGCAACAGGCTCGAACCGTGTTAATCGTGGCGGCAACTTCAATAATTCCGCCACTAACTTGCGGTCGGCGAATCGTAACAACAATACGCCTTCGAATCGCAACAACAACCTCGGTTTCCGGCTGTGCTCAGCTCAGGGCTGTGTCCGATGTCAGGCGTTCAAGGATTCCTGTCCAGTACGTTGTCCCGAACCGCTTCTAACATCCCGTGCCGCAGTAGCGGACGAATAGTTTTTTATTCACCACGGCTGGTACCCACGGCTTTCTCATAAAAAAAAGATTGTGTTTCAGAAGGATAGAAAGTTATCATAGGACTTCAACCCCAACCCT
>JBBCAX010000388.1:0-36486 GCA_051382335.1 Deltaproteobacteria bacterium TL4
TTAATGATAGGTTTGGCCTGAAAAACGGGAAATAATAACCTTGCATTAATTCATTCATAAAATAAAACCACTGATATTATTGAATAATTAAAACTAAAACCATGAATCAAATGTTCAAAGTCCAGGAAGTATAGATCTCCAGAAATTTTTTTTTCAGGGGTCTAAGTATTGATATACAAGAAATTACTTTCATGCTTCGTTGTGAGACTTGTCTCATGGGGGTTAAGTGAGTAGCCATTCCTGAAATCATGGTGAAAAGTTTGTAGTTCCGCCTTTAGGCGGCTTTTCAGCAGGGTTTTCCGCCTAAAGGCGGGACTACAAACCTGATTTCATGCACGGGTATGGGCATAAGGTTCATGACCTGTTTAACACTACTTTTTTAAGGGACTATTTCTTATGAGCAGCAAAGAATACAAACATCTTGTCCAGATTTATTATGAAGATACCGATCACTCTGGGTTCGTCTATTATGCCAACTATCTCAAATATTTTGAAAGAGCTCGGGAACACGCTTTAGGAACAGCGACGCTGGTCCATCTATGGGAAACTCACAAAATGGGGTTTAATGTCTATAAAGTGGAGGTAACCTATCATGAAGGTTGTATTTTTGGCGAAGCTCTGGAAGTACGATCAACTTTCACTCTGAGCAGTGATTATCGCCTAACCTGTTATCAAAACATCTGGAAACCCGCAACCAATAAACTTGCGGTCAAGGGGCTTGTTGAGATGGTTCTGCTGGATCAAAACAAAAAGTTAACCAAAATCAATCCGACGGATTTAAAACTTTTTGAAGGGGAGTAAAACGGTGGGATGTGTTAGCTGCTAAGCGACCAATAGCCTCATTGGTTAAGGTCCAATGCGGAGTACCGTCCATTCTTTTAAGTTGGTAATTTCCTGCGGAGGGGCATTGGTGATGAGGTATTTATGAGTCGCTTCGTTGATTTCAGGGTAACGTTGAGGGCTCAATTTATCCCATTGTCTGGGCGCATACGGTGCGACTTTTCCCAAGCGTAGGGAGGAAGCCCAACTGTGTATTTTATTTTTTTCGGTCACAAGCGCGAATTGAGAATAACGTCGATTCGAAATTTCCTGTAATTTTGCGACTACCTGGGGCCAAACCCCTTGCATTTCGTAGGAGGAATCCACAGCAATCAGGAGTTTATGCGGATTATTCGTCAAGTGCCAATGAGAGACAATTCCCATCGAACTGAAGATTGCTAAGGCGATTCCTGTCCATTGTAAGAAGGCTTTCATCCAAGCTCCTACATTTGTGCATTGAGAAGGGAGCCTATTTTATACTCAATCTCTCCTTCATCCGCATTGAGACTTGCGGCTTCGACAATGGAAGAGAGTTTCTTCAAAACCTCCAAATTGGCTTCATAGCCAATGGTGTAAATGGGTATCTTTAAGCCTTCTACCACGTTGCGAATTTGTTCAAAAGACAGTCCAAGATCCGTTTCACCATCGGTCAAGACAAAGAGTCTCAATTTAATATTAGGATTTTTCCTTTTTTCCTCTACAAGCAAGGATAAAGAGACCACGAGACCATCATACATCGCGGTTCCTCCTCCCGCCTGCATATCTTCGACAGCGGCTCTAAAAGTCGCTTTTTGATTCAGGTTGAAGGTTGCGATGGGGAGAACAACGGAGGAGGTGTTATTAAAAAAAACGAGTCCAATCGCATTGTTAGTGTCGATAAACTCACTTCCACTGAGAAGGGAACCTTGAAGTGCTTTGATTCGGGAACCCCCCATAGAACCACTGGTGTCACATAAAAATATCGCGGCAATCGGTTGTCCTGAATCTTTTTTCCCCTTCCATAGTTCTTGTGCCTGAATTAAAGTGCGACCGGAAGGTGCTTCAAAAGAAGCCTCATAATTCAAGGGCGGAAAGAATCCATATTTTCTGGCTAATTGTTGGTACCGGGATTGCTCTGCAAACGTGGCAAAGGCTTCCAGGGCTTCCTGCTTTTCTTTTGACAGATGGCCCAGGGCATATAATGGATTATCGTGCCTGACACCAAAAGGAATGAATTCATAGCCTGATTGTAACTCTGGAACTTTAATATAGGTTTGATATTCCATCACAAAGGCCTCCAAGGAACCGTCGTTTTGAACCGATTCCCTCATTTGCAAGGTGGTTTGGCTGATAAAGGGAACACCTCGTTGAAACCCTTCGAACGCACTCACCACAGAAGGATTCAACATATTTTTTTCTTCGCCCTCCGCAAAAATATTCAGAACCGAGATTAAAAAATTAAGACCTGTACTGCTCGCAAAAGGGTCCGTATAGCCCATTGCCAAATTTCCCTGGACTACCGCGTCAATCAGGTTTTTAAGATTGAGCTGACCATAGGACTCTCGTAATTGATCAGCTACAGCGGTTTTCATAATCACCCCTGCGATATTTCCCACTAAAGATTGACGAATAACGTTCATGGGGATGTCATGGGCTGCCGCCATTTGTATCCAAAGTTGATTTGAGGGAGAGAACGCGTCAGGAAGGTATTTCCGGTAGGCAATAAATTGATATCCTGTTCCCGAGGCGATTTTTCTGATTCTGACTTTGGCCTTTTGTCCATTTGAAAGCTGAATGGATTGGGTGTTGAAACCTTTGGCAACATCCACGATCCAGCCATCATTGCCAGAGCCTGACTTTTCAGTAGAGGCAAAAATTTCAACAACCACCTCTTGTTCACTGACTCTGGGATCAACAACAACCTCAAATTGCTGAATGTCAGGTAAGGTTTCCTCGAGATCTTTCTTTTTCCCCAACGTTACCTTGGCTCTTCGTTGAACATATTGCTCGGACCAGTCCACTCTTTTTAATAAGCGACTTAGCTTTGAGACGGCATCTTCATAGGAAAGTGAACGTTTCAAATAAATTTGATCCCAGACAAAATAGCCTCCCGCAAAAATGAGCACAAGAATCACAATGATATTTTTATTTTGCTTCCTCATAAATCTCCTGAATGGCGTCAGATAGTCCTTGGTTGATGGCTTTCAACGTTTTTTCCATATTTTCGTCGAGCTCACTTTGAGCCTCGATTAACGTCAAGTGTCCACTCAGTGTTCTTAAATCGTTTAGGGAAGTTTGTACAGAGTGAACCTGTTGGTTTAATAGGCCTAACATGGCGTGTTTTTGCTGTTTTGTGCCAAAGTATTGTGACCGGGTATAGAGTTGGTAATGGTTTTTGCTTAGCTGGGTCAGGTTGACAAGGATGTTACTGAGTTCCGCGACATAGGCACGTTCTTTAAATTCGGCCTTGATCTTTTGAACGAGGATCAAGGATTCCTTCGTCGGGATATTGAAATTTTGAGGACAATGTTCCAGCAGGGTTTCCAAGTCTTCCAGCTCCTCTTCATAGGGCATGCGGTTAAACTGTTCGCGAAATTCTGCGGACTTCAAAAAAAGGACAGGCCAAAGGAACATTAAGGCAAAACCTACAAACGCAAGAGGCAATTTGACAATCCACGGAGGTTGAAACCAGGCCATAAACCCCCACTCCCAGCCTAACAAACTCAGGAGAACCAACCAAGTAAACGGAGATGAGAATAACGTCTTCAAAAAACGTAAATTTCGTTCCATGACGCCTTGAGTGTCTATGCTTTTTAACGGACCTTTTTAATTAAGTGAAGTAATTTTAAGGCCTTGGGGTGATTCGGTTTTACGGCTAACGCTTTTTCAACGTATAACTTTGCGTCTTCATATTGGTTCGCAATCTTCAAAAATCCTGCCAGCGTATAAAGAACCTGAAAATTGTGGTCATTAAACATCAAAGAGTCTTTCAAGATTTTAATTGCTTTTTTTAACAACTGATTGCCTTCCACTTTTGCAGACATATCCTTCATTTTCAAGGCCAACGGGATATAGAATTGTGAGTAATCAGGGTGTTCTTTAATCACTCTTTCAAAAAGATGCATCCCTAGGTCGCTGTATTTTACCTGTCCGATCAGGGCCGTCCCAACTTTGTAACACTCATCCAGGTGGTCTTTGGAAAAGAGAATCGACTGATAGGCCTCAAGCAGTTGCTGGATTTCCTGGACCGACTTTGGGGCCTTATCCGCAAAAAATTCTATGGATTTCACAAAATATGGAAGTTTATCCTGAGTCGGCGGAATCAGAATTTTATCGAGTTTTTTTACAAAATTTTCGCGATAAATTTTTTCATTAATAAATACATTCTCTTCAGTAAATTCCTGAATCGATTCATTAAAAAATCGAAATAAAAAGTCCAAGCCCTTGTAACTGAAGATCTTTTCAGGATCCACCAACTCATTAAGTTCATCAAGGGCCCGACGCCTCATGGACGGGTCCGTTCTTTGTTTCCAATAACAATCAATGACCAGAAAATGGATAAAAAGGCTATAAAAGGGACAATATATTTTCGCCTGACAAAAAGGCAGCAACGCATCATTGTATTGTCCTTCGTAAACAAAGTTGACGCCTTGGTCAAACAGCACAATGCCTTCACTGGGAGCGAGCCATTCTAATAATTTTTGTTGTATTTCTCCAAGAATCGCCTCCCGAGTCAAAATCGACATCAATACCGCCTCTTCGTCAAAAAACATCTGATCTTGTTTGTTTGAACTGTCCACCAGCACAATGATGGGGATCCGATAATGAACCTTTTCCCGAATGATTCGGATGGTCTCTTTAGTGAGAGTATTCATTTGAGGAAGGCGAAATACAAAAAAATCAAAAGGACAGTTTTCTCCCATGATTTCCAGTTTTGCCAATATCTCTTGACTCAAACCGAGTTTCTTGAATTTAGAAATTCCCAAGAAGGTTCCAAGATTATTGGCAATACCCGCGGCAACTTCCGCAGGATTTTTTGAATCGGAGGCTTCCGCAATGATGCAGCCAAAAAGAAGTTTGAGTTGAGGATGAGCTTTCATAAGTCTAGTGATCCGTGTTGGTTAAATTTAGGGTACGCCTCATAAAGAAAAAGTAAAAATGATTGTGATTCGTGGCAAATACCGCCTCAAGATATTGTCACAGGATCCATTTTATGCACAAATGATGAAAATATACGTTTTTGTTTGTATTTTTTTGAGCAGTTTGTCAAAATAACTCATCCCTGCCGTTGTCAGTTCCAACGCTGAGTGACCGCACAAAGGACACTCAAAGTACGAATTTTTTGAAATAATGCAGGCGAAGGTTTCGATCCCCAGAATGTTCGAAAAATTAACGAGGAGGAAGCGGGAATGTTCCATTCAGGACGAGGCATCATGATGACCAAAGAACAATTCATGGATCAAGTCCATTATAACGAAAAAGGGAATCAGGTAACTCTGATCAAAAAAAGAAAACCCATGTAACGCACCCTGTTTCTTGGAACAATTGAGGCTACTCCACATCATCCTCAAATGAGTTTTTCCACATTTGAATTAAAGCGGTCTGACTGATTTCTTAGTGCGTTCATTTGAAAAGTCTCGCTTTTGGTCCATTCCGGTTCTTTATGCCCCCCAACGCTTCCATGCCGGTTTTTGCGTACTTTGATCATCGAACTGCCCTTGCCATTGTCCAACATTCAGACTTTCTAACCACGTCAAAAAGGGCTCAATCGTATCCTGTTGAAAAACGGCGCCATGTTGAGGACAAATCATCGTAGGCTTGATTTTTCTCACGCGTTTCACCCAGGCTTTTAAAGCCTCCGACGAAGGCATCCAGCGTTCATGAAAGGCTTTCATATAAGACACATGCGTATTGAAATCTTCAACCACCATGGCGGCGTCTATATTGGGCAACAAGGCGGCTCCAATATCTCCAGAAAACAAGATGCCGGCTTTTGCGTCATAAAAGCTGAAGTTTCCAGGAGAATGGCAAAAATGAGCGGGAATGGCATAGACGCTGTTTTTACTCTGACCAATTGGAATTTCCAGGCCTTCATCCGGAATCGGAATCAGCTCCAGTTCCGTCCCCATACCAAAATGGGCAATAAAGCCCGTCCACGTCCAGGGACAATAAACTTTGATCTCGGGTGATAAATCCAACCACATGGCAAGAGAGGAGACAATATCCGGATCTTGATGAGAGGCGGCAATGGCCTTAATGGATTCAATTTGAATGTGTTTGGTCAACTCCGCCAGAACTTGAGGAAATATTTCAATGCCACCTGGATCCAGCAATAAGACTTCCCCGTTACTAACAATCGCGTATTCATTGGTGTCAATCACCTGATCCTGTTTTTCCGCGTCACGACCTAAAATAATCCATTGATGCCCTTGTTTTTCGTAGAGTACCTTGCTTTTCATAGATTCCTTTGCTTACGCAGTGATGTAATCCAACGTCTGCCATGTTCTATATAGTTGAGGAGCGCCTCATATTTCTTCTCTAGCTGCTCTGCCATTTGATAGATATCAGCAACCAGACTGTTGAATTGAAGACCTCCTGACTGCAAACTGGCGGCATTAATGGAAATATAGATGCCAATACTTTTAGCGGTAATACCAATCATTTTAATTTGCTGAAGTTTTCTCGCTGAAGTCGCCAGAATATCGAGAGACTCTTGAAGTAAGCGTGCCACGTGAGTTGCGTTGGCATTATTTTGCACCATTAAATAGACTAAATTAGCCTTGGACTTTGGCTCCAGATCACTTTGTTTGATTTGCTTCAATATTCGCTCTAACTTTCGAGTCAGGTTATGAGGCATAAGGAGTTGTTCTTGATATTCTTGAGGAAGACAGTTTTGTAAGGTTTTGGTGTAAAGGTGATAACGCCGAGCCGCTAAAGAGCAAACAGCGACTTTACGTGCCAAAAGACTGCACTGTCGCTCTAACTCTTCTATTTCAGGTTTAATTTGTGTTGGAACTTCCGATAACCCTCTTGCTAAAACAATGAGGGGTTTTCCCTGCGCACTATTGATGCGGCAGGCCTGAATGGCTCCGTTTGCGGCTAAAAACTCTAAATCAATGGCCAGATCCTCAAAAGATCGTGCACTGTTCAGAATATTAACACACACCCCAAAAACTTTGCCGATATCTCGTTGAAGCGCTTCTAATTCTACACTCATGTTTTTATTTGCCTTGCTAGATTAGTATCTGCCAAGTGGCTGTCCGGAAATGTGATGCAGGGTGTGCTTTAGCGAAGCGAGCGCACCAGAAAGCTGGCGGTCCCCTTATTTTTGGTGCGCTCGCTTCGCTTAAGCGGCACCCTACTTAGGCTCAACTTCTATTCCCGGACAGCTGCTGGTCTCGTCTAATCACTCTATTAGCGTATCCTTGGTAACAAAACAAGGGAGAAGGACATAAAGTGCCGACTGGAGTTTTAAAAGTGCCGTGTCTTTTGTGGATTTCGTACCTCTCCTCAAAAAGGAGGTTCCTGGATAAAATGATTCTGGGCGCTTCTAAATTAACTTGTACGTAGCGCTTCTGTTTAATTAACTTGTACGTAAAATCATCAATAGTATCTTAATGGTAGGCGGCTTCTCAGAATTGATGTGGGGCTACTCACGCCGGGACACAGGGTAGGATGTGTTAGCGAGCTTGCGAGCGTAACGCATCAGGCAGAGGCGGGTTTATTGATGCGTTACGCCTACCGGCTAACACATCCTACTTTGAATAGCTGTCCCGGCTTAAGTGAGTAGCCTGATGTGGGAACAAGGACCGCACGTTTGTTACAAAATTTTATCTGTGGGCTTCCACCTAACCGGTGATTTTAAAATGGGGAAAAAAGATGGAAAACGTGAATGTACTGATTGTGGATGACAAAGAAGAAAATTTGTTTGCGATGGAGAACACGCTTCAAGACTTGGGACTGCATTTTATCAAAGTGACTTCTGGCAATGAAGCTTTAAAATGGACTATTCGTGAAAAGTTGGCGGTCATTTTACTGGATGTGCAGATGCCGGAAATGAATGGTTTTGAGGTTGCTGAAACGCTGCGGGATTCCGAGGTAACAAAGCACATTCCTATTATTTTTGTAACCGCAATCTACAAAGATCAGGAGTATCTGATCAAGGGCTATGAAACCGGAGCGGTGGACTATCTTTTCAAGCCGATTAATTCCCAGTTATTACGGAGTAAAGTTCAAGTCTTTGCGGATCTTTTCAGACAACAGCAGCGCATTGAAGTCCTGCATCAGCAAATGAAATCCTTTTTTGATATTGTCGCCAATGATTTGCGGATTGTTACAGGCAATCAATGGATCCAGGCCAAGTCGCTTTTGAATGAACTCAAAAACAGTGACTACGCCTTACAAATGGAATCACTTGCTGAGAGGGCTCAGCGTTCCTACAAACTAGTCTATAACTGCATTGATTTGCTTTCCATGGAAAATCATGAAATCCTTCTACAAAAAGAAAAAACCTGTTTTTCAGAATTAGCGGAGAAAGTGATTGCGGATGTTCAACCGCTGGCTAAAATTAAAGAGATTGACCTGGTTTATGAGTCAAACGGGAATAATGACGTTGAGATGGATGCCAAGCGAATAGCTCAAGTCCTTACTAACTTGCTCAGCAATGCGATCAAATACAGCTATCCTTCAGGTACGGTAAAGTTAAGAAGTGTTTCAAAAAGAGAGGAATTATTGATAGAAGTGAGCGATACCGGCATGGGAATATCCCCCGACAATCTTAAAAAATTATTCGTCAAACACGAAAAGTTTATTCAGCCAGGCACCCAGGGAGAGCGTGGCACTGGCTTAGGTCTGACGCTTTCACAAGAACTCGTGCGCGCTCATAATTCCAGCCTTCAGGTTGAAAGCCAAGAGGGAAAAGGAAGTCGTTTTTTCTTCGCGCTTTCTAAAAAACAATAATTTCGAGCTGTGCAGGTGGTTTGAAAATTAACCACGAAAAACACGAAATAAATGAATTCCTCCGTGAAACCCTATTTTGCAGGTTTTATTTCGTGTTTTTAGTGTTTTTCGTGTTTAAAAAAAGGTACCTGCATAGGTGGAAATTTAAACCTGTTGATGGGATCTGAGTGAAAAAGCCAAAGATTTTAATTGTTGATGACGAACAGGATGTGAGAACCCTGGTGGCCTTTGCCTTGAAGAACGAAGGCTATGACTTGTATTTCGCTGAAAATGGAGCAGAAGGCAATGTGCTTTTCCAGGAGATTTCACCGATTCTCATCGTCCTGGATTTGCAAATGCCAGTGATGACGGGGTTGGAACTTTTGGAAAAACTCAGGCCTTCCTCAAACTCCCCGTATATAGTCCTTGTCCTGACCGGCAACGGGAATGATGAGGAAGTGAATGCCTGCTACAATCTGGGAATTCAAGGTTTTATCCGTAAACCCTGCAATTTGAATGAGCTGCGTGGCTTGATCAAACAAAGTATTCAATTGAAACAATCCCAACAAGCCTTAAAAGAACAACAGGAGGAAATCCTCCTGAAAAACGAGGATCTGTTGCAAGCAAAACAGGAACTTGAGGAAAAAGCGAGGGCGTTGGAAATCACAGGAAAATATAAATCGGAATTTTTAGCAAACATGTCACATGAATTACGAACCCCCCTCAACAGTCTGTTGCTGCTCACGGAGCTTCTGGGACAAAATAAAGAGGGGAATTTAACTGGGGAACAACTGAAATTCGTTCAAAGCATTCATAAAAGTGGAAAGGATTTACTGAACCTCATTGATGACGTGCTGGATTTATCCAAAGTGGAAGCCGGTAAGATGACGATCCATCTGGAAAATATTACGACGAAAGACTTGGAAGATCATGTGAGCATGTATTTTCAGAATATTGCGAAAAAAAAAGGAGTCCAACTTTTGATTCAAACCGGGATTGCTTCTGAAACAGGATTGTGTATCGATTCGCAAAAAGTAAAACAAATTTTGAACAATCTGCTTTCAAACGCATTCAAATTTACCACGAAGGGAGCGGTCACCTTTCGTATTTCTGAAACAAGCCCGGAAGAGCTCAGAACGTATCACAGGGATTCCACAAAAAGGATCACCCTGAGTGTTTCGGATACAGGAATTGGTATTGATGAAAAGGATCAAGCCCTGATTTTTGAAGCTTTCCGGCAGGTAGACGGAAGTATCAATCGGAAGTTTGAAGGGACGGGACTGGGACTATCCATCAGTAAACAATTTTGTGAGATGCTCGGAGGGAAATTGGTAGTGAACAGTCAATTGGGGCAGGGGTCGACGTTCACCCTATTTCTGCCAACACAGCCCATCGCGTCTTCTGCCGATAAATTTACGATGCCAGAGGAAACAATACCACCGTTGTTTTCCGGGAGACACGTCTCCGAACACAAGTCAGAACCTCTCCGCAATGAGGAAGTTCTCAAGCTCGATTTACACAAAAACAAGGTCATGATTGTCGATGATGACGCACGAAGTTCTTTTGCGGTAAGTACTCTTTTGCAAAAAAGAAACGCCAGTGTGCTTCAAGCGTTCAGTGGACGTGAAGCCATCAATTCCCTGGAGAAACATCCAGATTTGGATTTGATTTTAATGGACATTATGATGCCTGAAATAGACGGGATTGAGACAACCCGATTGATTCGAAAGATGGAGGCGTTTGCCAAGATTCCCATCGTCGCCATTACCGCTAACGCCGATCCCCAGTGCAAGCAGGATTGTTTCGCCGCCGGAATGAATGACTATTTGATGAAACCGATTGATTCCGTGAAATTGCTGACGATTGTACAAGAATTATTGTCTTAAACGCGCCTTAAACCTGCACACATTTATCTGTTTATTATTGCTGAATTGTGCTAGGAGTGCGTTCCATAAGTGAACTTCACTTTTTGGGTGCGTTTGCATCACGTAAGCGGCACCGCATTGACTACAGTTTCAAGAAGTGAAAGCCAGGACTTTTAGAAAATGAACAAATGATACAATACAATGAGATGACACAGGAGTAGAGAAGGGTCGTATGAAAGCAATGCATCGCACTAATTATTGTGGAGATTTAAGGGCGTCCCATATTGGCAAAGAAGTGGTACTGATGGGATGGTGTTCTACCCGCCGAGATCATGGTGGGGTGATTTTTGTGGATTTACGGGATTATACCGGACTTGCTCAAATTGTGTTTCGTAAAGAAGTGAATGCGACAGCCCATGAACAGGCGGATTCCATTCGCAGCGAGTATGTTTTGGCCATCCGTGGAAAAGTCGAGCATCGGGAAGAAGGAAACATCAATCCCAAGCTGCCGACAGGAGAGATTGAAATTATTGTGGACACTTTGGAAATCTTGAATGTTTCTGAACCTCCGCCCTTTGCTTTGGATGAACGGACTCCGATTGATGAGAAAACACGATTGACCTATCGGTTCCTGGATCTGAGACTGCCGAAGATGCAAAGAAATATGATTTTACGTTCCAAAGCGATGCAAGTGGTTCGGAATTTCTTGGTGGAACAACGGTTTTTTGAAATCGAAACACCGATCCTGACGAAGTCGACTCCTGAAGGAGCAAGGGATTACCTGGTTCCCTCCCGTGTCAACCCGGGGATGTTTTATGCCCTACCGCAATCACCTCAGCTCTTCAAGCAATTATTGATGTGTAGCGGCTACGATCGCTACATGCAAATTGCCCGTTGTTTTCGGGATGAAGACCTGCGTGGAAACCGACAGCCTGAGTTCACTCAAATCGATCTGGAGTTGAGTTTCATAACCCCCGAAGAAATCTATGAAATCATCGAAGGACTCCTGGTGAAACTGTTCAAGGAAACCATCGATGTTGAAGTGAAAAGACCTTTTCCCCGAATGACCTATCAAACCGCGATGGCCGACTATGGCAGCGATGCCCCCGATGTTCGCTTTGAACTAAAATTGAAAGATCTGTCTGATATTGCGGCAGAGTGTGGTTTGAAAGTCTTCACTCAGGCCGTCGCAAAGGGAGGACAAGTCAAAGCGATTTGTGTTCCTGGCGGGGCCTCAGAGTTTTCAAGAAAGCAGCTTGATGACTTGACAGACTTTGTCAAAATCTACGGAGCCCAGGGAATGGCTTGGGTCAAACGAAATCCAGAAGGCTGGCAGTCCCCGATTGCGAAGTTTTTCTCTCCAGAAGATCAACGGGCTGTTGAGGAACGCTTGAACATGAACGTTGGCGATTTGGTCCTTTTTTGCGCGGATACGCCTAAAATCGTCGCTGATTCACTTGGAAACCTGCGTAAAGAAATTGCGCGAATGTCCCATATCATTCCTGAAAATGAATATAAATTTACTTGGGTTACCGACTTCCCTCTTTTTGAATACAGTGCGGAGACCAAACGCTATGGAGCGACTCATCATCCGTTCACAATGCCGAATTTAGACGATATGGAGAAGTATTTGAAGAGTGATCCTCTGAAGATTCGCTCTGTTGCCTACGATGTCGTATTGAATGGCGTTGAACTGGGTGGAGGAAGCATCCGTATTCATCGTGGTGATATTCAGAAAAAAATTTTTGAATTATTGGAACTCAGTGAAGAGGAGATCGAAATCAAATTTGGTTTTCTGATCAAGGCCCTTTCTTATGGGGCACCTCCACACGGAGGACTTGCCCTGGGGTTTGATCGGCTCATGATGTTTTTACTCAATACCGATTCTATTCGGGATGTCATTGCCTTTCCTAAAACACAGAAAGCGAGCTGTCTGTTGACTCAGGCACCTTCCCCTGTGGATAAAAAACAGCTGGATGAACTGCATATTCGTTTGAAAAGCGCTGCACCAACCGACGCATCATAAATAGGGAGAGCACTATGCATCAGAAAAAGCTGACTGTCGGGATCCTCTGCGGAGGAAAAAGTGGAGAGCATGAGGTCTCGTTAATTTCGGCGAATAATATTCAAGCGCAGTTGAATCGGGACCAGTATGAGGTTAAAATTATTGGAATTGACAAAAACGGGAAGTGGTTTTTAAACCATGACTCTGAATTTCTGAAACATGCAGATGATATTCGGCAGGTTTCTCTGGATCGCTCCAAACCCGAAGTATATCTCCAGGAAAAAGGGCAGTTGATGAGCGTAGCAACAGGCGCCTGTTTGAGTCAAGTGGATGTCTTCTTTCCTATAACACACGGAGAATATGGTGAAGATGGAGCGTTGCAAGGCTATCTTACCTTAATGGATGTTCCTTATGTCGGACCGGATGTTTGGGGTTCCGCAATTGGCATGGACAAGGATGTTTGTAAGCGCTTATTACGAGATAGCGGTATTCCAATCACTCCCTTTATCACCCTGGTTGCCCCTGCTCACCTCAGCTTTGAAGATGCTGTTGCGAAACTGGGCTTGCCGTTGTTTGTAAAGCCTTGTCGACAAGGTTCCTCTATTGGTATTTCAAAAGTGAGTGAGGAGGCTGCCTTTCAAAAAGCGTTGCAAAAGGCCTGGGCTTATGATCGGAAAATCTTGATCGAACAAGCCTTTGTAGGACGGGAAATAGAGTGTGCGGTTTTGGGAAATGAGCAGCCGGAAGCGTCCCATGTTTTGGGAGAAATTGTCCCTCGACATGAGTTTTATTCCTATGAGGCTAAATATGTTGATGAGCATGGCGCCGATTTGATCATTCCCGCCCTGTTAGCCGACGCTCTGGTTCAGGAGCTTCGACAAGCTGCGGTGAAGACATTTCAAGTGCTGGAATGTCAAGGCTTGGCAAGAGTGGATTTTTTTGTGGAGGCGAAAGGTGGATTTGTGGTGAATGAAATCAACACCCTTCCCGGCTTTACAAGCATCAGTATGTATCCGAAGCTTTGGGAAGCCTCCGGAAAGCCTTATCCCCGATTATTGGACGCCTTAATTACGCTGGCAATGGAGAGAAAACAGCAAAAAGATGGTTCAAGCAAGGGGCTATGAAAATACTATCTTCGCCTGACTTGAATGTGGTATTAGTCGAGCCTCAAATTCCTCCGAATACGGGAAACATCGCACGTTTATGTGCCGCAGCCCAGTGTCATTTGATATTGGTCGGAGACTTGGGCTTTGAACTTTCTGATCGCTACCTCAAGCGGGCAGGATTGGATTATTGGGATTATGTAAGCTGGGAACACGTAGAGGGAGAGCCTAAATATTACTTGAACACCCTTTCTTCCGAGCGGTGCCACCTCTTGACGACGCATTCTCAGCAACCTTACACTCACATGTCAATTCAAAGGGGAGACTATTTCTTTTTTGGCAAAGAAACGGCGGGACTTCCAAAAAATTGGTTGGAAGAGCATCCCCAGCAAACGTTTACCATTCCTATGTGGGAGCCGAAGGTGCGAAGTCTCAACTTGTCTTCTGCCGTATCCATCATCGTGTATGACGCGTTACGGAGGATACGTGAATTTTAACAGAGTTTTATTACCATGCTCCTAGAAATCAACCCGGAAAACCCTCAACAACGCCTGATTGATCAAGCAGTGTCTTTTTTGAAAAATGATGGCGTGATCATTTACCCAACCGATACGGTGTACGGATTAGGGTGTAGCGTTTTCAGCAAAAAGGGAATGGAACGTATTTGCCGTATCAAGGATGTTGACCGCAAAAAGCCCTTGACCTTTATCTGTGCGAATGAACGTCAGATTCAGGAATATACTCAAGGTATTTCAAATCCCATTTTTAAAATAATCCGCCGTGAGTTTCCTGGTCCCTATACCTTCATTTTTTACGCATCCCGGGAAGTGCCGAAAATGATGCTGACCAAACGGAAAACCATTGGTGTCAGGTACCCCAAGCATCCGATTCCACTCAGTTTGGTTACCACTTTGGGTCATCCCATCCTGAGTACCAGTTTGCGAATCTCTGAGGAGGAACTGTATGATGATCCCCTTGATCTGCATGAAGTCTATGAAAAGAGAGTTGATGCGGTCATCGACGGGGGTTCCATTTTTTCTGAAAACTCCACCATTATTGATTTTACCATGTCACCCCCGGAAATCGTGCGTTATGGAAAAGGTCCAACGGATTGGATGGAAGAAATTATGAAAGGGGCATGATCTGAATGGACGAAGTTATGATCAAATCCTATCCTAACTTCACACTTTACACTTCCCGCTCTTCAGTCAGGAGGTTAAGCGAACAGACTTCAATGTGGAATTTTAACCGTTTTGAGTCGATCAATCTATCAATAAAACGGAGATGAGCAGTATGAATAGAGTTGTCATCAGTGGTACCGGTTTATATACCCCATCCGAGTCGATTTCCAACGACGAACTGGTAGCCTCTTTTAATCAATATGTCTGGAATTACAATCAAACGCATGCCCAAGAAATTGAAAACGGAGATCTGGAACCCCTTTTGGAGTCAAGTGCTGAATTTATTGAGAAAGGTTCTGGAATCAAAAGTCGCTATGTGATGAATAAATCAGGGATTCTGGATCCCGAAATCATGGCCCCTCGCATTCCTGAACGCTCCAATGAAGAACATTCCTTACAATGCGAAATGGGCATGGTTGCCGCGCAAGAAGCGATGAACAACGCGCAGAAAACTCCGGCAGACATTGACGCGGTTCTGGTTGCCTGTTCCAACCTCCAACGCCCTTATCCCGCAATTTCTGTAGAACTCCAAAATGCTTTGGGGATTACAGGTTTTGCCTTTGATATGAATGTGGCCTGTTCTTCGGCAACGTTTGGTTTACAAGCGGCCATTGACTCCATTCTGAGCGGAAATACACGGTGTGTGTTAGTCGTCAGTCCAGAAATCTGCTCCGGTCATTTGAATTTCAGAGACCGTGATAGTCACTTTATCTTCGGAGATGCGTGTACGGCAATTCTTGTGGAACGGGCGGAAACTTGTAAAAACAAGGAAGCCTTCGCCGTTCTGGGAACACGGTTGATCACACAATATTCCAATAACATTCGCAACAATTTTGGTTTCATGAACCATACTCATCCCGAAACAGCCCAAAATGCGGATAAGCGGTTTGTTCAAGAAGGCAGAAAAGTCTTCAAGGAAGTGATTTCCCTGGTTGCGGGCTTAATCACAGAGCATCTTTCTGAGTTTCAAATTGAGCCTTCCTCGTTAAAAAGGATGTGGCTTCATCAGGCAAATGCAAATATGAACCGTTTGATCGGCAGGAAAATTCTGGGACGCGACACAACCGCCGAGGAAGCGCCTGATATTTTGGATGAATATGCCAATACGAGTTCCGCTGGATCAATCATTGCTTTCCATAAATACCATGAGGATTTCCAAGTGGGTGATAAAGGCGTCATCTGCTCTTTCGGCGCAGGGTATTCTGTGGGAAACGTCATCCTCGAAAAAATCAACATCTGATTGTAGCATGAAGCCACCTAAACTCGAATTACTCATAGAAACGCTCAAAAGCCAGGATCTGACCCAAGTCGAGAAGTTGAAAGCCTCCCTTTCTGAAACGGAAAAATGGACGGTTGCCTCAGAAAGTTTTGAGATCATGAAATATCTGATTTCTTCAACGTTGAACCCCTCAATCAATCAGGCGTTTTTAAAAATTTCGACTGCCATGGAAAGCCTGTTTTTCCACCAGCTCCGTACCGCAAACCAAAATCTGATCAACTCTCCCACTTACTGGACCCAAAAAATTGAATTACTGAAAGAAATTCCAATCTTTGATGATGCCAGCATGCTGGATTTGATGACGATTGCGGAAGATGTTGAAGAAATTGACTTATTTGAAAAAGAACCTTTTCTGGTCCAGGGAGAACCCGTAAGGGGCGTCTTTCTGCTGAAAGAATATGCCCATGTGTATGTGGCCGACTTCAAAGATCCCATCACGATGCGTAATGGAATTTTTGGTGAAGAAGCTTGCGCGATTGGCGTCGAAAACGCCTCAGCAACGGTTTTTCCCTCCGCAGATGGCTATGGCTATTTTATTCCCAGGAAAAAATTTGTGGAACGAACCATGAAAGTTCCCGGGATTCAAAAACGAATTTTTCAAATGGTCATCAATCGTGCCAAGGAAGATCGACTTGAGGCCTATAAAGAGAAAAGACACGCCGAGACAAAACAACAGTTAATTCAAGAAATACTCGATAATATTGGACATGCGTGTTTATCCATCAATGAAGCTGGAGAAATCGGTAATTATTCAGCCATTACCGAACACTATTTGAACGCAAAAAATTTGATGGGTGCCCCTTTTGCGGATATTGCGCTCCGACAGGATCATGAAGCGCTTCGAGGATATTATCGGGCCTTAAGTCTTTTGTTCGGGAATAATACCTTCGACCCTGAACTCATCTTGAGCATCCTCCCCTCCGAAATAAACATCAACCACCGTATTCTCAAATTAAAATATTTCTTTGTTCAGGATAGTAGCGGATATGTCATGTCGGTCTTTATCCGCATGGAGGATATCACACAAGAACGGCAGAATATCCTCCACGAAGAAAAACAGAACCTCATTCTTGGCAAAATGCGTCAGGATATTGAGGGATTTCTCAATATGCTGAAGGAGTTGGAACGCTGTTTGACCTCCGTGCAGGAATTTTCCGAATCTTATTATAATGTTTCCAAACAACCCGAAAATGAGGCGATTGGCGCCCTGATGAGAATCTTGCATGGCATGAAAGGGTTGGTCGGGCAGTATGAATTTCATGAAATAAGAAACACACTCCACCTTCTTGAAGATTGTGTTCGTTTAATCGCGGAAAACGGGTTTGGTGAGTTTGAAGGTCGTTTTTTAGAACTTCAAACCGAATTTGAATCAGGTTTTCAGTATGCGCAATCGTTCAAAGAAAACTTGGGGCCGGAAATCATCCGGATGCTGGAAGGCGTTACTTTTTCACAACAGGAATTCGAGGAACTGTTGCAAACCTTACAGGCCGGAGAGCTTCAAAAAGCGTGTTCCCTAGTTACTCAAAAACTACATGTTCCCGCGACAACCATCATCAAAGGTTGGGAGAAAGATATCCATTCATTGGCAGAAAGCTTGGGCAAGAAAGTTGAGTTGAAACTTTCGCTTCAAGCCGGTCTAACCCTCAATAAATCGTTGGCGAATACGTTGGGAATAGATCTGGGACACC
Organism: Deltaproteobacteria bacterium TL4; assembly: GCA_051382335.1. Taxonomy (GTDB): domain Bacteria; phylum SAR324; class SAR324; order SAR324; family NAC60-12; genus JBBCAX01. Next base: position 17,858 of record JBBCAX010000388.1, read on the forward strand.
TATATCGGAATGCCATCGATCATGGAATTGAGGTCCCCAAAGAACGAAGGGCTCTGGGGAAGAGCGAAACAGGGCTCATTCATGTCAAAATGTATTCAACGGAACAGCATCTGATCATTCTGATTGAGGATGATGGTCAAGGGCTGAATGAGAAAAAAATTCTGGAAACCGCGAAGAATAATAAATATTTGGACCAAAACCTCGTAAACCAATATATCAAATCCGGAAAAATTTGGAAAATTCTCTTTATGCCAGGATTTTCCACCAAAACTTCAATCACCAAAATATCAGGACGTGGTGTGGGAATGGATGCGGTTCAAGCCACCATTCGCAAATATGGTGGCGAAATCATAATGAAGAGTCAGCAAGGTAAAGGGAGTGTTTTTGCGACCAAACTCCCTCTAAACGCATGAAGCGCCAAGACTGAATCACCACCGGAACTCAGCTCACCCTTAACTCACTGGAGAATTCAATGTCAGAAACATCCCCTCAAACTGTCTACTTGGCCGATTATACACCTCCTGCGTACTGGATTGATACGATTGATTTGCATTTCGAACTGCAGGATAGCTTTACCCAAGTTCGGTCCAAACTGTCTCTGCGGAGGTCCAAGTACGCCTCTACAACAGAGCCTTTGGTGCTTAACGGCCATTCTATGGAGTTGATTTCTATCAAAATTGAGGGGACCCCTTTAAAGCCAGAGGAATATTCCACTGAAGCCGAAACGCTAACCATTCCTGGTGTTCCTGAAACCTTCACGTTGGAAGTCGAAACACGGATCAAACCCCACGAAAACACGTCACTGGAAGGCTTGTACCAGTCCAAAGGGATGTTCTGTACTCAATGCGAGGCTGAAGGATTTCGTAAAATCACCTATTTTATTGACCGTCCTGATGTTATGGCAAACTATACGACAACCATTGTCGCTGATAAAACACGTTATCCTGTTTTACTTTCCAATGGGAATTGTGTGGCTCAAGGCGATTTGGACCAGGATCGACACTGGGTGAAGTGGGAGGATCCCTTCAAGAAACCCTGCTACTTGTTTGCCCTGGTTGCAGGCGATTTGGTCCATATTGAAGACCAATACCTCACAATGTCAGGCCGTAAAGTGACCCTACAAATCTTTGTTGAAAAAGAGAATATTGATAAATGTGAGCATGCGATGCTGTCCTTAAAGCAATCCATGCAATGGGATGAAGAACGTTATGGGCTCGAGTATGATTTGGATATCTACATGATTGTCGCGGTTAATGATTTCAACATGGGTGCCATGGAAAACAAAGGGTTGAACATTTTCAACTCCAAATATGTTTTAGCACGTCCTGACACCGCAACCGATACAGATTATGAAAATATTCAAGGAGTGATTGGACATGAATATTTTCACAATTGGACAGGAAATCGTGTAACTTGCAGAGATTGGTTTCAGTTGAGCCTTAAAGAAGGACTGACCGTTTTCAGGGATCAGGAGTTTTCCTCAGACATGACCTCCCGGGCGATTAAAAGAATTGACGATGTCAACATCCTGAGAACTCATCAATTTCGTGAAGATTCCGGTCCTATGGCGCATCCGATCCGTCCTGAGTCATATATGGAGATCAATAATTTTTATACCATGACCGTTTATGACAAAGGCGCGGAAGTTGTGAGAATGATTCAAACCCTGATTGGGAAAGACCATTTCAAAAAGGGATTGCGGCACTACCTCAAGAAACATGATGGACAAGCGGCAACAACGGATGATTTTGTGAGCGCCATGGAAGAGGGGTCTCAGATCGATCTGGCTCAGTTCCGGTTGTGGTATAGTCAGGCGGGCACACCAGAACTTCAGGTTAAGACAAACTATGATGAAAAAGCTCAGACGTATACGCTCACCATCGCGCAATCATGTCCGCCAACTCCCAATCAGGAAAAGAAAAAGCCTTTTCATATTCCTGTTTCCATGGGATTACTTTCTCAAGAAGGAAAAAATCTGCCGTTACAACTTGCCGGAGAATCCCAACCATCACCGACAGCAACCCGGGTTTTGAGTTTACGTCAGGCGGAAGAAACCTTTCATTTCGTCAACCTGGCTCAAGCACCCATTCCTTCTTTTTTAAGAGAATTTTCTGCTCCAGTAAAACTGCATTATGAATATTCGGATCAAGAACTTGCTTTTTTAATGGCAAAGGATTGTGACGATTTCAATCGTTGGGAAGCCGGTCAACAACTGGTGATTGGAACGTTGCTGCAACAGCTTCAGGCGTATCAGGAGCAACGAAAATTGTCCTTAGCGGATCATTTTGTCAGCGCATTCCAGACGTTGGTAGAGACGCCTGACCTGGATAAGTCCTTATTAGCTCTGATGTTAACCTTACCGAGTGAGCTTTACCTTAGTGAGTTGGTGGAGGTGATTGATGTGGTCGCTATTCACGAAGTCAGAAAATGGGTTCGAAATACTTTGAGCACCCGACTGAAAGATTCGCTGTTGGCCTTGTACCATGACAACCAGGACCGAGGCCCCTATCAAACCACACCGGAAGCCATGGGAAAACGAAAATTAAAGAATGTGTGTCTGTCTCACCTGATCTTGTTGGGAGACCCCTCAATGTGCCGGTTGGGGTTTGATCAGTTTCAGCATAGCCCAAACATGACAGACGCGATGGATGCGTTAAATGCCTTAATTCATGTGGATTGTCAGGAGCGTCAACTCGCACTGGACGCTTTTTACCAAAAATGGAAATCGGACCCTTTGGTGATTGATAAATGGCTTGCTCTTCAGGCAACCTCTCAGTTGCCCGATACCTTAACTCAAGTCAAAACCTTGATGCGGCATCCCGCTTTCGAAATAAAAAACCCCAATAAAGTCCGTTCCTTGATCGGTACGTTTTGTCATGGCAATCCCCTTCGCTTTCATGACCAAAGTGGCGCGGGTTATGAATTCTGCGCCGATCAAATTCTGACCTTAGATCCCATGAATCCTATGATTGCCGCACGTTTGCTGACTCCGTTCACTCGCTGGAAAAAATATGACCCTACTCGTAAAAAACTCATGCAACTTCAACTGGAACGTATGCTTCAAACCCCTAACCTTTCAAAAGATGTTTATGAAATCGTCTCAAAAAGTTTAAAAGGGACTCCATAAAAGGTGCCCATAAAAATACAAATTTAAACTAAGACTTGTCAGAATCGGCAAGAGAAGCTATGATCCCAACCTCCCTTGCCCCTAATTCTGTCCCTCCCTTAAACTAATAGTAGTAAGGAATGAAATGACTGATCTTGGATATATTGCGATGTTGCTGGCTTTAGCCGTTGCACTTTATGGAACTATCACCCCTCCGCTTGGAGTAAAATACAACAACTGGAACCTCATCCGCTCTGTTCAATATGGAACGATCTTGAACTTTTTTCTGATGACACTAACAACAGGTTCTTTAATTTACGCGTTTGTGACGAATGATTACAGTATTAAATATGTCTGGGAAAACTCAAGTAGAGATCTGCCTGTGTTCTATAAAGTGACCGCGCTTTGGGGAGGCATGGACGGTTCTTTATTGTTCTGGGCTTTTGTCCAAAGTGGATTCGCGATGGTTGTGGCCTTTCGATACCAATACAGTAACCGGGAAATAATCCCCTATGTCATTGCAACCTTAAACTTCATTATGGTATTTTTACTCTTCCTGTTGGTGGGATGGTCCAACCCTCTTGCCGTTCAGGCAATGGTTCCCGCAGATGGAAGAGGCTTGAATCCCTTGCTTCAACATCCTGCGATGACCGCTCATCCCCCCGCGTTATACTTGGGGTACATTGGTTTCAGTGTTCCTTTTGCCTTTGCCATCGGAGCGATGATTCGCGGGAAATTAGGCAATGACTGGGTGCTGACTACACGACGCTGGACTTTGGTTTCCTGGTACTTTCTCACCTTGGGGATTGTGATGGGAGGTCAATGGGCCTATGAAGAACTCGGATGGGGAGGATTTTGGGCCTGGGACCCTGTAGAAAACGCGTCCTTTATGCCATGGCTCGTAGGAACCGCATTCTTACACTCCGTCATCATTCAGGAAAAACGGAATATGCTCAAGATTTGGAACATGGTTCTCATTATCATTACCTTTGGTCTCAGTATCTTGGGAACCTTCATTGTCCGTTCCGGGGTGCTGAATTCTGTCCATGCGTTTGCACAATCGGAGGTTGGCCCCGCCTTCCTGGTCTTCCTTGCCGCGATTTTAGTGGTTTCTTTTATGCTGTTATTCAAGCGGATCAAAATGTTGGAATCGGATCACAAGATGGAATCTCTGTTTTGCAAGGAAAACGTCTTTGTGGCACAAAATATATTATTTGTGGGAATTGCCTTTACCGTTTTTCTAGGCACAACCTTTCCCCTCTTGGCAGAAGCCTTACGAGGGACAAAGCTTTCCATACAGGCTCCTTTCTTTAACGCGATCACCGCGCCCATGGCTTATGTTTTGTTATTCTTGATGGGAGTCGGGACACTGATCGCCTGGCGCCGTTCCAGCATGGAAAATCTTCGTCGGAATTTCCTGAAACCGGTCATCATCGCGACGTTAGTGACCATTGGACTGGCTTTCTATTTATACAAGACGCCTTCCGCTCTGATTATTTTCTGGGTTTCTACCTTCGTTACCGCGACGATTGTGATTGAATTATTTACCAGCACTCTTACCAAAAAGCGGCAGTTATCAACGAACTGTTTGATGGCCTTCATTCATGTGATTGCCAGAAACAGACGACGTTATGGAGGTTTATTGATTCACATGGGGGTGGTCTTGATATTTATCGGTATTGCAGGGTCAATTTTTAAAGTGGAAAAAGATATGACTTTTGTGGTAAATCAAGCTCAATCTATTGGCAGATATACCTTAATTTATAAGGGAATTGATGAATTTATGGTTCGTAACGCGACGCATCGAGCGGCCTCTATTGAGGTGTATGAAAATGGGAAATTGGTTGAAATCATGGAACCCGCAAAAAGTTTTTATCCCACTCAGCCGAATCCTTTAACAGAAGTTAGCATTCGACGTACGGTCCTTGACGATTTATACCTCGTTTTTTCCAGTGAAAATGGCAGGGCAGGCGATTCAGTGACGCTCAAAGTGTTTCTCAACCCTTTCATCATGTGGGGCTGGATGAGTCTTCCCGTCTTTACTCTTGGAATTGGGCTCTGTCTTTCCTATCGTCCTAAAAGCCTGGTTTATAATCAGGAATTGTTAAAAACCCGGTATTCCTTTGCGGAAAATAAAACCTGACCGGGATCAGGGCATTTCAGCAGCAGGAGGAATGTCCTCATATTTCCGGATTTCCGGTTGTTCACAGGTGTCATCTTTTTTGTTGGCACCCAGACTATAAAAAACTCTTGACGCCTCATGCCACTGTAGCGAACTTCCCCAACGATCCTGGATGGCGAGTGTGGGAAGTCGCTCTTCTGATAATTCCTGTAATTTATTGATTTCCGCATCCAAGTTTGATTGACACGCCTGTGATTCATCATGGGCGTTGTTCAGTGCTTCGTAAGTCTCTTGCTCATTTTTTGTATGTTTTTTAATGAAATGCAAGAGTATTTCATTTCTCAGTTTTATTTCCTGAACCCTCTCCTGATAAAGCTCCTGCTGGGCATTGAGGGCTTTTATTCTTAACTGTGGGTTGGTTGGAGTAGCAGCGTGTCTCTGGGATTGACTTCCTACATGAACATTGACTTGACCAGAACTACACCCTGTGATCATCACCATACATAAAAAAACACTCAACCGACATTTCATATTCAACTCCCATCCTTCTATTAACCGTTCCATTCCAGGCAAAAGCGCCAAAGAATTAACCAGGAAAGACCGTACTCTAAAAATCATAAAAATAACAGACTTATACTAGAGGCTGTCCGAGAATAGGTGTTGAGCATCAGTAGGGTGCCGCTTAAGCGAAGCGAGCGCACCACAAATAAGGAGACACAATTTTCTGGTGCGCTCGCTTCGCTTAAGCACACCCGACACACCCTTCTCGGACAGCCTCCTGAGATTCAGGCAGTTTTTTGCATGTTTTTACTCGTTGTTTGCTTCCTTTTATGTTATGAGTGGGCCTCGGTGGTTGAAATCATTCTCGATGATCATTAGTTGCATTAAACCATTATAGAAGATACGCATATGTTTAAAACGTGGCAATTTTGGGTAGTGATTGGACTCATTGTAGGTTTGGTCGCAATGTTTGCTTTCGGATTCACAACTGACCCTAAAAAGGTTCCCTCCCCCTTAATTAATAAATCCGCACCTGATTTTGAAGTAACCCATTTGAATGGTTCAGCATCAATTCAGTTGTCAAAATTACGAGGAAAGCCCGTGGTGCTGAACTTCTGGGCCTCCTGGTGTGTTGAATGCCGAAACGAAGCCCATATTTTGGAGGCTTTTCATCAGAAGTACGGAATATCTGGTCAGATCCAAATGATGGGTATCGCCATTCAGGATACGCGTCAAAAGGCCTCAGCGTTTGCGAAACAGTTTAACAAAACCTATTTTCTGGCCCTGGAAGGCCCCAAGGCTTTCTCTTTAGATTACGGTATTTATGGTGTCCCTGAAACTTTTTTTATTGATCGTCAAGGGATCATTCGCTATAAACACTTGGGTGGGGTAACCCCTAAAATTATGGAAGAACAGATTCAAGCACTCTTGAAAACCCCGTAAACTCAAACCACAAAAGGACCCATGCAAGGGATAAAAATTATCAGTATCAGTGTGTTATTGTTTGTTTCGATGATGAGTTTTTGCTCAGCGGATGAAGAACTGGAACGGAAGGTACGAGAACTTGGGGATGAACTTCGTTGTCCTACATGTCAAGGCTTGTCTGTACATGAATCGGAATCCGGATTTTCTACCCAGATGAAAATCAAAATACGAGAAATGTTACAGCAAGGAAAAACAGATGAAGAGATCAAGGCTTACTTTGTTGAGAGCTATGGCGAATGGATTTTAAGAGCGCCTTCGAAAACAGGATTCAATTTGTTACTATGGGTCTTACCAGGACTGTTAATTCTTGTCGCGCTTTTCCTGCTTTGGAAAAAATCCAACTCGTGGGTTAAAGCCAATCCGGATAGGGAGGAGCTTTCACCCTTAAGTCCTGAAGAACAACAACTGCTTAAGAAAGATCAAAATCAATTTGAAAACAGTTAGTCACTTCTGTTGACTTCGTTTCACCTCTCCATGAACCCCCTTTTTTGGTGAACGCATGAACCTTCATCCGTTCACCACCGATTTAGTAACGGGGAATCGAGGGGTCCACGACTTCTGACCAGCGATCTATTCCGCCATCCAGACTTTTTACATTAGTGAAGCCACTCGTAACCAACTCTCTCACCGCTCTCATTGAACGAATGCCTTTATAACAATAGATATAAATCGGCGCCTCTTTATTGAGTCCGGGAATAGCGTTTTTCAGATCGACCAGTGGAATGAGAGTCGCGCCTTCAAGATGGCATATTTCCCATTCATGAGGCTCTCTGACGTCAATTAATGAAAACGGTTCTCCTGATTCCATAATTTCTTCTAATTCAGGAGCATAAATGGTGTGTTCGTCTTCATTGAAATCACTCTTTTCTTGAGGGAGTAAAACACTACAAAACGCTTCATAGTCTTGAAGTTCTGTAATGGTCGCGTTCTCGCCACATAAGGCACAGTGAGGATCCTTACGAATTTTTATATCTTTGAAAGACATTTTCAGAGCATCAAACAGCAATAAACGACCCACCAGCGATTTGCCTTTCCCCAGAAGAAACTTGATCACTTCTGTTGCTTGAATCAAACCGACGATTCCTGGGAGTACCCCTAAAACCCCACCTTCCGCGCAATTCGGAACAAGGGCGGCAGGAGGTGGAGAAGCATAAAGACAACGATAACAAGGCCCCTCGTGATGAGGATCAAAGACCGTCATTTGTCCTTGGAAGCGAAAGATGGAACCATAGATTAATGGCTTTTTTGCCAGATATGTCGCGTCACTGACCAAATAACGGGTATTAAAATTATCGGAACCATCAACAATCAGATCATATTGGCTAAAAAGTTCAATAGCATTGTCATTGGTCACCCCCTCATTATAAGTAACTATCTTGACATTCGGATTTGCCGCAGTAATGGTCCGGGCTAACTGTTCTACTTTGGGTTTGCCAATATCCTCAACGGTATAAGCAATTTGCCGCTGAAGGTTTGAGGTATCAACCACATCAAAATCAATTAACCCCATGGTCCCGATCCCCGCGGCACCTAAATACATTCCGATAGGACAACCCAAGCCCCCCGCACCCACAAGGAGCACCTTGGATTCTTTTAATTTAATTTGCCCTTCCATTCCTACTTCCGGCAAGCGTAAATGTCGTGAGTAACGGCTGATTTCTTCATTGTTGAGCTGCATTTTTTCCCTGCTAGTTTGATGATTAAGAACTAAAGGTACTTTGAGGTGCAATGTCTCGAGCTTTTGGTGAAGCACGAACACGTCTCACGAATACGTTCACGGAAAACAAAGGACACTATTGTTCTCGACTGGATAGCGAATTCCATCACCTATCATTGTACCAGAGGCTATTTAAAGTGGACCCTATTGTAGAGGATATGTCTGAATTATCAAGCAGAGATTCTACATGCGTAACGCAGGATCTTGCCTGTCTCGGCCGACAAGACGTTGAAAGGGTGGGGGGATCTTACTCAATGATCCCCATCTCCCGCGCGTTCTTGACAGATTCCATTTCATCCCAGTCTTTCTCCACTTGAAAATCATTTGCGATCACATTGGCGCCAATATAACCAGGACCGCCAATGATCATTCCCCCCGGATAAGTACTTGCGCCGCAAACATAAAAACCATCAATCGGAGTGTAAACTTGGGAACACGCTTCATTAGGGCGGAAATATCCCATCTGTAGCGGTGTATAAGAGCCTTGCTTGATAGAGCCGTTCACCATATTGATCAACTTCTTTTCAATATAGGTTGGGGGGTACACCAACGTATTGAGGGGATCTAAATTGGGGGCATATTGTTTCCACTCATTAAGGCATAACTTGGCGTATTCGTCCTTGTTATGATCCCAATCATTGTCGTAAGGAACGAGCGACTCCCATCGGCCCGTGTGCATTCCCGGAGGTGCTTGAATCGGATCAAATAACGACGCACAGGTAGTATGTCCCAGCAGGTTTTTTCGGGGAACTTTCCCCTCTTCAACGTTATGATAATGGTCCAACAGGGTATCGGTATCCTGCACACCAAAAAAAGTGATCAAGCCCCGGTTGGCATCCGCAACGGATTCCGAACCAAGATATTGAGGCGCGGCTCTTAAAGAAACATGCGTTCCAAAAAAGACCCCTTTTTCCCATTCCCACCGTTCGGTACTGTCAAGAATGTTTTCGGGAACCTGGTCTCGGTCAAAGAACTTTAGAAAATTCTGATGGGGATCTACCGTGGAAACCACGACTTCTGATTTAATTTCTGTGCCATCTTTGAGTAACACGCCCTCAACTTTTCCAGCCTTCATCAATACTTTTACCACTTCCGAGCTATCGCGGATCGTTCCTCCGGCCCGGATCACGCACTTGTGCATCGCGGAGGAAAGTCGGTGAGAACCGCCGGAGCAAAGGGCAACGTTGGTCATGCGATAAACATAGAGAGGAAAGATAAAACCCAAGGCATCGGAAGGTGAAAGTCCCCACATGGTAAAGAGGTTCAGGATTGCGGCTTTAACGGGCTCACTGAAGTCATACATTTCCAAAATATCCAGGCAAGGCCTCTCCGCAAGTTCCGCGAATCGTCGTCCCACCTCATCATTTGCGTTTTCGAGCATCTGAACTTGATCCACAGGCGCAACCGCTGGCACGTAGGTCAACGGAATCAAGATTTTTTCGGAATACTCTTTAAAATCCGCATACATCCTGGTGTATTCTTTTCCATCCTTTTTGGAAAAATTTTCAGAAATGTATTGCGCGGTTTTTTTCGGATCCCGATAAAGGATCAACGGTTTGCGATCTTTGTAGATATAAGAGGCCTGCACCTCAGGATAGATAAATTTGACGCCTTTAGCTTTAAGGTTGAAATCATGATAAACGGGCATAATTTCTGCCATCATGTGATAGATCGCATGCAAGTTATATTTAAACCCCGCAAATTCGAGCGTATCCAAACCTCCGCCGGTTTCATGTCTTGCTTCCAGCAGAATCACCTTTAAGCCTGCTCTCGCCAAATAAGCACTACAGATTAATCCATTAGGGCCGCCTCCAATGATGGCGACATCATATTTCATTCGTTTCATACTACCTCACACCTAAATTTTTTGGAATCTGAGACATGTTATCGATGTACCACATACAGGCTTTATCGTTCCACCATTTTTGTTGCCTGACCCCCAGGTCTGTTGCCACCTCATCTGCGGCAATGTACCCTGACGCTAACCATGTCGCGCCAAAAGGATGAATGGAATTAGAAAGATACAGGTTTCCAATGAATGTTCTGGAACCACCTTTTAAGACGCCTTGGACAGGACGATTGATGTGAAATTGTTCCGCAATCATGCTGCCACCAAGCCAATTTCCCAACACTGCAGAAGGATTATTTCGCTGTTGATCGAGAGGTGTATAAATAATTCGATCTTTGATCAATTTTTTAAATCCTGGAGCAAATTTTTCAAAGGTATCGGTCACCTGGTCCGCCATTTCGTACTTAATGGTATCCCACGCCGACAAACCATTCAAATCCCCATTTTTCCAGCTTTTGGGGGCGGGTGGAGTATCGACCCAAACAAAAGCGGTATGACCGCCTTCGGGGGCTTGTTCCGGATCCGCAAGCGAGGGGACAAACCAGTTACCAAAAATTTTGTCATGTATTTTCCGATGAATGAGGTCCTGATTGAATTGCTTCATTTCCTCGGTGGTATCTCCACCAAAGTATCCCATGAAACATCGTTGAATGCCCTCATCATAATTCGCTGATGAAAACTGAGGAGCTCCATCCAGCGCGTAATAGACCCCCAGTAAATTTTGCTCATGATAATCAAATTTTTTGATTCTTGCCCCTAACGCGCCAAGGTGCTCTTCTCCAACGAGGTCCATGAAGGTCGGAATCGCCGTTAAATCACTGACAATTTTCTTGCCCATAATTCGTTCCTTGGGATAAATGGCGTTTTCCGAGAGAATCACTCCTTTGGCCACCCCTTTTTCCACAATGATTTCTTTAACAGGGCAGCAAGGAAGGATGGTAACGCCGTAAGCCGTGGCGGCTTTTACGAGCGAGTGAGTCAGTGAGTGAGAGCCGCCTTTGGCTTGATGAACTGGGAAGATAGGTCCGGTCAAAGGCATAATGACCTGTCCTACAGAGCCTACGGTTTCACGAATTGGGGGAAAACCGCCAATCCAGGCGAGAGACTGCAGGGTGGTTTTGATATGCTCGGATTCAAACATCAGATCCGTAACATCAAAACCATTCATTTTCCAAAGTTTATCAAACTCAACCTTCACGCCTACTGTCCCAAAAAGCTCTTCATACAAGGGACCAATGATCTTTTCCACGTCAGGAACAGGAGCTTTGAAGAGAAAATCGTGCATCGTGTCAATAATGAACGGCAAGCGATTCAACAGCATGAACCCCGCTTTACTGATCACACTCGCATCTTTTTTAGAATGTTTCTCCCAGCTTTTTTTGGTATCAAAAGCGTTATTGCCTAAAAGTACATTTTTGCCATCCTCAAAAGTTTTAGCGTAAACATAATCCGTTGTTCTGAATTCCAACCCGAATTTTGATAACTCCAAATCGCCCATTGCAGGACTCATTGGGGTAATGAGCCATGTGGCATGTAAATTATGCAGGAATCCGGGAATTCCAGGTTCCGTTGTATCGCAATGCGCACCGCATTCGCCTCGAGCTTCCAGAACAATGGTTTTTAGACCCGCTTTGCTGAGATAAGCGGCGCAAGTCAAGCCATTGATCCCTCCTCCGATAATGATCACATCATACTCTTCCATAGGGAACCCTCCACAGTTCAATTTGAATAAAATAATATTAACAAAGAATTACGGGTATAATAAAAAACAAGAAAGATCACACACCTCGGCGGGCGTTTGCTCGTTACAACGATTTTCCCAGCTTATGACTCCAACTCCTCTTCTTCGTCAGAAGACTCTTGTTGCCGCAAACGAGTTCGAACAGGTCTGGAAGGATTCATCATATTTTCATAGGCATTGTTGACACTCTCTTCCAAATTCTCAGGGACCTGATATTTTTGACGGTTAAACAGGTAAAGTACATACCTGAACAGATTCAAAATCGTTAATTTAAGGACACAATAATTAAACAATAACTTCATCAGTCCCGCAATGTCTTCAGGTTCCACCGTAATCTTGAATTCCCAGTGTACCGGATCTGTAATTTTACCAAGGATGATCACATTAGAACCGTTATCAGGGTCTTTTTTGACAATATACTCCCGACAGTCCATCTTTAACTCCCTTTTTCCCAAGCCTTTCGACCACATTCTCATAACAACCTCCGCTGATAAAATGGTGATTCGATGTTACTGCTGAGCACTCTGCCAGAGTCATCCTTATTTTTTTTTACCCTCAAGACATCAACCAGTTTCTGAGACTCTTTCTGACCTCTTCCAAAATCAAACGGGATTTCAAAATAAGGTCGGTATCCAGACTTCCCGCAATTTCTTCCAACTTCCCAACGACTTCATTTTCATAAATGGGTAGTTCCGGATCTCTCAGATACGCTGTACCTTTTTCCAGTTTTCTAATGACATGCCCCAGCACATTCAAGAACTTTCCAGCCGTTACCCCATCAATTTTTTCGAGCTGTAAGAGCACAAGCTCTGTGAGTTCATCTTCCGAAAGGTGTTTAAAGCGATCAAGAATTTCGTGAAGAGGTCCCATTAGCGCATTCAATGATGCAGGAATCAGCCCCAACAAATCTGTCATTTTTTCAGGGGATTTCCACAACTCTGTGTTGACTATTTTTGTGAATTCAATAAAGTCCGCCTGTGATTTTTTGACAAATTCCTGCAAGATCCCAAAATCAAAACGTTCCATGCCTTCAGCAACCGAGGCTTTTAAATGATCGGAGATGAACGTTTCCTTCCGGTCATGGACCTCATTAAGCATTCTGCCAAAGGAGGCCATCCCTTCGCCAACCTGCCCCAGATTCAGTTGGGACACAATATTTCCTAAAAATTCTTCTTTTTTTTCAGGAGGAAGGGTTTCAATGGTCTGAGTCACCTGAACCGACATCCCAATCACATGATTCACCAGCGTAATGAACTGATCTCCCAAATTTTCTAAATGGCCAGGATCTTCAAGGATGGAGGAGGAAGGCAGCGATTGACTGGATTCGTGGATTCCTATAAAAGTGCTTTTAATACTTCGTTCAACAGGAAGGGTCATCCATTTCTTGAGACGACTGTTTCCTGCCCAAATATTGAGCATTTCAGGAATTAACGAAGCAATGAGTTTTTTAAATTCCCACGTTTTAGCAATTTCAACGACCAGTTTTTCAATATCCTGATCATTGATCCCACGAAATTTTCCATGAGTGGAACGACTACTTTCTTTGATATTATCGACGGTACGAACCATGGCAAATACCCCATCCCTTTAAGTTAACTTGAGCGTTGTCAGTTTTCCTCAAAATCCAGGTGACTTTGGCCGCGCATTCTATCCCGCTTTTTTCATGAATTCAATTTCCATTTCGGTCAAAATAGAATCAGGCTTTGGCCGAAAGTATCATTTGATGGAATTTTCGAGTGCTTCCAGGGAGTCTCTGAGGCATTGTCCAAAAAAACCCATATCCGGAACAAGACGTTCATAGGTTGCGGCACCGATCATGAGGATGTCATTGTAACTAAAGATGGACATCACCAGTCCAATCCCGTCTAGCAAGGGCGGGAGTGGATCATGAAAAATGAGTTTTGCCCCGCCAAAATAGCGTGGTGCGGAAGGACCAGGAACATTGCTAATGGTGAGATTGCAGAGAGGTTTATGCAGTTGACAAATTCTCAGCCGACTATAGACCTCCAAGGATGCGACAGCGAGCGCGTAAGGAATGAATTGGTTGAGATTAGCCTTTGTTTTCGAATCTGAGGCTTTGTGGATATTTTTTAAGTAAATCGCATGGTCCCGAATGCGTTCAAGTCGCTTTAAAGGATCCGCTTCTTGAGTCGCTAAAGAAATCATCCTGATGGACACCTGATTTCCAGAATGCCCCCACTCGTCTTTGGTATGAAAAGACATCGGAACCGCAGCAATTAAATCCTCTTCCGGCAGTTCCTGTTTTTGCATTAAATAAGAGCGTAGACCTCCCGCGCAGATGGTCAGAATGACATCATTGACAGTGGCATGGGTCGCGTTTTTAAGGTGATGAATTCGCTTGATGGGAATGATCTCGTTATGAAAGACACGATCCCGACTAGCATAAGTGTTAAAACGAGTTTTCGTCGCACCAAACATTTTGTGAGCGGGGAATTTCTGAGTTTGTTTTACAGAATTGGTGCTTTGCATGGAAGAGATCAACTTGGGCGCAACTTTCACCAATTCGATGGGTTTTTTCGCAAAGTTTCTGACGGTTCGAGTGAGCAATTCCGTTTTGGAAGGCATCAACTCAGGAGTCCAGGGTTGAGGTTCAGCGATGAGTCCTGAATCTGGCGTATGGTCTAAAAATTTTTCCAACATGCTGATTCCGGAAATTCCATCAATCGCCGCATGATGCATTTTGAACAACAGGACAAACGAACCTGGAACGAGATTTTCTATATGTTCAAAGCCTTCAATAAAAATCATCTTCCACAAGGGTTTGCTGCGATCAAAGGGAATCTTGATCTCTTGATGGGCAATCCGAAGAATTTCCTTTCGTGTGGCACTCGCCGGTAATTTAATCAACTGAACATGATTATCCAGTTTGAAATCCGGATCTTCAATCCAATAAGGATAGTCCAGATTCATCGGCACTTCCACAAGACGCTGACGGAAAAACCTGGAAACGTGAAGGCGAGAGGCTACCAGTTTTCGATATCGACCAAAATCAAAGGGTCTTCCAAGTGTGGAAACATCAAAATACATCGCAGTCAAAAGATTCATTGGGGCTCTGGATGTTTCCAAACAAAGGAACGTCCCATCAACACCTGTAACTTGTTTCATACAACCTGGATTCTTATTGAAGGCACCTTACTTGAGTAAGAAATCATAAATTTTCCCGTTCATGAGATAAAGTCAGAGAGGCTTAATCTACGAAATTTTTCGTCAGGATCAAGACGAACCCGTCAATGAGGATAAAGAATCTTCAGTTGAGACCGAAGTTAATTGAAGCAACGTCACTTCTGAGGGAATTCCCCCCGCAATGGAGGTCCCCAATAGCCTGTACAGTGGCTGACATAGATCCAGGTCTTCTCATGGTTACAAACGAGCCTGAACGCTAAAGGTAATTGAGAGGTAAATGGTGATGCCCAGAATATCGTTAGCAGTGGTTATGAACGGGCCTGTCGATAAAGCAGGATCCATGTTGAAGTGCTTGAGGATCATAGGAACAGCGGTTCCGACCAACGTTGCCAGGCAGACTACCAGAAACAGCGCTACACCTGTGGTAATCCCCATAGCCATGCGATCGGTAAGACTCCAGGCCATGAGAAAAATGATGAGGGAGCAGCCGAATCCATTGAGAAATCCGACCCGCAATTCGCGCCAACTTCGTTGGATCAGATCGACAGGACGCAGTTCACCGGTCGCCAAACCTCGCACGATCAGGGAAGAGGATTGAATGCCAACATTACCTCCAAGTGCGGCAATCAATGGAATGAAGTAGGCGGCTTGGGGCAACTTGGAAATAGCGCTTGAATAGCCGCTGATCACGATGGCCGCAAGATAACTGCCCCCCAATCCCAAAAGCAGCCAGGGGAGACGATCTTTGCTGGCACGGAAAACGGAGGGTTCCAAAACCTCTTCATCTCCAGTTCCTGCCATCTGACCAATATCGTCCACATATCTTTCATGCATCACATCCATCAAATCATCACTGGTGATGCGTCCGATCAGTCTCAAGTATTTGTCCACGACCGGAACCGTGACCAGATTGTAATCCTGCGCAATTCGAGCCACTTGTTCCTGGTCCTGATCCACATGGACAGAGATGACTTTGGGATCCATCAAATCCTTAATGAAGTGTTTTTCGTCGGCGAGAAACAATTGGGACAGGCTGATGAACCCGATCAGATGGTGGTACTCATCAATGACGTAAATGTTGTAAAAACTTTTCAGATCCTTTTCTTCACTATAGATACGGATACTACGGGCAGCCTCCTTCACAGTGAGTTCCTTTCTCACGGAAACCACATAGGGATCCATGATTCCGCCAGCACTTTTTTCGTCATATTGAAGCAAGGAAATCATTTCCTGACGATACGCTGCTGGTAAAGTGGCCATGACTTCACTGGCTTTCTCCTCATCCAGTACAGAGATCAGATCTGCCGCATCGTCCCGATCCATTTCCTCAATCAGCGTTCCCAACCGTTGTAGATTCATTTGTTCTACAATCTCTTCAACAACGGGGGAATGTTGGTGCAGGTAATTCAGGACTTTCGATGCACGCGCCGTCTCCAATAACTCAAACACGATCATTTGATGTTTCAATTTCAGTTGAAGAAGGCTGAATGCGATGTCCACAGTTCCCATGTCTTTCAGCAAGATCCTCAACGCTTCCAGTTTTTGAGAGTTAACCAGCTTTCTGATCAGCTTATGATAGGTATCTCTGTATTTTTCGTCATAGGACATGTTAACTCTCTGTCAGGAGACAAGTGTGGTTGATGACTCGTTGTTTTTGACTTACTCCTGAGCATCAAAATGAAACAGTGTTGAAATCGTAATAGAAAAACATAGTGATGATTCCTGACGCACCGATGATACAAAAGGAAGAGAGTAGTTTTTTAAAGAGTCCAATATTTCCAAAGCTAAAAACCAAAAAGAGTTTCATGAACGTGTTGGAAAGAGCACCTAAGACCAGATTGAAGCTTGCCCAATCCAGACTGAGTGTTCCGGCTTGCTGTGCATCGCTGATTGAAAACGCAATCGCATCCGCATCGGTTAAGCCGCTAACAATCGCAACCACAGGCAGCCAGGCACTCCCGAGATACGTTGTTGCGAGACGGGTGATCATTAAAATCAAACCAAAAACAGCGGCGAAGGAAATTGCGGATCTTAAGTTAAAAGGGTTTTGGAAAGAAACGGATTCCTGCGGCTTTTCATCATGCTTGGATCGGACAAAATAAAATAGGGATAATAGCAATCCGACACCTCCCATCATCAAGATGGGGAGTGCCATTTTTTTCATTAGCTCCTGATTCACCACACCGATTTCCAAAAGCAATCTGGGAAACATAATTGAGCCTGCCAAGATGATAGCAACCGCAAATTTTTCGTTCATTTCAGGATGTTCTTTGCTTCGTTTGGCGAAACTCAAAGTAGTTACTGTACTTGAAACCAATCCGCCGACAAGCCCCGTCAACCCGATCCCCGCGGCGCTCCCCAAAACTTTGATCAGAATATACCCTACAAAACTGACCAAAGAAACCAGGACCACAATGAGCCAAATTTTATAGGGATTTAAAGGGGACATCATGATACTGACAAATTCAACACTGAACTCCTGACGTGCTTGAAAGTCGGCTTTAACGTTAGCAATGGTTTTGTCTAAAAATTTGGCTACCACTTCGTTGTGTGCGATGGTAATCACATTAGCCTTGCCTACAAATTTTCCGTTTTTCGTAAAAATCAGAGTATTTTCATTGAGCTCTACGCGATGTGTTCCCTCCAGATGAATATTCAACGTTCCCTGAATGGAATCCACTGAGGTGACAGTGCCGATATTATTCGCTAAGTAGGTATCCATGGATTGATTAGGCAAAATAGGCAAGATGATGAACGTGATCGTTAGAAATTTAAAAGCGGCTTGAATTTCAGTATGTTGAATCTTGGATGTGAAACTTTTAATAGCCTGTCTTTGATATAAAATTCCAATGGTAACAATCGCCAAGGCAACCGCAATTTCTCTGGCATCCGCAATCATGAGAACCCCTAGGAAGAAAGTCATGATGGCGCTGGCCTCAGTAGTAAAGCCAGCATCTTCGTCCTCATTTTGATCCGCCCAGTATCCTGAGATGAGAATACTTAAAAACCCAAAAAAACCTGCAATCAAGATCCACGCGTTGTCCCATTTAACGGCCGTAAAGGCACTGGTCGCTCCTAACAAGGCAAAGAGCACAAAATCACGGACACCCAGATGATAGTTCCCTCTAGCCGAATCTTCGGCAATTGTATGTTCTCTTTCGAGTCCGATTAAAAATCCTAACAACCCGGCAAGTCCAAATTGAATAAACACTTTTAACAGAGCATCTTCGTGCATTTGATAACCTTCCTGATGAAACGTCCGCATAGCGAGAAAAATTTTTGCCTGGTACAAACGTTGAGGTGAATTTGTTTTAGATCAGCTCGGTGAGCCTTGGAGTGACCGTATGTAATGTTAACAGGGGGTTGGTCACATTTTCGGCCATGTGTCAAAAAACGGTCTTTGATTTACCACCTGGTTTGGGTTTTGTTCCGTAGGGGCAGACCTGTGTGTCTGCCCGGGATCAG